>NZ_JAUSZN010000001.1:5996666-6363333 GCF_030817595.1 Neobacillus niacini
TCGCTTGAAGATGCTCTTCGTCGCTTCAAACGTACAGTATCAAAAACTGGTACTTTGCAAGAGGCAAGAAAGCGCGAATTCTACGAAAAGCCAAGTGTAAAGCGTAAGAAAAAGTCTGAAGCAGCAAGAAAACGTAAGTTCTAAGAGAGGGTGTAATTTATGAGTCTTCTCGAGCGTTTAAACAGTGACATGAAACAAGCGATGAAAAATAAGGAAAAAGACAAACTCACAACGATTCGGATGGTAAAAGCTTCCTTGCAAAATGAAGCAATTAAGCTTGGTACAAAAGAGCTTTCCGAAGAAACTGAGTTAACAATCCTTTCTCGCGAAGTAAAGCAACGCAAAGAATCCCTCCATGAATTTGATAAAGCAGGTCGTCAAGACCTTGTTGATAAATTGCGTGCAGAGTTGGCTATCGTCGAACTGTATTTACCGAAGCAGCTTTCCGAAGAAGAGTTGTCAGAAATTGTTAAAGAAACAATCTCTGAAGTCGGTGCAAAATCAAAAGCGGATATGGGAAAAGTGATGGCTGCGATTATGCCTAAATTAAAAGGTAAAGCAGACGGTTCACTTGTAAATAAATTTGTACAACAACACCTTTCATAATTATTCTGACAACCAAAACCGCAAGCGTTTAGCTTGCGGTTTTTCATTGTTTTGAAAAATTTGAAACTTATTTGTCTTTAAAACGTATACATAGTGTCGACATGAAGGGAGGGTAATTATGGTTGAGTTTCTAACAAACCCGATCGTTGTAACACTGCTATTAACGATTGCAGGAACAGCTATTGTTTATGAATTGTTTTCATCGAAGTTTGGGATATCAGGATTCATAGGTTTATTTGCACTACTTCTTTTCTTTTACGGACATTTTCAAGCAGGTCTTGCCGGTTTTGGAACAATTATGTTGTTTGCGGTTGGGATCATGCTAATCTTTTTAGAATTTTTTCTTCCAGGAGCCATTTCGGGCACACTAGGTTTGGCTGCATTAATAGCAAGTCTGTTTCTAGCTGGGGAAAATCCGTTGAATATGGGAATCTCTATTTTTATTGCAATTTGTATTTCGATTGCTGTCATGTTTTTTATGAGCAAGGTCCTCCGCAAAAAAGTGGTTTTATTTAATCGAATGATTCTGTTTGATACTGCTAAAAAAGAAGATGGCTATGTATCTAATGTAAATCGAACAGACTTACTAGGTAAAGAAGGTATTGCATTGACAGTCTTAAGACCTTCGGGAACAGCAGTTTTTAATAATGAAAGAATAGATGTTGTAACTGAAGGCGATTTCATTGACCAAAATACTAAAATCACCGTAATAAAAGTCGAAGGTGTACGAATCGTGGTCAGAAAGGTAAATTAATCCGAAAGAGGAGGTAAGTGCGGTGGAAATAACAAGTGGAAGTTTATTTATGATTGGTATTATTGTGGTTGCGTTAATTTTTCTGGGAATATTATTATCATTTGTTCCGGTTATGCTTTGGGTATCTGCCCTTGCTGCAGGGGTTCGAATCAGTATTTTTACATTAGTAGGGATGAGACTTAGACGGGTTACGCCGAGCAGAGTAGTCAATCCGCTTATTAAAGCGCATAAAGCTGGGTTAAACGTAACAACAAATCAGCTCGAAAGTCATTACCTGGCAGGTGGGAATGTAGATAGAGTGGTGAATGCTTTAATCGCTGCACATCGTGCAAACATTGAGTTATCATTCGAACGTTGTGCTGCAATTGACCTTGCAGGGCGTGATGTCCTAGAAGCCGTGCAGATGAGTGTAAATCCAAAAGTCATCGAAACCCCATTCATCGCGGGAGTTGCTATGAACGGAATTGAAGTAAAAGCAAAAGCGCGAATTACCGTTCGTGCAAATATCGACCGTCTTGTCGGAGGTGCGGGTGAAGATACTGTTGTAGCTCGTGTAGGTGAAGGGGTTATATCCACGATTGGTTCCTCACTTGACCATAGTAAGGTACTAGAGAGCCCTGAACTGATCTCACAAACTGTTCTAGCAAAAGGATTAGATTCCGGTACGGCTTTTGAAATTCTATCGATTGATATTGCCGACGTTGATTTAGGAAGGAACATTGGTGCTGAGCTGCAAACAGAGCAGGCAGAAGCCGATAAGAAAATTGCCCAGGCAAAAGCAGAAGAACGCAGGGCGATGGCTGTCGCTACAGAACAGGAAATGAAGGCAAGGGTAGAGGAAATGAGAGCAAAAGTTGTAGAGGCAGAGGCAGAGGTGCCGCTGGCCATGGCAGAAGCGTTAAAATCTGGTAATATCAGTGTGATGGAATATATGAATTATAAAAATATTTCGGCTGATACTGAGATGCGCGGATCTATCGGCAAGATGACAGGAGATAAAAAAGACGACCGCTAAACCGCCGATCGATTTTGATCAGAAGGAGGGTGGGACATGGAAACAATAATATTTTTGATTATCGCCGGAATTCTCTCATCGATCTTTGGAAAGGCCAAGGGTAAAAGTAATCCTGGACGAACAAAGCCATTTACTGCAAAAGGGTTTACTGATATTCGTACCCAAGTTGAACAACAAATGAGGAATAAGCCGTCAAAACCTGGTCAAATCTCTGTAGGTCAGCCTGCAAAAGCAGATAATAATTTGCCGGGTATAGAGGGGAAATATCTAGAAATAAAGCAAAAGCATGTTGTTCCAATAAAACAAATGGAGATGCCGATTGAATCAACTTTACTAAAAGTTGATTCTACGGATATTTCACTTGAAAAACCCGATGAAAAAGCGATAATTAATGGGATTATTTGGGCTGAAATCCTGGGCGAACCACGGGCTAAAAAACCATATTTTTCGAGAAACCGCTAAAGGAATAATTTCAAAATCCCCTGGTATAAAAGAAAAAGAAGTGCTAGAACCTCCTTTCATTTCATAATATGAGATGAAAGGGGGTTCTTTTTTTATGGCAAAAAAATGGGGCCTGCGTGTCCGGAACTGGATGGCACAAAAAATGGATCTTCCTCAAGATGTCATGATGGATTTGCCGCGAATCACAATGATTGGGCAAATCCATATTTACATTGAGAATCATAGAGGGTTGATCACCTTTACTGATAAAGAATTACGGCTGTTGTTAAAGCAGGGTCAATTACAAATAAGAGGAAAGTCTTTCGTAATCAAAACCATTTTACCTGAAGAAATTTTGCTTGAAGGAAAAATTGATCAGGTCCTATATATAAATGAAAATCCAGGAGGAACAAAATGAAAAACCAATGGATCGAATTCATATCTGGCAAGGTTACGGTTAAAGTATCAGGAAGAGGCATAGAAAGATTCATAAATGTCTTAATCAGAAACGGTCTGATTGTATGGAATGTAAAACGACATGGGACTGAAACGATAACCTTTACAATGAGACTACAGGATGCATTAAAAATTCGGCGATATGCAAGAGAAAGAGAATGCTCAATTACATTCTTAAAAAGGGCGGGTATGCCTTTTTTATTTAAACGCTTATTGAAAAATAGTGGCTTTGTTGGCGGGGCTATTCTCTTTCTACTATTGATTATGTTTTTATCGAATGTCATTTGGGGAATTGAAATAAAAGGAGCAAAGCCAGCTACAGAGTATCAGATTCGTAAAGAATTGGACAAGATGGGAGTGAAAATAGGAAAAGTCCAATTTTTTGTGGATAACGTAGAAGCAATTCAAAGGAAATTGACAAATAATGTTGGTAACCTTACTTGGGTAGGTGTGGAGTTAAAAGGGACAACCTACCACCTTCAAGTGGTTGAGAAGAAAGAACCTGAAAAGCCAGAACAACTTGCCCCACAAAACCTGGTTGCAAAAAAGAAAGCGGTCATTGACTCCATGTATGTTGAAACTGGACAAAAAATGGTCGATATACATGACCATGTAGAAGCTGGGCAATTGCTAGTATCCGGGGTCATTGGAAAAGATGGGCAAACACAGCAGGTTGCAGCCGTTGGAGAGGTTTGGGGGGAAACGTGGTATAAGAGCCATGTTGAATTGCCATTGACCACCAAATTCTTTGTATTCAATGGTCAGGAAAAGCAAAAGTTCTCGATAATCTTAGGAAAGCTAGAAATCCCTATTTGGGGTTTTGGTAAACCCGAATTCCAGGAATTCGAATTGGACAAGAATATGAAGAAAATTCATTTCCTTAAATGGGAGCTGCCTATTTCGATTGGAAATGAAACATTGAGAGCGCGCGAAGAGACAATCAGAACGTATACGGAGAAAGAAGCAGAAAATAATGCACTTGAATTAGCAAAAGATAAAATAAAAAGTGGGTTGGATGAAGAAGCTATCATTAAAGACCAAAAAATTTTACACAAAGAGTTGAAAAATGGTAAAGTTATCCTAGATATCCATTTTAAGATAATCGAAAATATAGCGGTTGGACAACCAATACCTAAGGAGACTACTGAATGACAGTTAACTTAAAAACAATAAATGTACAACTTGAAAATCCAACAGAAGCGATAGCTCTCTTAGGCAACGCGGATTCAAATTTAAAGATAATTGAAGAAGAATTACAAGTATCTATCGTCACACGCGGCGAGTCAGTTAGCTTATCTGGTGATGAGGAAAGAGTAGTACTTGCCAGTCAAATTCTTGATAAGCTTATTTTTGTCATTAGAAAGGGTGTAACCATTAGCCAAAGAGATGTCCTGTCAGCGATACAAATGGCGCAAAAAGGTACGCTGGATTATTTTGATAATCTCTATGATGAGGAAATTGCTAAGAATGTAAAAGGAAAAGTTATTCGTATCAAGACGCTTGGACAAAGACAATATATAATGGCCATCAGACAAAATGATCTCGTATTTGGCATTGGTCCTGCAGGAACAGGAAAAACGTATTTAGCCGTGGTTATGGCGGTCAATGCGTTAAAGAATGGGCAAGTCAATAAGATCATTCTTACGCGACCTGCGGTGGAGGCTGGAGAAAGCCTTGGATTTTTACCAGGTGATCTAAAAGAAAAGGTTGATCCTTATTTACGCCCCTTATATGACGCTCTGAATGACATTCTCGGTGCTGAACATACACAAAGATTAATTGAACGGGGAACCATCGAAATCGCTCCTCTAGCCTACATGAGGGGTCGGACATTAGACGATGCCTTCGTGATATTAGATGAAGCTCAAAATACAACCCACGCCCAAATGAAGATGTTCTTAACACGTCTTGGCTTTGGTTCAAAAATGGTGATTACTGGTGACCAAACACAAATAGATTTACCAAAAGGGGCTAAGTCCGGATTAATCGCTGCCGAGAAAATCTTGTTGGGGGTCAATGGAATTTCCTTTGTTTTCTTAGAACAAAGTGACGTTGTTCGTCATCCTTTAGTAGGCAGAATCATTGAAGCATATGAAAAGAAACCATTGCAAACTTAAATCTTTGAATGGAGGGATAAACCTGCTTAGGGTTTATCCCTTTTGTCATATAATCATAACAATTGTTTTATAAATATGGCTCATCTTGTATTAGAGGATGAAACTTCAGGGAAAAACTGTTATCATTTTACATAAAGCGTGTTTACATACTAGATTAGGGTTATTTAGTTGCTTTGGGGGGAGTTAGTTGAAAAAAATACAGCAATACTTAATTCAAATAAAAAAGCTTCTAGATTATACCTTCTTCAGAATGTTAGTCTTTGTTGTTATAGGTGTAATCCTATTTATCTCTATGTATGGAAATGTAAAGCCAGAGAAACTTGATATAAGTCTTTTAACGGTAGCAGATAAAACCATTCGATCTCCAGCAACAGTTGAAGATAAAATCAGTACAGAAAAAAAACGTCAAGATGCATTGGATCAAGTTCAGGACGTGTATACATTGAAAAAGGAATATTCCACAAATCAAGTAGATTTAATTACCTCGATATTTGACTCAGCCTCGGAGGTAAATGATGAAATAGAGGATGAAACGAAAAAACTAGGTGTACTTGATAAAGACCCTTTTGAAGTGATTGAACCAACTGTTGAAGAAAAAGTGACTATGTTAAAGGAGAAATTAACAGATCGTGTAATTAAGGATCTTTCAGAGCGTGTTTTTAATGCACTGGTACAAGCTAGCAACGATGAATTATCGATTGCAAAGGATCTAACGGTGACAGCTATAAATAATGTGATGAACAAACGAATTTCTGCGGATGACGTAGAAAATGCAAAAAAAAGTTTAGAGGAAGAATTAAAATTTACCACCTTAAATAATGACTTGAAAAATGCAGCGATAGAATTAGGTAGGTATGCTGTCATACAGAATGAATTTTATGACCCAGAGGCAACCGAAGAGCTGCGAAAGCAAGCAGCGGAATCAGTTGAACCGGTAAAAATCCTGCAAGGGCAAATTATTATTGAAGAGGGTAAATTAATTCGTCAGGAAGAATTTCGCCAGCTAGAACTAGTTGGTCTATTAGATAATAAGCAATCATACAAACCGTTCATTGGTTTAATGATTCTTATATCAATTATCCTGACCTCAATTTACTTTTATTTCTATCAATTAAAGGAACATCCAGAAAAAAGACAGACAAATCTTCTCCTGTTTGGGATTGTTTTTATTTTGACGTTTTTCATATTGAAACTTATCAGTATGCTGCAAATTTTTAACTATTCAGGTATTGGTTACTTATTCCCTGCTGCTATGGGTGGAATGCTAATCAAGATATTAATAGATGAGAAGTTAGCGATTCTCTCCTCCATTATCTTTTCGATTTTTGGAAGTATCTTATTCAATGAAGGGGTCTCTGGAACACTAAATTTTTCAGTAGGAATTTATATATTGTTTAGTGCGCTAGCAGGTGTGCTCTTTTTAAGCGGGCAGAATCAGCGCTCAAAAATCCTTCAAGCGGGATCACTTGCGGCTGCTGTAAATCTATTCACCATTTGGGCACTAATGTTTTTGCCTAATGGACAATTTTCTGGTTTAGAAATTGGGTATTATATTTTAACAGCCATTTTTTCAGGAATAGGTTCAGCTGTCCTGACAATGGGGTTATTACCGCTTTTGGAGACTAGCTTTGGTATTCTTTCAACTATGAAGTTAATTGAGCTTTCTAATCCAAATCATCCGCTTTTACGGAAAATATTAATGGAAGCACCTGGTACCTATCACCATAGTGTGATGGTGGCAAACTTAGCAGATGCGGCATGCGAAGCGATAGGAGCAAATGGTTTATTAGCCAGAGTAGGCTGTTATTATCATGATATCGGTAAAACAAAACGGCCAAACTTTTTTATAGAAAACCAAATGCATCATGACAATCCACATGATCGATTGCAACCGGATAAAAGTGCTAATATCATTATTTCACACGTGACAGATGGGTCAGCTATATTAAAAAAATACAATATGCCAAAAGAAATTATTCAAATTGCTGAACAACATCATGGTACGACACTTTTGAAGTTCTTTTACCATAAAGCGCTTCAAGATGGAGAAAAGGTAAATGAAGAGGATTACCGATATCCTGGACCAAAACCACAGACAAAAGAATCTGCTATTGTAGGCATTGCAGATAGTGTAGAAGCAGCGGTTAGATCTCTGAATCAGCCTACACCGGAAACCATCGAGTCGCTTGTTAAGAAGATTGTTGCCGACCGACTCCAGGATGGCCAACTAAATGAATGTGATTTAACATTGAAAGAATTAGAAACTGTATCCCACTCTTTTTGTGAAACCTTAAAGGGAATTTTTCACTCTAGAATTGAATATCCAGAAATGACAAAGAAGGCGGTTGAAGTATGAACAAATTGATGATTGATTTAGTAGATGAAACGGATCACTTGTCAGACGAGCAGATGGAAGACATTGAAAAACTATTGAATTTTGCAGCTGAGAAAGAAAATGTCGAGGACAATAGTGAGGTTTCAGTTACATTTGTGTCTAATGAAAGAATTCACGAAATTAACCGTGAATATAGAGACAAGGACGCCCCTACGGATGTGATTTCATTCGCGATGGAAGAGCTTGGTGAAGGTGAAATCGAATTGATAGGGGCAGAGCTTCCTCGTGTCCTAGGAGATATCATCATCTCCATCCCAAAGGCTGAAGAGCAGGCCAAGGAATATGGACATTCCTTTATCCGTGAACTTGGGTTTTTATCTGTACACGGCTTTCTTCATCTTCTTGGGTATGACCATATGGAAAAGGAAGAGGAAGAAAAAATGTTCGCTCGACAGAAGGAAATCTTAGACGCTTATGGACTCACGAGATAAGAATGTTCATTTATGGAAGTCCTTTTCTTTTGCCATAGCCGGTATTAAGAAAGCTCTTTGGTCTGAGAGAAATATGCGTATCCATTTTTTTGTATCTTTAATCGCTATTGGCTGTTCCATTTTTTTTTCAATTAGTAAATGGGAATGGTTATTTGTTATTGTAGCTATAGGTGGAATCTTCTCGTTAGAAATGGTGAACACAGCAATTGAGCGTGTTGTTGATTTAGTGACAGAGGATTATCACCCACTTGCTAAACAGGCAAAAGACCTGGCGGCCGGAGCAGTGTTTATTTATGCTATTACAGCGGTTGTAATTGGAACCATCATCTTCTTACCATATTTTTTTAGATGGCTAATTTGAAAAGGTAATGTGAATTAGGTAAAATAACTTATCAGCTTTGTACGATTTAGAAAAGTTAGCTGACTTTTATGAAAATTCAAATTTTTATATTACTTTTTCGCTACAAGTGATGATTTTGTGACATTTTTAGGGTAAAATAAAGAAAGCGGCAGATTACTGCTGGAAGGGAAGAATGAACTTTGAACATCGAGAAATTAATCGAAGAATCAAAGAAAGCAAGAGAAAAAGCATATGTTCCTTATTCTAAATTTGGGGTAGGAGCAGCGTTATTAACAACAGATGGAAAAGTATATCATGGATGTAATATTGAAAATGCCGCTTATAGCATGTGCAATTGCGCTGAACGTACTGCATTGTTTAAAGCTTATTCAGAAGGTGATCGAGAATTCTCAATGCTTGCAGTTGTGGCTGATACTGACCGCCCTTGCTCGCCATGTGGGGCATGCCGACAGGTAATCTCGGAACTTTGTCACAAAGACATGAAGGTTGTGCTAACTAACCTAAAAGGTGACATTTTAGAAATTACGGTAGCAGAATTACTTCCAGGTGCCTTTTCTCCGGAGGATTTAAATGCTGAGTAATGATAGTAAAGGTTATAAATCAGGTTTTATATCAATAATTGGACGTCCAAATGTAGGAAAGTCAACATTTCTTAACCGAGTTATTGGTCAGAAGATTGCCATTATGAGTGATAAACCACAAACTACTCGTAATAAAATTCAGGGTGTATTGACGCTAGATGATACCCAAATGGTGTTTATTGACACACCAGGGATTCATAAGCCAAAACATAAACTAGGCGACTTTATGATGAAAGTTGCACAAAACACATTAAAAGAAGTTGATTTAATCCTATTTATGGTAAACGCTGAGGAAGGATTTGGGCGTGGGGAAGAATTTATTCTTGAAAAGTTCGAAACCATTAACACACCTATCTTCCTTGTTATAAATAAAATTGATCAAATACACCCAGATGAATTACTTCCATTAATTGAATCATATAAAGAAAAATATCCTTTTAAGGAGATTGTTCCAATTTCAGCACTTGAAGGAAATAATGTGGAACGATTATTAGAACAAATTAAAGTTTATTTACCTGAGGGGCCTCAGTATTATCCGGCTGATCAAGTAACCGATCATCCAGAAAGATTTATTATCACAGAATTAATCCGAGAGAAAGCGCTGCACTTAACTCGTGAAGAAATTCCTCATTCCCTTGCTGTTGTTCTAGATAAAATGGAACGTCAACACGGTGGTAAGGATATTATTCATGTAATGGCTACTGTCATTGTGGAGAGAGATTCTCAAAAGGGCATTATTATTGGGAAACAAGGGAGCATGCTTAAGGAAATAGGAAAACGTGCCCGTGTAGATATTGAAAATCTTTTAGGGTCAAAAGTTTTCTTGGAGCTTTGGGTTAAAGTTCAAAAAGATTGGCGGAATAAAATGTCCCAGCTACGCGATTATGGCTTTAATGAAGATGAATATTAAAATTAAAACCCTAACTAGAATATTTGGTATTAAATAAAATTATGCATGGACAACATTAACAAATTTTTCGTCTTATGATTTTTGCTTAGGCAGGCTATGATAATTGTAAGGTTTGGGATTCTTAAATAGGCTAGTCTAAACATGAAAGGTGGGGTTTTCGATGATGGATTTTACGTGGAAAGTATTCCTACAGACAGGTAATATTGACACTTATCTTCTCTATAAAGAGCTCGAGAAGGAAAACCAAGAAATACCCGGAAATCAGAATGAAGATCTAGCGCAAATGGATTTTCCCGTTTCATAAGTTTGTCTAATGTATCGGGATGGTGACGGAAATGCTCCAAAAGTGTGAAGGCATTGTCATTAGAACTACAGATTATGGTGAAACCAATAAAATCATTACGTTATATACAAGGGAATGGGGGAAGATCGGTGTTATGGCTAGAGGAGCAAAAAAGCCTAATAGCCAGCTTTCCTCCATTACCCAGCTTTTTACCCACGGTTACTTTCTAGTCCAAAGAGGAACTGGATTAGGCAGTGTACAGCAGGGAGAAATGATTACCAGCCTCCGCGGGATTGGTGAAGATATATTCCTAACGGCATATGCAAGTTATATTGTTGAATTGACTGATAAATGTACCGATGATAGAAAACCAAACCCATTTCATTTCGAACTTCTGTTTCAAACCCTTAATTATTTGAATGAAGGATATGATCCAGATATTCTGATGAATATCTATGAAATGAAAATGCTGAATGTATTGGGCTTACACCCAATTCTAAATCAATGTTCCGTTTGCGGCAGCACAGACGGACTTTTTTCTTTTTCCATTCGGGAAGGTGGACTTATATGCCACCGATGTATAGAAAAAGATCCATACCATTATAAATTATCGCCATCCTCTGTAAAATTATTACGTCTATTTTATTATTTTGATCTCTCGAGATTAGGAAACATCTCCGTAAAGCAAGAAACTAAGGATGAGTTGAAACAGGTTATCACAGCATACTACGAAGAATATTCCGGTCTTTATTTAAAAACAAAGAAATTTCTTCAATCAATGGAAAAATTTCGAAATCAAATATAGTTGACTTATTGACATTTATTTTAGATTTCGATATTATGTGTCTTAATAATAAATAGTTGCTATGATGGAAAAGAGTACTTAGCAATCTCTGTAAAAGCGAACCTAGGATGGTGTGAGCTAGGGTATAGGGACCTAAGGAAGGCGTTCTTGAGCATATCATGTGTGTAAAACACATAAAAGAGGCTGCTATAGACTGGCAGCAAATAGGGTGGAACCGCGGGTAACTCTCGTCCCTATGCTTATCTTAAGCATAGAGGCGGGAGTTTTTTATTTTTCATTGGCTGTGTTGAAGCAAGTTTTAAATTTGGCACTCTGTTGATTGGAGCGGAAGGCACGAAGACTCCTGCGGGAGGACGGGGCAGGGGAGACCCCGCAGGCGCTTCAGCGCCGAGGAGGCTCCCCGTACCGCCCGCGGAAAGCGAAGTGCCTGGAGCTCCAATCAACAGAACATTGTTAACACAGCCTTTTTACCATAATTGAAGAGGAGCTAATCAAAATGAAAGTATCAATGGAGCAAATTGTTTCTCACGCGAAACATAGAGGATTTATTTTTCCAGGTTCAGAAATCTACGGCGGTCTGGCAAATACATGGGATTACGGTCCACTTGGAGTAGAATTTAAAAACAACATCAAACAAGCTTGGTGGAAAAAATTTGTTCAAGAGTCACCTTACAATGTCGGATTAGATGCAAGCATTTTAATGAACCCAAGAACGTGGGAAGCTTCAGGTCATATCGGTAACTTTAACGACCCAATGATTGATTGTAAGAACTGTAAAGCCAGACATCGTGCTGATAAGTTAATTGAAAATGCTCTTGATGAAAAGGGCATTGAGATGATCGTTGATGGACTTCCATTTGATAAAATGGAAGAGCTAGTAAAAGAACATAATATCGCTTGCCCAGATTGCGGCAGCCATGATTTTACCGGCATACGACAATTTAATTTAATGTTTAAAACTTTCCAAGGTGTAACAGAATCCAGCACAAATGAAATTTTCCTGCGACCTGAAACAGCGCAAGGGATATTTGTTAACTTTAAAAATGTCCAGCGTACAATGAGAAAGAAATTACCTTTTGGAATTGCCCAAATCGGAAAAAGCTTCCGGAACGAGATCACACCTGGAAACTTTACTTTCCGTACACGCGAATTTGAGCAAATGGAGCTTGAGTTTTTCTGTAAGCCTGGTGAAGAGTTAACATGGTTTGATTATTGGAAGAACTTTGCTGAGCAATGGCTTCACTCATTAGGATTAAATAAAGAAAATTTAAGACTTCGAGACCATTCGGAGGATGAACTTTCCCATTATAGTAATGCTACAACTGATTTTGAATATAAATTCCCATTTGGCTGGGGAGAACTTTGGGGAGTAGCTTCAAGAACGGATTATGACCTGAAGCAGCATATGCAATTCTCTGGTGAGGACTTTAACTATATTGATCCAGAAACAAATGAAAGATTTATTCCGTTCTGTATTGAACCATCTCTTGGTGCAGACCGAGTAACATTAGCATTTTTAATCGATGCCTATGATGAAGAACAGCTTGAAGATGGAACCTCTAGAACTGTTATGCACTTCCACCCTGCACTAGCACCATTTAAAGCAGCAGTTCTTCCGTTGTCTAAAAAACTTTCCGAGGAAGCAAAGGAAGTGTTCCAGACATTAGCTAAGCATTTCTCCGTAGACTATGATGAAGCCGGTTCAATTGGTAAACGTTACCGAAGACATGACGAAATTGGGACACCATTCTGTATCACCTATGATTTTGACTCGAAAGAAGACAATATGGTAACAATCAGAGACCGCGACACAATGGAACAAACACGCGTACCAATCGCTGAATTAGTTACCTTTATTCAAGAAAAAATTATGTTTTAATCTGAATTTTGAGGGTGCGGCCCCTACCGCCCCTCTGCATTGGATTAAATGATGGTGGTGAGAAAAATAGAACTGACCAAACGCCAAGAAACGATCATTCAAATTGTGAAGGACAATGGACCGATTACAGGGGAGAACATTGCTGAACAGCTAAACTTAACTAGAGCAACCTTAAGACCTGATTTATCCATCCTTACAATGGCTGGATATTTAGATGCAAGACCGCGAGTGGGGTATTTTTATACAGGAAAATCAGGAACTCAGCTTTTGACTGAAAATCTCCAGAAAATACTTGTGAGAGATTATAATTCAATCCCTGTCCTCGTTAAGGAAAATGTTTCGGTTTATGATGCGATTTGTACAATGTTCCTTGAGGATGTGGGAACATTATTTGTAGTAGACCAAAACTCTCTTTTGGTGGGTGTGTTATCAAGGAAGGATCTTCTTAGAGCAAGTATTGGCAAACAAGAGCTTACCGCACTACCAATCAACATCATTATGACTAGAATGCCAAATATTACGATGTGTGAAATGGATGACAATTTAATCGATGTTGCAAAATTACTCATTGATAAACAAATTGATGCTTTACCTATCGTTAGGCCATCAGAAAATGGATATGAAGTAATTGGCAGAATTACGAAGACAAATATTACAAAAGCATTCGTGGCATTGGGTAATGGTTAATAAATTCACATCTCAATATCTGAATGCATATAATAATAGATTTTCCAGAGGAGCTGTTGAGGAAGAATGATTACGCCTGTCATATATGTAGTTTCTGATTCAGTGGGGGAAACAGCTGAATTAGTTACAAAAGCAGCAATCAGCCAATTTAATGGGTCAGGAATGACATTGAAAAGATTCCCCTATGTTGAGGATAAGGAACATATTGATGAAGTAGTTTCACTTGTAACGATGGACCACGCTATGATCGCTTTTACGTTGGTCAAACCAGATATGCGTGCGTATATGAAGGAAAAGGCAGACGAAGCAGGAATATATGCAGTTGATTTAATAGGTCCGATTATGGACCAAATTCAAATCTTCAGCGGGAAAACTCCACTGTGTGAACCAGGACTCGTAAGAAAACTGGATGAAGATTACTTTAAAAAAGTCGAAGCCATTGAGTTTGCTGTTAAATATGATGATGGACGCGACCCAAGAGGAATACTAAAAGCTGATATCGTTTTAATCGGCGTATCTAGAACGTCAAAAACTCCGTTGTCACAATATTTAGCTTTAAAACGTTTAAAAGTTGCGAATGTACCGCTTGTTCCAGAAGTTGACCCGCCTGAGGAACTGTATAAGGTTCCTGCAGAGAAGTGCTTTGGACTTAAAATCAGCCCGCAGAAACTAAATAATATTAGGCGGGAACGGTTAATCTCTTTAGGGCTAAATGATCAGGCCAGCTACGCAAATATTGAGAGAATTCGTGATGAATTAACCTTCTTTGAAAAGATAGTAAATAGAATTAATTGTCCTGTTATTGATGTAACCAATAAGGCCGTTGAAGAAACAGCAAATGTTATTCTAAATTACTTTCATAAAAGAAGGGCGTAACACATAATCTTAGATTATGTGTTTTTCATTTAACGATAAAAAACTATGGAAAAGTATAAAAGAATGTACTATAATAAAAAATTGTGATAAAAATGAATCTTTTAGGTTTAGACTTGCATGTATACGAATAAACTATTTATTGTTAGATGTCAAGGGAACCTACAGAAAAAAATTCGACATAAGTCTTTTTGGGCCTGCTCCTAAAAAGTTAGCATCTTAAAGAAGGAATATGCGGAATGATGTAGAATTAATACTTATACCAAAGGCATTCCAACTTTTTTAGATGCAGATTCATGCACGGTTAAAGAGGAAATTGTCGAAACTGCTTCTACATTTTCCGTGAAAGTTCTTTTTATCGCTTCTTATGAACAATAAGACTACATATGGTGATGCAACATGGAAATATGTTGATTCCAGAAAAGAAGCAGCGGACTTATTCATCATGAATCATACTGCAAAGGGGGATATTACTGTTACACAGGATATTGGACTTACCTCCGTATTACTTCCTAAAGGAGTATGTACCACAAACCATTCGGGATTGTATATGATGAATCGGGAATACAAACTGCTCTTGACTTGCGCTATCTATATGCTAAAGCAAGAAGAAGGGGTGTATATGGTATAGGACCAAAGCCTTTCAATTCTGTTGATCGTTCAAAATTGTGAAGCAACTAACAGAAATTTTGTCGAAAAATGCAGGAATTTAGATTTCTTTGTAGAATAAGTAAAATGGAGATGTTTTCATGGCAGAACGGATTGCCGAAGAAAAAATCAATCAAATTCGTCAGTCTGTTGATATAGTTGAACTTATTAGCGAATATATTCAACTGAAAAAACAAGGGCGAAATTACTTCGGATTATGTCCTTTCCATGGAGAAAACTCCCCATCATTTTCCGTTTCATCCGATAAACAAATTTATCATTGCTTTGGCTGTGGAGCGGGAGGAAATGTTTTCTCTTTTTTAATGGAGCTGGAAGGAATCTCATTTCTAGAAGCAGCCATTAAATTAGCTGAAAAGGCTAATATTGAATTACAAGTAAACTTCTCAGTAAATGGGAAGGGGAAGAGTGTTTCTCCGGAATTTCAGTCAATGCTTGACGCACATGAGCTGATCTCTAAATTTTACCATCACTTATTGGTAAATACAAAAGATGGGCAACATGCATTAGAGTATTTGCTGAAGAGAGGATTTACCCGAGAATCGATTGATAAATTTCAAATTGGTTATTCCTTAAATTCATGGGATTTTGTTTACAAATTTCTTACCAAAAGAGAATTTTCTCCTGAGTTAATGGAAAAAGCCGGCTTAATTATCAAACGAGAAAGAGATGGAACCTATTTTGATCGATTTCGAGATCGAATTATGTTTCCGATTTTTGACCGAAATGGAAACTGTATTGCTTTTTCAGGGAGATCTTTGGGGGCTGAGGAGCCCAAATATTTAAATAGTCCAGAAACAGCAATCTTTAATAAAAGCAAAATTTTATATAATTTTCATTTGGCCAAACCCAGTATTCGTAAATTACAGCAAGTAGTTCTTTTTGAAGGATTTGCAGATGTAATTGCTGCTGATAAGTCTGGTGTGGAAAACGGTATCGCAACAATGGGCACCTCCTTGACAGAAGAGCACATCACACTTATACGGCAAAATACCCAATCCATTACGATTTGTTTTGATTCAGACAAGGCAGGAATTGAAGCAGCTTATAGAGCTGGGAATATGCTTATGGACGCGGGTTGTACCATTAAAGTGGCTATGATGTCTGATGGACTTGATCCAGATGAATATATAAAAAAAAATGGTCCTGAAAAGTTTCGAAACGAGGTCATAGGTGCAAGTCATACATGGATGGCATTTAAATTTCTTTACTTTCGAAGAGGAAAAAATCTTCAAATTGAAGGAGAACGGCTTACTTATATCGAAACAATACTTAAAGAAATAAGTAAATTGACAAAAGCTGTTGAAAAAGATCATTATTTGCGTCAGCTTGCATCTGAATTTTCGATTTCGTTAGACGCGTTACAACAACAGCTAAAGCAGATTTTCTTTACAGAAAAAAGGAATTCAAGTGGTCAAAATCAGCAGCCAGTTAACAAGACCCGTGTATTGGTTAAACAGGAGAATAAATTAAAGCCTGCACATTATACGGCTGAAAGGCGCTTAATTGCCCATATGTTAAAAGATCGGGATATAGCCTATAAGATTCAGGATTTATTGCAGGGCAACACGTTTAATACTGATGAACATCAGGCTATAATAACTTATCTAATTGGTTTTTACGAAGATCATATGAATCCTGACTCTAGTGCATTTTTAACCTATATTCAAGATGAAAATCTTAGAAGAATAGTCGCGGACATTGAAATGATGTCAATTAATGACGAGTTAAGTAATCAAGAATTAACTGATTATATCAAACAGGTGTTGAATTATCAAAAATTGTTAAAGATAAAAGAAAAAGAAGTGGAACTTAAAGAAGCAGAGCGACAAAGTGAGTATAGTAAAGCAGCTGCAATTGCTACTGAAATCAGTCAATTGCGGAAATCGCTATAGATTCCATTTTTAGTGTCTTTGATTCTGGAAGGAGGGGGACATATGGCTGAAAAATCAGCCCGTTCAAAAGAGGCCGAGAATGAATTGACCTTCGAACAAGTAAAAGATCAGTTAACGGTACTGGGTAAAAAAACCGGAGTCCTTGCCTACGATGATATTGCGGAAAGAATGGCAAATTTTGATTTAGAGTCTGATCAAATGGATGAATTTTATGAGTTCCTAGGTGATCAAGGAATCGAATTAGTAGGAGAAAGTGACGAAGAAGATCCAAACCCTAAGCAGTTAGCAAAAGGGGATGACGATGAGTTTGATCTAAATGATCTTAGCGTTCCTCCTGGTGTGAAGATAAACGATCCTGTACGTATGTACTTAAAAGAAATTGGTCGAGTAGATCTGCTTTCTGCTGAAGAAGAAATAAAATTGGCCAACCGTATTGAGGAAGGCGACGAAGAAGCAAAACGACGCCTGGCAGAGGCTAACCTCCGTCTTGTTGTTAGTATTGCAAAACGTTACGTTGGACGCGGTATGCTCTTTCTTGATTTGATTCAAGAAGGGAATATGGGACTAATCAAAGCAGTTGAAAAATTTGACTATCGCAAAGGATTTAAGTTCAGTACTTATGCTACTTGGTGGATACGTCAAGCCATCACGAGAGCGATTGCTGACCAAGCTAGAACAATCCGTATTCCTGTGCATATGGTTGAAACCATTAATAAGCTTATCCGTGTGCAGAGACAATTACTTCAGGACCTTGGTCGCGAACCAACTCCAGAAGAGATTGGCGAAGATATGGATCTAACTCCGGATAAGGTTAGGGAGATCTTGAAAATTGCACAAGAACCTGTCTCTCTAGAAACACCTATAGGTGAAGAAGATGATTCACACCTCGGTGATTTCATAGAAGACCAGGATGCTACATCACCTTCAGAGCATGCTGCCTATGAGTTATTAAAAGAGCAGCTTGAAGATGTTCTTGATACCCTTACAGACAGGGAAGAAAACGTCCTTCGCTTACGCTTTGGGCTTGATGATGGTCGTACACGTACTCTTGAAGAGGTTGGAAAGGTATTTGGTGTAACCCGTGAACGTATTCGACAAATTGAAGCTAAGGCATTACGTAAATTAAGACATCCTAGTCGAAGCAAACGCCTAAAAGACTTCTTAGAATAAAACCTTAAAAAATAAATTATAGTTTACTTCTTGTAAAAGAGGTAAACTATTTTTTTGTAATTTGGAAATGAAAGCACTTTCTATTGCGCATTTGTATTTATTTTACTGAATTGTTTTACACTTTGCAAATAGGTAAAAGTAATCTTTTTGAATAAAATAGCAATTCACTTTTCTAATAATGATTAATCTTTAACAATGCCCCAAAGCAGTATGTGTTACTATTAAAAAAATCGTATTCAAAAATAACATAAATTGGTTGTGAATAGGTATATAGGGGAAAGATAAAAAGGCTGATTTTTTTAAAATATTAGCCATCGATTGTATTTTTTATTAATATTATCGTGACAAAATAAGTTTAGGGCTTTTCCTTCTGAAGTTTTTAAAGTAAAATAGTAGTTGTTTGTAGAAGACTATTTATTTACAGCTGTACGTACATAAGGGAGGTTATATGATGAATCGAAATCCGGTTATTCCTTACATCCTAATTTTTGTATTTGGAATCGGACTAATGTTCTTATTGTCTTTCAAAGGCCTCGGGGATATGGATGAGCTTGCCAACGAAAAGGAAGGCGGTACTGAGACAGAACAAGTGGCAAAAGCACCTGAAGAAATTTACACAGGTTCTTGTGTCGGCTGTCACGGTGATGCATATCAAGGGGGAATGGGTCCTGCTCTAAAAGGTGTTGGTGACAGGTTATCCAAAGATGAAATCAAAGAGACGATTACGAATGGTAGAGGAAATATGCCAGCTGGTTTGGTTAAACCCGAGGAAGCCGATGCAATGGCTGATTGGTTAGCAAATATTAAATAATTGTTTATTGAAAAGGTCCTTTGCTTCTGTAAAGGACTTTTTTTATACTAGAAGTATTATATAAAAAGTGGTGAATGATTTGAATACAGATAAATTATCAGTTCGGTTAGAAACGGTAGCAAAATATGTTCCCTTGGATTCAAGGATAGCGGATATTGGTTCTGATCATGGGTACCTGCCTAGTTACCTTGCTAAAAATGGACGAATATCTTACGGGATTGCAGGGGAAGTTGCAAAGGGGCCATATCAGTCTGCTGAAAAAAATGTGATCGCAGAAGGGCTTACTGAAGTGATATCGGTAAGAATGGGTGATGGGTTGGAGGTCATTCAGCCTGGAGAGGCAGATTGTATTACCATTGCCGGTATGGGCGGGAGTCTTATTGCGTCTATTTTAGAAAATGGAAAAGAAAAATTAGCTTCTGTAAGGAGACTAGTGTTGCAGCCAAATATCAATGCAATTGTAATAAGGCAATGGCTAGTCGATAATGATTGGGAATTGATTGGAGAGGAAATCCTGGAAGAGGATAACAAAATATACGAAATATTAGTAGCTGAGAAAGGAGACCCTTTAAAGCCATATCGTGATGTACCAATTGAAACAGGTCTTTTAGTTGGTCCTTTTCTTCTTCAAGGAAAGGAACAGACTTTTAAGAAGAAATGGCTATTAGAAATGAAGAATTGGAAAAGAATTTACGAACAGCTTGAAAGTGCAGCACCTTCTGTTGAAACAGAACAGAAAAAACAAGAGGTTGTCAAAAAAATTAGTCTTGTAGAGGAGGTATTGGATAATGAAGAAAGCCAATGGTCATGAAATCATTCAACTTTTTGAACAATTTTCTCCCAAGGCTCTTGCGATGGAAGATGATAAGATAGGTTTACAAATTGGGCGACTAAATAAGAAAATAGATAAAATTATGATTGCTCTTGATGTTCTTGAAGAAGTGATAGATGAAGCCATTGAAAGAAATGTACAGCTAATTATTGCCCATCATCAGCCAATCTTTCGGCCTCTTAAGAATGTCCTAACAGACACAGTACAGGGGAGAATGATTGAGAAATTGTTAAAGCATGATATAGCTGTCTATGCAGCCCATACCAACCTTGATGTGGCTACAGGCGGTGTAAATGATCTCCTAGCAAATGCACTTGGTTTGGAGAACCCTGAAGTGCTGGTACCTACATACGAAACGAAGCTTAAGAAATTAGTTGTTTTTACACCAGTGAGTCATGCTGACGAGATTAGGAAGGTCCTAGGAGCTATTGGTGCGGGTTTTATTGGTAACTATAGCTATTGCTCATTTTCTACTGATGGAACAGGAAGGTTTTTACCGGGAGATAACACCAATCCCTATATCGGACAGCAAGGTCATTTAGAAGCAGTTGAAGAAGTGAGAATCGAAACGATTGTACCTGAACATTTGGTAAAAAGGGCGATTAGCACTATGATAAAGGCCCATCCATATGAAGAGGTTGCATATGATGTTTATCCTGTTGAAAATAAAGGTGAGATTCTTGGACTTGGCCGAATCGGGACGATTAAGGAAATGACACTCGCTGAATTTGCAGAGAGGGTAAAGCAAGCTTTCGAAGTCGATAAGGTTAGGGTGGTTGGTGATTTATCATCACGTGTCAAAAAAGTTGCCGTATTGGGCGGAGATGGAAATAAATATTTCATGAGTGCGAAGTTTAAAGGCGCAGATGTCTACATTACAGGTGATATTTATTATCATACAGCTCATGACGCGATGATGCAGGGATTAAACATGATAGATCCCGGACATAACGTCGAAAAAGTAATGAAAAAAGGACTTACGTCTATACTTTCAAAAATGTGCAAGGAATCTGGCTATGAAGTAGAAATCTTCCCTTCCGAAATAAACACAGATCCTTTTACTTTTGTATAAAAAAACCGGTCATGCGACCGGTTATTTTTTTACCTTTGGTAATATTTTGTTTAACGGTACATTTTTGCGACGTTCCCAAGTAGCTTCGTTGTTTGGATCAAATTGTTCCAAGAATGAAATGACTTCTTTGGTTATGGGTGTTGGAGTTGATGCGCCAGAGGTTACGGCAACATTTTTCGCGTCCTTAATCCAATCAATTTCTAACTCGGAGATATCAGCAATACGATATGCCTTTGTTCCTGCAATCTCTTCAGAAACCTGTGCCAGTCTATTAGAGTTATTGCTCATTGGATCACCAACAACGATGGTCACATCCGCTTCAGTCGCCTGACCAGCCACTGCTTCTTGACGGACTTGTGTGGCCATGCAGATTTCATTGTGAGCTTCAGCATGAGGGTATTTTTCCTGTACCTTTTTCATGGTATCGGCAACATCCCATTGGCTCATGGTTGTTTGATTTGTAACGATCAGTTTTTCACTTGTAATATTTAAGGCTTCCACATCACTTGGTGTTTCAACTAGGTGGACGGCACCTGGAGCCACACCTACTGCACCTTCAGGCTCTGGGTGACCTTTTTTACCGATATAAATAACCTGATATCCCAGTTTTGTTTTTTCCTCTATCAAATCATGTGTTTTGGTTACATCAGGACATGTCGCGTCAATCGTTACAAGGCCTTTCTTTTTCGCAAGCTCCCTGACTTCAGGCGAAATACCATGTGCTGTAAAAATGACAGTACCTGTATCTACTTTCTCTAAAATATCCTTGCGGTTTTTACCATCAAGCGTAATGATACCCTCTTCGGCAAAAGCATCGGTTACGTGTTTATTATGAACAATCATTCCTAAAATGTAGATAGGACGTGGTAATGATTTGTCTAATGCAGCATTTCTCGCAACTACCATGGCGTCAACAACACCATAACAGTATCCGCGTGGTGAAATCTTAATGATTTGCATATATAAAAGTCCTCCTAAAGAACATTGACTTTGAATCTATGTAATTATTATATAAAACTAATAGAAATAATACAAAGATACATTTTTGGAAAGTGAGCCTTGCTATCCGGGAGTAATTCCACCAACAGAAAAAGGATGCTGTTTTTCAGCACCCCTAAATCAAATGTATAGTTTTGGAATAGAAGGTCCGTTGTGATGTTTTCTCTCAACAACTGGCTCATTTTCCGAATTCCTTTTCGTTTTCGGTTTTCGTTTGGGTTGTTCTTCTACTTCGACGGATTGCTCTTCCGTTATAGGGGTATCATCGCCCTCAGATTTTTCCTCAGTAGGCAGATCTTTAAATCCCTTATATAGTTTCCACATCATAGGCAGATTCTTTACGATTGGTCCGTATTGTTGAATCATTGGACCAATTGATTGGGCTGTCTTTAAAACCTGTTGCGTATTATTTAGGAACCCTGTGAGACTGTCAGGATTGCTCAGGGTTTGAAGAATGGAGCCGACTCCTCTTGTACCATTAGGAACAGCGCCTCTTGCAGTCTGCATACCACGAGGACCACTAAATGTATTGCCCTGCTTTTTGCCTCCAAGTATTTTCGATAGTAATCCGCCGCCATTTCTTCTTCCTTGTCCTCTTCCCATCGTTTGTCCCATCATAGGTCTGCCGCCGTTAAATTGGTGCTGGTATCCCATCATTCGTACATTGCCTCCATATGGATTCATCATTTGTTGTTGACCCCCGAAACCTCCGGGACCCATCATGTATGGACCCATATGCCCTTGCATGGGAAATCTCTGTCTAGGCTGCTGCATCCGTTTGTCCTCCTCTAAAATAAAGCCTTATGCTTTAAGTTATGCAGTTTGGAGAATTTGGTTTAGGGATATACACAAGGATAAACTGTAAATTTTCATGATTAAAAGTTGTTTAAAGGTAAAAGATGATAATAACTGGTTATTTATATCAATCTTTACTATAATGATACGATGGACAGAAAAGTGGAAGCTCTTGCTAAGGTGAGAAACTTACTCCATAAACGGTAGATATTAATATATAAGGAGCAATAACATGAAGCAAAATCGTTTTGAACGTTTTAATTTTCAGCCTTTTATTATAGAAGCAGTTAAGGAACAAGGTTTTTTTGAACCAACGGAAATTCAAGAACGGATGATACCATTAGTTTTAAAAAATGAAAGTGCAATTGGTCAATCACAAACTGGAACAGGGAAAACACTTGCTTTTGTTTTGCCGATTTTAGAACGAATCAATCCAGAACGCCAGGAGGTACAAGCTGTCATCACTGCGCCCACAAGAGAGCTTGCTTCGCAAATCTATCATCAAATTTTAAAGGTGACAGAGCATTGCAGTCCTGATAAGGCAATCATGACTAGATGTTATATTGGTGGAACAGACAAGCAAAGAACAATTGATAAATTAAAGATACAGCCACATATTGTGGTAGGGACCCCAGGTAGAATAAAAGACCTGATGGTTGAACAAGCACTTTTTGTTCATACTTCAGAAGTTCTTGTCGTGGATGAAGCCGATATGATGCTTGATATGGGCTTTATTGAGGATTTGGATCAGGTAGCAGCGAAAATGCCTGAGAAATTGCAAATGCTTGTATTTTCAGCAACCATTCCAGAGAAACTTAAACCGTTTCTTAAAAAGTACATGGAAAATCCGAAAACCATTCACATTGATGCGAAAAGAAAAACGGCAGAAAATTTAACTCATTACCTCTTACCATCAAGACACCGAAATAAAAAGCAACTAGTTCATGATGCACTTATTCAATACAACCCATATTTAGCAATTGTTTTTACTAATACAAAAAAAATGGCTGAAGAAGTGGCAAACTTTTTAATAAATAAAGGTCTTAAGGTTGCCCGCGTTCACGGAGATTTAAACCCCCGTGAGAGAAAAAAAATGATGAAGCAAATACAGGATTTAGAGTACCAATATATTGTTGCTACTGACCTGGCTTCAAGGGGAATTGATATTGAAGGAATCAGTCACGTTATTAACTATGAGTTACCTACAGATCTAGACTTTTATGTTCACCGCGTAGGTAGGACTGCGAGAGCTGGTAATACTGGAGTAGCCCTTACAATATATGATATATCTGACGAGGATGCATTGAACCGCCTTGAAAAAATGGGGATACAATTTAAGTACGTCGATCTTAAAAAAGAGGAATTTGTTGAATTAGAGGATCGAAATAAAAGAAAAACCCGTGTAAGGAAAGAGGACGAAGCAGAGAAGACCGCCAAAACTATGGTCAAAAAACCTCAAAAAGTAAAGCCGGGTTACAAAAAGAAAATGCAGTGGGAAATGGACAAAATTAAAAAACGTCAAAGAAAATTAAAGAAGAAGTAAAACGGGAAGGGAGAGAAGAGGTTTGTTGAAAATAGGTTCACATGTTTCAATGAGCGGTAAAAAAATGTTATTGGCAGCTAGTGCGGAAGCTGTTTCGTATGGAGCAAATACCTTTATGATTTACACTGGCGCTCCACAAAACACGAGAAGGAAAAAAATTGAGGATTTGAATATTGAAGAAGGTAGAAGGCATATGGAAGCCAATGGTATTTCTGAAATTATTGTCCATGCTCCATACATTATTAATATCGGGAATACCACAAATCCTGACACGTTTGAACTAGGTGTAAGATTCTTACGTACAGAAATTGAAAGAACTGAGGCCATTGGTGCCAAGCAAATTGTATTGCATCCTGGTGCACATGTAGGTGCTGGTACGGAAGCAGGTATAAAGAAAATCATTGAAGGCTTAAACGAAGTATTAACCGGAAAAGAACAGCTGCAAATAGCATTGGAAACAATGGCGGGCAAGGGTTCCGAATGCGGGAAGTCGTTTGAGGAATTGGCGATGATTATGGATGGTGTAAACTATAGTGATCGGCTATCAGTATGTTTTGATACATGTCATACACACGATGCAGGATACAACATAGTTGAAGACTTTGATGGAGTGTTAAATGAATTTGATAAGATTATTGGTTTAGATAAATTAAAAGTTCTTCATATCAATGATAGTAAAAATGCAGTAGGAATGAGGAAAGACCGTCACGAAAATATCGGGTTTGGTCATATCGGCTTCAAAGCACTGAATTATATCGTTCACCATCCTCAGCTGAAGGATATCCCGAAAATTCTTGAGACACCATTCGTCGGTGAAGATAAAGATAATAAAAAACCGCCCTATGCATTCGAAATCGAAATGCTTCGTCAACAAATGTTTGACGAAGACCTGCTAGATAAGATAATACAAGGGTAACAAAGAAGCTGTGCTCATGGGCACAGCTTTTGTATGTCATTTTGTAAATTGAACAAATAGCTTATTCACTTCTCTTGCCACTTCAGGTCCTGCAATTTTTGCAATTTCTTTAATCAATGCCAACCTTTCACGGTCATCAAAAATATTCACATTTTTCCCTTTTAAGTACTGCGCAACCTTATATGCTTGCTGCTTATTTACTCCGATATTAAATTGTTGTGCATACTTGAATAGTTCGTCACCAGTAATGGTATTAATCTTATGATTTATGACGGTTTCAAAAATCTTCACACTCATCACCCCTTCATCTACTGTATGAAGGGAGAAAATGGAGTGTTACAAAATGTGAAAGAGGAAATTAATTAGAATCCTGTAAAGGTAAAGACTTTACATTGGTAACTTCCTATTGTATACTACTTTAAGTTAAATCGGAATGATTCTTAAAATTAAGGTGTGAGTGTATGAAATCACAATCTATTATTGAAATAAAAAATCTTTCTTATCGATATGAAAAAGATACAGTCTTAGAAAACATTAACGTCTCTGTTCCAAATGGTTCATTTTTAGCGATTGTTGGTCCAAATGGTTCTGGGAAGTCCACGCTATTAAAACTGATTTTAGGACTATTAAAACCACAAAAGGGAGAAATCCATTTATTCGGACAAGACATAAGTAAATTCAAAGATTGGCAGCAAATCGGTTATGTATCGCAAAAGGCCAATTCATTTAATACCGGTTTTCCTGCCACAGTATTTGAGGTAGTTTCTAGTGGATTAACAAAGAAGCTTGGGTTGTTCCGCTTTTTTCAGAAAGAACATACACAAAAAGTCCATGAAGCATTAGAAGCTGTAGGTATGAGGAAGTTTAGTAATCGAAATATCGGGGAGTTGTCAGGGGGGCAGCAGCAAAGAGTATTTATTGCCCGTGCCCTTGTGAGTGAGCCCAAGCTGTTAATTCTTGACGAGCCAACGGTTGGGGTAGACGCTGAAAATGTAAACTCATTTTATCATATGCTCGCAGACTTAAATAGGCAGCGGGGGATTACACTCCTTTTAGTTACACATGACATCGGAACCATTTCAGATAAAGTGACCCATGTAGCTTGTCTAAACAAGCATTTACATTTTCATGGCGAAACGAGTGAATTTGAAAAGCATCGCAGTGAAGGGATGTCTGAATTTTATGGGACGGATGTCCATCTTCTTTCCCATCACCATGACCACGGAGGCGTTTATAAATGATTCAAGGAATTTTTCAATATGAATTTTTACAAAATGCCTTCCTGACAGGAATTTTGATAGGATTTCTTGCACCCCTTTTAGGTGTCTTCATCGTTGTGCGACGGCTTTCATTAATTGCGGATGCCCTAAGTCATGTCACATTGGCGGGAATTGCGGCCAGTCTATTACTTGAAAAATACTTTGTTGCATTAAGTGGCTTAAATCCGCTTTACTTAGGAATGGTCTTTTCAGTAGGGGGCTCACTATTCATTGAAAAGCTGCGGGGCGTATACAAACATTACCAAGAGCTCGCTATCCCAATTATTCTGTCAGGCGGCATAGGACTTGGTGTCATTTTTATTTCGCTTGCTGATGGGTTCAATACGGATTTGTATAGTTATTTATTTGGAAGTGTTTCTGCGGTAAGCCGCACAGATTTATGGGTTATTTTTGTTATTAGTATCGTCGTTGTGATCACGGTCATTTTATTATATAAAGAGCTATTTTTATTATCTTTTGATGAAGAGCACGCTAAAGCCTCTGGGATAGCAGCAAAAAGCATTCACTTTATCTTCATTATCATGGTGGCACTTGTCATTGCCGCTTCTATGCGAATTGTGGGAATCATGCTCGTTTCTTCGTTAATGACGTTACCAGTGGCAGCAAGTATCCGCGTTGCCAAAGGATTTAAACAAACAATCTTTTTATCGATTGTTTTTGGAGAAATAGCCGTTCTTGGAGGACTGTTCAGCTCTTATTATTTAGACCTTGCTCCTGGTGGAACGATTGTTATGATTGCAGTCGCTATTTTAGTATTTACCATCGTTTACAAAAAAATAATGATTAAAAATCACGTTTCACAAGGGGGTGCAGCAGGATGAATGTAAATGAAGCCATTCAATTCTTAAAAGAAAATGGATTTAAACAAACGGGAAAAAGAGAAGATATGCTTCAATTATTTGCGGACAGCGATAAATATTTAACAGCGAAGGATGTCTTAGATGAATTGAAGGAAGACTATCCAGGGCTCAGCTTTGATACCATTTATCGGAATCTTTCCCTTTTTGTTAAAATGGGAATTCTTGAAATGACGGAACTATCTGGTGAAAAGCATTTTCGCTTTTCCTGTTCACGCCACCAGCATCATCACCACTTTATCTGTATGGATTGCGGTAAGACAAAAGAAATTGAAACTTGCCCAATGAACAGCTTAAGTGAGGATTTAAAAGGGTATGATATTTCTGGACACAAATTCGAAATTTATGGACGTTGTCCTGAATGTCACTAGAAAAGCGGAAGCCCCCCTAGGAGCTGTAGCTAGACAGACAAAATAAGAAAAGCATGGCTTTATAACAAAGCCATGCTTTTCTTGCTTTTCTCAAGCCAATTTTTCACCCAATCATTAGCTTCATACCAATTATTAACTCGGATAACACCATTAGGAATCGGGTCTTGATTATAAGGAGTATTAAACAAAAGAACAGGGATGTTACACTCTTCATGAATCATGACTGCATTATCATGCTTATCCTCAAGAAAAATATCTACATTGTGATACTTAGCTGATGCAACCTTGTCATGTGAGCCAATTAATTCAATATGGTGATAATACAACCCATTTTTTTTAAACCATGTCTTTGTATTTTCCAAGAGTTCTGGACCACGTGCACTAATGAAAAATAATTCATGTTCTTTTTTCCATTTGTTTAGGATTTTTTCAGCACCCTTTGCAAGCGGAGATTTTTCATACATAAGTGGTTCTTTTTCAATAAACCATTTAGAAAATTCTTCATCTGAAACGTTAACAACCTTATTTAAGTCATATTCAATAATATCGTCTAAGGTAAGGTTAAGCCCAAATTCTTCATTAATAAAGGGTATAAGTGCAGAAGGGCACGTTACGGTCCCATCAATATCAATTCCAAATCTTTTCCTCATATGTAGTCCCCTTCAACTGCCAAGTTTTTTAACTTTATTTTACCATAACTAAAATGATGAAAGTTACAAACAATAATTAATGCTCCTATTACTGAAAGTGAGGGATTCGGATGGAAGATAAAAAAGACACGAAAGTGGCTGGGTATCTCCCAAGTCCAAAATCTAATCAAAATAGTCCAAAGTCTTCAGAATATAAAGAAGAAACAGCTACTGAAATTGCAGTGCCTGTTGCTATCACCCGACCATCGTTCCAGGAAAAATCAAAGAATGGTTCAGGGGCTGGCAAAGGTACTAATGCTGGTACAAACTCTTCGGAATATAAAGAAGAAACAGCGGCAGAAATTGCAGCACCTGTTCCTATAACCCGACCATC
The DNA here is from genome assembly GCF_030817595.1 of Neobacillus niacini. Lineage (GTDB taxonomy): Bacteria > Bacillota > Bacilli > Bacillales > Cytobacillaceae > Neobacillus > Neobacillus niacini_G. Next base: position 6,025,491 of record NZ_JAUSZN010000001.1, read on the forward strand.
CTTCCAGGAAAGATCAAAAGATAGCTCCGGTGCTGGCACGGGTACAAAAGCTGGTACAGGAATGGGATGGGCTGCGTTAGCTTTATCTATTTTATCACTTTTTGTAATGCCGATTCTTTTTGGTGCAGCAGGTATTGTGTTAGGATTCGTTGCTAGACGTCGAGGAGCAGAAAGTCTTGGCGCGTGGGCAATCGGGATAGGGGCCATTTCGATAATTGTCGGTATCTTTATCCTGCCGTTCTTTTAACAGCAGCTTGCAAATATAGGGGCAATAAGAAAAGTATAAGCGCCTAGGCGCTTATGCTAGACAAAAAAAGAAACCCGGCAGTTTTGCCGGGTTTCTTAATGTTTTTATTTGGTTACTTCTGCTTCCTCTAATGCCTTTTTCTGAAAATATTCCTCAGCAATTTGATCGATTTCTTTTTTCAATTCATCGACTAACTGGTCTTCTGGAACTTTACGTACGATTTCACCCTTACGGAATAGTAAGCCCTCACCACGTGCGCCGGCAATACCAATGTCAGCTTCTCTAGCTTCACCAGGACCGTTTACGGCACAGCCTAATACAGCTACTTTAATAGGTGCCTTAATTTTAGAAATATAATCTTCCACTTCATTGGCAATACTGATTAAATCAATTTCAATTCTGCCACAGGTTGGACACGAAATTAACGTTGCAGCATTCGATGAGAGACCGAATACTTTTAAAAGTTCTCTGGCAACTTTAACTTCTTCAACTGGGTCAGCACTTAAGGAAATACGGAGTGTATTACCAATACCTTTGCTAATAATCGCTCCTAGTCCTGCCGCGCTTTTTACAGTACCAGCAAATAAAGTACCTGATTCTGTAATACCTAAGTGCAGAGGATAATCGAATGCCTTTGAAGCTTTTTCATAAGCTTCAATTGCAAGGTTAACATCTGAAGCTTTCATGGAAACAATAATGTCATGAAAATCCAGGTCTTCAAGGATTTTGATATGATGGAGAGCACTTTCGACCATTCCATCAGCAGTAGGATAACCGTATTTCTCGAGTATTCTTTTTTCGAGAGAGCCTGCATTTACACCAATGCGGATTGGAATTCCGCGTTTCTTGGCTGCATTCACAACTGCTTCTACTTTTTCTCTTTTTCCGATGTTTCCTGGATTAATCCGAATTTTATCGGCGCCGCCTTCAATGGCTTTAAGCGCTAATTTATAATCAAAATGAATATCAACTACTAAAGGAATATTAATTCTCTTTTTTATTTCAGGAATCGCATTTGCCGCTCTTTCGTCCGGGCAAGCAACACGGACAATCTGACAGCCGGCTTCTTCCAGACGTTTGATTTCAGCAACGGTTGCTTCCACATCATGTGTTTTAGTAGTGGTCATGCTTTGTATGAATAATTCGTTACTTCCGCCAATTGTTAAGTTACCAACCTTAACGGGACGGGTTTTCGTACGATGTGTAATTTCACTCAAGGAAATTCGCTCCTTCAAATTGGATTCGAATAATAGTTAGTTTAAACATGCACCTATTATTTTATCAGTCCTTTGCCAATCTTGACAAGACAGACGCTTTTGTCTCCCTATTTAGAGTAGTCAGGAAACGCATAAGTGGAGCCAATTTGAATCTTTTCTGGAGATAAACCAGGATTTAAGCTTTGAAAATCTTCAATGAGTTCATCAATTGATACAGGTAACGGCTTTTTTATATGATTTTCTACTATTGATATTAAGGTTTCACCGGGTTCCACTTCAGCTTCAAAAGAGTCCATCGAATTGTTAATGTTGGTCATTGTCGCAACCGTTGGCTCTGTTTTTTGGGTTTCCTCTTTCGGCAGAGTCCCTGCTGTTAAATCAATATATATTACATAAATAGTAAGAAGTCCAAATAAAAAAAGGCAAATTCTTTTCATGGGATAGGCCTCCAAATGGGGATGTTTGTACATTCCTATGCTTGTCCACTTCTATATAGAACGAAAAAACGCACCTAAGGGGTGCGTTTAATTCTCAATATTTGTTTTTTCGTTTGGAATTTCCTTTATGGCTAAAAATAAGATGATGATCTCAACAAACCAATTAATATAAAAGCTATTTGGTACAGGTGTATTAAGGGCGCTCATAATCGTAAAGAAAACCGTTGGCAGCGTTACACTATAGGCAGCCATTCTCCATAGGTGGCGATAACTAATACTTCTGCCAGCAAGATTTTTTAATAATAAACCAATCCAAGCTAGAATGGACACTTCGATGAAGCTTACGGCACTTGATACAAGAAACATAAAAATCGAAATAACAGGAATAATGATTCCCTTCATCCCATCAACGGTATCAACTATATCGATAAAATCTTCTTTCGTAAGTGTTAAACCTTCCATCATAGAGTAAGAATAGGAATCAATTCTTCCACCTGCTACGACGGTAATTTCGCTCTTCAGCAAAGCGATGGCATTTCCCTTGTCCTCAACATCCTCGTTTGTAATTACACCAGTTGGATCTACAATGATGGAGAAATCGCCTTTATCAACGGTTATAGGTACATCCGTTTCGGCAGAAAGGGTTCCATTTTCTATCGTAAAAGAGGGGATATCATCGTTTATGACTGATTTAGTACTTTCAATTCCCGCATTAAGCATTGTATTTAAGTAAAAAATCGCTGGCAAAATGGATAGGAAGGTAAGAAAAAATACATATAAAATGGTTTTCCCAATCCCTTGAAAACGGAATGAAGCAATATCCTTTGGAGAATAAATACTTTTATAAAATTGCTTGAAAATATTCATAATTACCACCTTAATAAAGTTTCACCCTTCTATTGTAGCTTTAGGAGCTGATATAAACAAGAATGATGAATTATGAAACTAATTAGAGAGATGTGCGTATAAGGTAAGAACTAAAACTACAAAAGGATGGAGAAATCATGGAGATCGTTTATTGGTCAATCATTATAGTGCTTTTTATCATTGGGTTTGTCGGTCTGGTATATCCCATAATCCCAAGTGTTTTGTTTCTTTTAGCCGGATATATTCTATATGGTGTCTTTTTTTCATTTGAACCTTTCGGGTGGTTCTTTTGGGTGATTCAAAGTTTTTTTATTATCCTACTGTTTGTCGCAGATTATATTGCCAATATGATTGGGGTACAAAAATACGGTGGTTCAAAGGCTGGTGTATGGGGGAGTACAATAGGACTTTTAGTCGGACCATTCATTATTCCGTTTCTGGGAATTCTTGTTGGGCCGTTTATTGGCGCGGTAGGAGCAGAGCTTCTGGTTAATAAGCGAGATTTCAAGAACAGTTTAAAAATCGGTTTTGGGTCTGTTGTAGGATTTATTAGCAGTGTCATAACGAAAGCAATCATCCAAACCCTCATGATTGTATACTTCTTATTAGTTGTTTTTTAAATGAAAATAATCCTCCTCAGGTCATGAGGAGGATTGTTTAATTTACGCCGCAAATTTCATAGGGGCAGTTTTGGCAGTCTACGTCTTCTTTTAGATATCTGATATTCTTTATCGTGAATTTTTGCTGATCATAGGAAATGATATCTTTTTCCCGCAATTCTTTTAAAGCACGTTGAATGACCTCTCTAGTTCCGAAGGTTAAATTGGCAAGTTCCTGATGTGTTAGGGGCAGGTCAATAAGAATACCATCCTCTGTCATTACACCATAGGCATTACAAAGACGAATGAGAATAGAATAGAGGCCGCCTTTTTTACCATTCATGATAAGATCCTGGCATTTCATTTGTGCTTTTAGGTAGCTAGTGCTTAACCAGGATACAAAATCATTCATAGCATCTGGATCATTCCTAATAAAATCCTCAAATTGCTCTTTTTTGATCGCAAGAATTTGGCTGTCTGACAGGGTCTTTGCATAAAACTGATAGTGAGGATTATGTTTAAATAGTTGATATTCAACAATCATTTCACTGCTATTTAATATTTTTAATATAAAATCCTTCCCGCTCATGTGGACTCTCCCTAATGCCACTGTTCCACTGAGCAATAGGTATACATATTCAACCGAGTCCTTTTCCTGAAAAAGAACACTTCCCGCTTTTACTTTTATAATTTGTTCTGTTTTCTGAAAAAATTGTTCTAATAAACTATAAATGGAAAAACTGCGCATATAACCATCTCTCCTTTATACCCCTCAATTTGATTTAATCATGTATTAACAACTTATCACTAGTCGAAACATGACAATTTATTGAAAACTAATAAAAATAATGTATAAAATTTTCCTTGGGAGGATATTGTATATTTGTTAGGAGCACTGAGCTTTTTATTTGAAAGAAAACACTTTCTTTGATAATCTTAAGCTACAAAGCTTTAGGAATATTCTAAAATTGTTTTGATTTTAGACATATCTTTAAGGCTAAAAAACTTTTGTATACATAGGAGGAAATACCAATGGCATTTGAATTACCACAATTACCTTACGCTTATGATGCGCTTGAGCCTCACATTGACAAAGAAACAATGAATATTCACCACACAAAACATCACAATACTTATGTAACAAACTTAAATAATGCTCTACAAGGCAATGATGAATTATTAGCTAAATCAGTTGAAGAAGTTATTGCTAACCTAGATGCAGTTCCAGAAGCAGCTCGTACTGCTGTCCGTAATAATGGCGGCGGACACGCTAACCACTCATTATTCTGGCAAATTCTTGCTCCAAATGGCGGTGGTGCACCATCTGGTGAGCTAGCTGACGCAATTAACAATAAGTTTGGCAGCTTTGAAAGTTTTAAAGACGAGTTTGCAAAAGCAGCAACTACTCGTTTTGGATCAGGCTGGGCTTGGCTGTCTGTTAATAATGGTGAATTAGAAGTTTCAAGCACACCAAACCAAGACTCACCTTTAATGGAGGGTAAAACACCTATCCTTGGTCTTGATGTTTGGGAGCATGCTTATTACCTTAACTATCAAAACCGTCGTCCTGATTACATCGCTTCTTTCTGGAACGTTGTTAACTGGGATGAAGTTTCAAAACGTTACACTGCAGCGAAATAATAATAATTACATTAAAAGACAGCTGATTTTTTCAGCTGTCTTTTTATTTTTTCGTATAAAGGCTCCCTCCTTGTTAAAGAATAACCCTTATCACAAAGGGGAGTTACTATGGCGAAAAAATTTAAGTTTTTAGGTGACGTAGAATTAACAAAAGATTTATCCTTGCTGTTAATCATTGGTGGTTTATATTCTTTAAGTGTTTCACTCTCAAATACTTTTGTGAATATTTATTTATGGAAACAAACGGGAGAATATTCAGACCTTGCGCTTTATAACCTTTCGATTGTTATTTTACAGCCCTTAACCTTCATCTTAGCTGGCAGATGGGCGAAAAAGATTGATCGCGTTAAGGTGTTACGAATCGGAGTCAGTTTTTTAGCGATATTTTATTTGATGGTTTTAATAACTGGTAAGAATGCTTCAACTTATTTATTACTGTTAGGAAGCCTGCTTGGAGTTGGATATGGATTTTATTGGCTTGCCTATAATGTCTTAACATTTGAAATAACTGAACCTGAAACAAGAGATTTTTTTAACGGCTTTTTAGGAATATTATCTTCAACTGGCGGGATGATTGGCCCTATTGCTGCTGGAATTATTATAACTCGTTTTGAAAAATTTACGGGGTATTCAATTGTATTTGGAATATCACTTTCTCTCTTTGCACTTGCCGTATTCTTAAGTTTTTCATTAAAACCACGTCCTGCAAATGGCAAGTATGATTTTAGAAGGATATTAGCAGAAAGAAAGAAAAACGAAAACTGGCGGCTTATCACAAATGCAAATTTCTTCCAAGGGCTTAGAGAAGGGACATTTTTATTTATTATCTCGGTACTGGTCTACATTTCCACTGGAAGTGAGCTTGCTCTAGGGACCTTCGGGTTGATTAACTCCGGAATTTCCTTCATAGCCTATTATGCGGCATCCCGGTTGATTAAAAAAAACAGGCGAAAAAAGGCAATACTTATTGGTGGTATTATCCTTTATATAGCTGTTTTGATTATCGTCTGGGATGTTAATTATGTAAAACTTTTAATTTACGCAGCGATGATTGCCGTTGCTTATCCTATTTTGCTTGTACCATACATGTCCACTACTTATGATGTGATTGGATCTGCATGGAAAGCAGCCGAAATGAGAATTGAGTATATAGTGGTCCGCGAAATCTATATTAATCTGGGGAGAATCGTTTCGATACTGTCCTTCCTAGCAGCAGTTACTTGGTTTAATGAAAAGCAAAGCATTCCAATTCTGCTATTATTTTTAGGTGCTGGACACTCACTAATTTATTTGTTTGTAAGACGAGTCCAATTACCTGCGGCGTGACACGATGAGTAATTCTTTTTACTCATCGTGTTTTTTTATTTACATATTTTTTGAGTGTTTTGTTGGATGTTGTCAATTGGAAAGTCTTTTTCATAGAAAGTACGGCGGTTTTCCGCTAAAATAAGGCTTATCATGTCGAATTGACAAGGAAGTGAGAAACTTGGTTATTAAAAAGAAAAAGAAGCCGCATGTCACTTTTCGCCTGAACATTCTTTTCTTCGTTATATTTATGCTGTTTTCTGTTCTTATCCTGCGTTTAGGTTTAGTCCAAATTGTTTACGGTGAGGATTTTAAACGTGAAATCGAAAGAACGGAAGATATTACTGTTAACAACCCAGTGCCTCGGGGAAAAATGTTTGACCGGAACGGGAAAGTTATTGTAGATAATACACCGTTAAATGCGATCACCTATACAAAATTCCAGGATACAAGCCAAGAAGAAATGCTCAAAACCGCTGAACGCTTGGCACAGCTGATTGATAAAGATATTTCAAAAATTCGTGAACGTGATAAACAGGATTTTTGGATATTAAAAAACCCTGAGAAAGCAAAAGAAAAAATTACAAAGAAAGAATGGGACTTATACGAACAAGAAGAACTAGATGATAAAGAAATTTATAATCTGCAGTTAAAAAGGATTAATAAGGATGACCTAGCTAGTCTAACTACAGAAGATCTAGAAACACTTGCGATATTTAGGGAATTTAATAGTGGATATGCTCTAACGCAACAAATTGTAAAAAATGAAAATGTCACTCCTGAAGAGTTTGCTGTAGTCAGTGAAAACTTAGAAAGTCTGCCTGGAGTTGATACAACTACAGATTGGGAACGATATTATGCTTTCGGAAACACATTAAAAACCGTACTTGGTAATGTTACTTCTTCTGATGAAGGCTTACCAGAAGATAAACTAGAAGAATACCTTGCTCGTGATTATAGCCGTAACGACCGGGTGGGCAAAAGCTATATTGAGCTTCAATATGAAGATGTCCTGCATGGGCAAAAAGGTAAAGTGAAAAATGTTACCGACAAAGCGGGCAAAATCTTGTCCACTGAAGTGGTTTCAGAAGGACAGCGCGGAAAAGATCTTGTCCTAACAATTGATATGAATCTGCAGCTTGAAATCGAAAAAATCATTGAAGAAGAACTTTGGAATGCCAAGCAAAATTCTAAATCTGCTCTTTTAGACCGTGCTTTTGTTGTTCTAATGAACCCCCACACTGGTGAAATATTAACCATGGCGGGTAAACAAATTGCTAAAGATAATGAGACAAATAAACAAGAAATGCGTGACTTTGCTCTTGGAAACATCACGACTTCTTATAACGTTGGTTCCGTTGTTAAAGGAGCAACGATATTGACCGGTTATAATACAGGGGCAATCCAACCAGGATCGACCCAATATGACTCACCTTTATTGATAAAAAATACACCTCCAAAATCTTCTTGGAAGAACTTTGGAAATATTAACGACCTTAGGGCCCTTCAGGTTTCATCAAACGTTTATATGTGGAAGACAGTAATTGAAATGGCAGGTGGACAATATGCACCGAATAAGCCACTTCCACTAGACGTAACTGCTTTTGACACGATGCGTCAATCATTCAGTCAATTTGGTCTTGGTACAAAAACCGGAATTGATCTTCCAAATGAGAGTACTGGTTATGCCGGACCGTTGAAGCAGCCTGGTTTGCTTCTTGACTTGGCGATAGGTCAGTATGATACCTATACGGTTATGCAATTAGCACAATATGTTTCAACGATTGCGAACGGCGGGTATCGAGTACAGCCTCATATAGTAAAGGAAATTCGTGAACCAGTCCTAGAGAATAACGAATTAGGTCCAATTGTTCAAGAAATTGAACCTACGATTTTAAATCGAATCGATGGTAAGGATGAATGGATTGATCGAGTACAGGAAGGCTTTAGAATGGTTATGCAAGTAGGGGATGGTACCGGTGTTAGTTCCTTTAAGGGTGTAGATTACAGTCCTGCAGGTAAAACCGGTACTGCTCAAGCGTTTTATGATGGCCCAGAGCGAAAGAAATTTGGGAAAATACCGCCTGAAGTAATGAATTTGAGTCTTATAAGTTATGCACCGTCTAATAATCCAGAGGTGGCAATGGCTGTTTTAGTTCCATGGGCATACCAAGGGAACAGTGGTCCAGCGACAGCCAATATTATTGGCAGAAGGGTTATGGATACCTATTTTAATCTAAAAAAACAAACCCAAACTGATGGTACAAATGTTGTTAATCAAAATGAAGGTACGACTGAAAATACCGATACACAACAAAATAATCAATAATATGGTCCGAACACCTATCTCAAAAATAGAGATAGGTGTTTTTTTATTTTAATAGAATCTAAATTATTTGCGATTTACAAAAGATATACATTCATTTACAAACCCTTTACATTACATTAAAACAAGCTTTACACAAGGAAGGTATGATTATTCTTGTAAGGAAAAACGAACAGAGGGTTACAAACCAAAATTCTAGGGGGAATTACGTAATGAAAAGCTTTAAGAAACTAGCACTAACAGCTATGATGACTGGAGTTCTTGCTTTTACAGCCGCTTGTGGTGCACAAGGAACTGAAAGCAGTAAGGATCAAGCTGGTGCAGAAGCAAAGCAACTACAAGGTGAAATTAAAATAGACGGTTCATCTACAGTTTTCCCAATCATGGAGGCAGTGGTTGAAGAATATGGCATGACACAGCCAGGTGTAAAAGTCTCTGTTAGTTCATCAGGAACTGGCGGCGGTTTTGAAGCTTTTATCGCTGGTGAGACAGAACTAAGTAATGCTTCCCGTCCAATTAAAGATGAAGAAAAAGCAGCACTCGAAGAAGAGGGCATTGATTATACTGAAATACAATTAGCATTTGACGGACTATCAGTTGTCGTAAATAAAGATAATGACTGGGTTGATCACTTAACAATTGATGAATTAAAGAAAATTTGGGTTGAAGATGGAACTGTGAAAAAATGGTCTGATATTCGTCCAGAATGGCCAGAAGAAGAAATTAAGTTATATTCTCCAGGTACTGATTCAGGAACATTCGATTACTTTGATGAAGTGATTTTAGATGGACAGCCCATTGTTGAAAAAGCAACCCTTTCAGAAGATGACAACACACTAGTTCAGGGTGTGCAAGGTGGAAAATATTCAATTGGATACTTTGGCTATGCTTACTATGCTGAAAATAAAGATACTCTGAAAATTGTTCCTATCGATGGGGGCAATGGTCCGGTTGAACCGACTAATGAAACAATCGAATCTGGCGAGTATGCACCTCTTTCACGTCCTTTATTCACTTATGTGAAAAACTCAGCCATTAAAGATCAAGAAGAGGTTTACGATTTCATGAAGTTTTTATTAGAAAATGCTGCAACATTATCTGAGGACGTAGGTTATGTTCAGTTACCTGAAGAAGAGTATACCAAACAGCTAGAAACACTAGAAACTCTCAAGTAGGGATTAAAATTATTCTATAGTGAGAAGCGCTAACCGTGCTTCTCATGTTGTCTTTGTGAGGAAAGGGGTTTTCAATTTGACTAGAGAAAACACGAAATCCTTCTCTGTTCAGGAGTTGATTCAAGAGAAGAAAAAAAAGAAAAGCACAGCTGGAATAATAGAGAAACTTATGCCATATATTTTGTTTTTGACGGCAGCTGTATCCGTGTTGACGACAATTGGCATTATATTAACGCTTATTTTTGAGACATTTCTATTCTTTGATGCCGTATCAATAAAAGAATTTTTTACTGAAAGAAAGTGGTATCCATTTTCTGAGTCAGAAGGATCCTATGGGATTCTTCCGTTAGTGTCTGGAACGCTCAAGGTAACACTAATAGCTGCTATCGTTGCTGTTCCAATCGGACTAACTTCTGCCATTTATTTGAGTGAATATGCATCTGACCGATCTCGCAGAATTATTAAACCGATATTAGAGGTACTTGCTGGAATTCCAACAATTGTTTATGGATTCTTTGCTCTTACTTTTGTTACTCCACTATTACGTGAACTAATTCCATCTCTTGAAATTTTTAATGCTCTTAGTCCTGGTATTGTTATTGGGATCATGATTACGCCGATGATTGCATCACTTTCAGAAGATGCAATGTCAGCAGTTCCAAACTCTATGCGTGAAGGTGCTTTAGCACTGGGATCAACTAAATTTGAAGTAGCCATTAAGGTAGTCTTACCTGCAGCTGTTTCAGGAATCGTTGCTTCGATTGTGTTAGCTGTCTCACGAGCAATTGGGGAGACCATGATTGTTGCGGTTGCTGGTGGTTCTACGCCTAACCTTGACTGGAATGTAACAAGTTCCATCCAAACCATGACGGCGTATATCGTTCAAGTGAGTCAGGGTGATGCAGGTTATGGTACGACGATATACTATAGCATCTACGCGGTTGGTATGACGCTATTTGTATTCACGCTATTGATGAATTTACTGGCCCAATACATCACCCGTCGTTTTAGGGAGGAATATTAATGAACTTAATAAATCACGAAACTGTAGTTAAACGGATGAAACCAAGATTAGCAAAAAATTCAGTAACAAAGTGGATATTTTTCACAGCCACTATGTTTGGACTATTAGTTTTAGGAGTTTTACTCTATCGGATATTCTCTCAAGGACTTGGCTACCTGGACTTACAATTTTTGCAAAGTCTTCCCTCAAGGAAACCTGAACAAGCCGGTGTTTACACGGCTTTAATTGGAACGATTTGGCTAATGGCTGTTGTAGCACCCGTTTCTTTATTGCTAGGAGTAGGTACTGCCATATATCTAGAAGAATATGCTAAAGCAAGCAAAATGACTAATTTTATAAAAATCAATATATCCAATCTTGCAGGTGTGCCATCGATTGTTTTTGGATTATTAGGTTTAACTGTATTTGTCCGTGCTCTTGCACTAGGGACAAGTGTACTAGCGGCTGGTCTAACTATGAGTTTACTTGTTTTGCCGGTTATCATCGTTGCAGCTCAAGAAGCGATTCGTGCAGTGCCGAGGGAATTAAGAGAGGCTTCATTCGGTATGGGAGCGACCAAATGGCAAACGATTGTACGAGTGGTTTTGCCTGCAGCCATTCCTGGTATCCTTACAGGCGGGATTTTGGCATTATCCCGAGCTATTGGTGAAACAGCACCATTAGTCGTTCTTGGTATGCCGTTGTTCCTAGCATTCTTACCAAATTCATTATTTGATATGATGACCGTACTGCCGATGCAAATCTACAATTGGACAGGCCGTCCTCAGGCAGAGTTTCATGCATTAGCTGCGGCTGGGATTATCGTCTTACTTGTTATGTTAATTTTCATGAATTCTATCGCAGTTTTAATTCGAAATAAATTCCAGAAAAGATATTAAAAGTTACTTTTAGGGAGGAAACGATTGTATGAAAACAACATCTGCAACTGCAAAAATAATCGACCCGCAAAATAAACAGATAGTATATAAGACAAGCAATTTAGATTTATGGTACGGAGAAAATCATGCGTTAAAAAATATTAATCTTGATATTATGGAAAATGAAGTTACAGCGATTATTGGACCTTCTGGGTGTGGGAAATCCACTTATATAAAGACACTAAATCGTATGATTGAGTTAGTTCCGGGAGTAAGGACCGGTGGTGAAATACTATACCGGGAAAGAAATATTCTTGATAAATCTTATCAAGTAGAAGAATTAAGAACAAAGGTGGGGATGGTATTTCAAAAGCCAAATCCTTTTCCGAAATCAATTTATGAAAATGTAGCTTATGGACCGAAAATTCATGGTATTCGTGATAAAAAGATTTTAGATCAGATTGTCGAGAAAAGCTTAAGAGGGGCCGCTATATGGGATGAGGTAAAGGACCGCCTTCATCAAAATGCATACGGATTATCTGGTGGGCAGCAGCAGCGCCTTTGTATTGCCCGCTGTCTGGCTATTGAACCGGATGTTATTCTTATGGATGAGCCCACTTCGGCACTGGACCCTATTTCAACGTTAAAGGTTGAGGAGCTTGTCCAAGAATTGAAAAAGGATTTCAGCATCATCATTGTTACGCATAATATGCAGCAAGCTGCAAGGATATCTAAGAAAACAGCTTTCTTTTTAAATGGTGAGGTTATCGAATTCTCTGAAACGAATAAGATTTTCTCTACTCCGCGAGATAAGAGAACTGAGGATTATATTACAGGAAGATTTGGATAATGAGGTGAAGGGATGAGTACAAGATCGAAGTTTGATAGTAAATTAGTGAGTTTAAAAGAAAAACTATTAAAAATGGAAAAATTAGCTGAGACTGCTGTTCGTAACTCACTCAGTGCCCTAATTAATCATGATTTGGAGAAAGCAAATCAGGTTATCGAGGAGGATAATGCCATTAATGCGCTGGAGCATGAAATTCATGATATGGCTTTATTATTGATTGCTAGAGAATCACCGGTCGCAAAAGATTTAAGGACACTCAATGTAGCGCTAAAGGTTTCTTCTGAAGTGGAGCGAATGGCGGATATGGCTGTTAATATTGCCAAAGCCACATTGCATATTGGTAATGAAAAGCATTTTAAAGAAATCTTGGATATTCCAAAAATGATGGACCATGCTCTTGAAATGGTAACGATGTCTGTTAAAGCCTATGTAGACGAAGATGTCATGCTGGCACAGAAATGTGCTGAAAGAGATGATGTTGTAGATAATATGTTTGGTAATTTGGTACATGAGTTAATTAGCAAGGTTCCGGAAAATCCAAGTGCAACAAATCAGATTATCCAGCTTGCTTTTGTCTGCAGATTCATCGAAAGAATTGCCGATCATTCAACAAATATAGCAGAGAATGTAATTTACTTGGTAACAGGAAAACATTTTGATTTAAATGAATAATTAACTATTTCACCAAAGATGAGACACTAAACTATGTCTCATCTTTTTTATTTACTGAGAAAAATGTCACTTTATGGAGCGGCAAAATACGACAAAATACGTTTATTGTACAGTTCGCTTACCGATGTTACCATTAAGATTATCCATGAAAGAATATTTTGATTACTTTTGCATATATGTGTTTGCAGAATGGAGGAGAACAATGATTGAAGAAATTATAAAACTAAGAGAGGGTGGTTTATCGTTCCGAAAAATCGCCTCACAACTAAATACTACGGTTGGAAGAGTACAGTATAGATGGAATAAGTATGTTAACAGTCAAGAAAATCAAGTAGAAGAATATGTTGTGGAAGAGGAAAACGGAAAGGAAGACAACTTTTACGAACAGCCACCGATTGTTTATTCTCCGACTAAAGGTGAACTTCAAGTCAAACTCGTTACCCCAAGTAAGGTCATCGTCTATTGGGAAGCATCGAAGATTCCCGAGAAAGTCATTTCTTTATTTTATAACAGAAAAGTTGAGGAATTGGTCCATATCGTGAGACTTTATGATGTTACAGATATCATTTTCACGGGAACAAATGCACATCATTACTATGATATCGCGGTACCCTATAATAAGGGGCATTGGTTTATCAAAGGACTCACAGCAAATCGGAGTTATGTAGCCGAATTAGGTGTTAAACTTAAGGAAAATGATTTTTTTCCAGTCCTACGCTCAAATTCAGTTCAAACCCCGCCATTAGGAAATGTAAATGGAAGTGAAATTTTTAATAATTTAGTTCACAATCAACAAATTGATCAGTATTCCCCTAAATGGATTGATCATGTAAGTACCTATAGTTATTATGGAGAATCAAAAAATATGGAGCAGAAAAATGAGCGATAATTTAATTACCGAAATGTCCCAGAAACATTCCTATGACTGGCAATTGAAAATACTAATGCTAACATGGGAATACCCTCCTAACGTAGTAGGCGGGCTCTCTAGGCATGTTTATGGTCTATCCGTTCATTTGGCCGAGCAAGGTCACGAGGTGCATGTGGTGACCGCTGGGAATGGCGGTCTCTCGACTTACGAGGTCATGAATGGTGTTCATGTCCATCGAGTGACTCCACTCAACAACCATGACGATCATTTTCTCTCTTGGATTGCTGGTCTGAATCTAGCAATGAGTTTTAAAAGTGAAATAATAGCAGAAGATATAAAGTTTGATATCGTCCATGCTCATGATTGGCTAGTAGGAACTGCTGCAATTACGTTAAAAGAAGTCCTGTCGATTCCATTATTATCAACGATTCATGCGACTGAACATGGCAGGAATAATGGAATTTATACAGACATGCAGCGGTTCATCCATGAAAAAGAACTTCAGCTAATTACCGAATCAGATCAAGTAATTGTATGCAGCAATTATATGAGAGAAGAACTTTTAGCAAACTTCCATCTCTCAGACAAAAAAATGGCCATTATTCCAAACGGTATCGAACAAAGTGATGTTGTCGTCGCCCCAAATGAAATTTACCCATTCATAAAGAATAGAAAGTATATTTTTTCAGTCGGCCGAATCGTAAAGGAAAAAGGGTTTGAGACTTTAATCGAAGCGGCACAAGCAGCAAAGGATAAGGGACAGGATATTTATTTTGTTATTGCTGGCAAAGGTCCTATGCTTGAAAGATATCGAAAGATGGTGACAGAAAAACAATTAGATCATCACATCGCTTTTATTGGCTATGTTACGGACGAGCAAAGGAATGCACTATTAGTGAATAGTGAAATTGCTGTGTTTCCTAGTTTGTATGAGCCTTTTGGCATTGTGGCTCTAGAAGCAATGATTCTTGGCAAACCAACCATTGTTTCAGAAACCGGCGGACTAAAAGGTATTGTGGTGGATGGGCAAACTGGCTTGCTAATGGTCCCAGGTGATGCGGAAAGTCTCCTTCGTAATATCGATTTCTTATTGCAGGATCCTCAAACAGCAAAAGATATAGGAATTAAAGGAATGAAAATAGTTAAGAGTTTATATGGATGGAAGCGAATCGCTTCTCAAACAGTTAATGTAATGGAAGATACTCTATTAAATAAGAGGGTAAATATGAGCGAAAAGGCGAGATAGACTCGATATTAAAAATATCCGGGTTAGCGTAATTTCGGTGGAAAAATCACCTTTTAAAAAACAACTAGCATTTCCTTTTGAAAAATGATATTATAGAAAAGTCGTATGAACGAACTAGCTTAATCGTTTGGAGGGAAATTGACATGCGTGTAAATATTACGTTAGCTTGCACTGAGTGTGGAGATCGTAACTATATTTCAACAAAAAATAAACGTAACAACCCTGATCGTCTTGAGCTTAAGAAATATTGCCCAAGAGAAAAGCGTACAACAGCACACCGTGAAACAAAATAAGCAGTAGGGCTTCCTGCTGCTTTTTTTGTTGTAAAAAAATAAGGAGATCCTGATCTATATGTCTGAAAAAAAGCATATTCGTAAAGAAATGAAAGAGCGACTAACGCTGCTTACAAAACCTTATTATGAACATTATTCCACTAAAATTGCTAATACTCTCTATGTTGATGAAGATTGGCTAAATGCCCAAGTAATTGGGATTACAATCTCGAAGGAACCTGAAGTCGATACATATCAAATTATCCGGAAAGCCTGGGAAGCAGGAAAAGAGGTTGTGATTCCAAAATGCAATCCAAAAGACAAGACGTTAACGTTTCGAAAAATAACTGAATTTTCGCAACTTGAATCCGTTTTTTATGGATTACTCGAACCGATAATAGAAGAGACCATTGAGGTAGAGCCTGGGGATATAGGACTTTTATTTGTACCAGGTTTAGCCTATACAAGAGAGGGATTTCGGCTTGGTTTTGGCGGAGGGTACTATGATCGCTATTTAACAAAGTATAATGGAAAAACACTCTCTCTTGCATTTCACTTCCAAGTTATTCCACAAGTTCCTATTGAAACGCATGATATTCCAGTCTCGAAGATTATTACAAATGATGAGGTAATAAAAATAAAATGATTCAATCAATAATCATTATCTTAATAATAATTTTAGGTGGTTTTGCGGGTTATCGGGAGCGGTCATTAAGTAGTAATGGCGCCATTGCTGCAGTATTAGTAGGAGTAGCTGTCTTCTTCGGTTTTGGTGTAAAAGGGCTTCTCCTTCTTGGATTATTCTTTATAACATCCAGTCTATGGTCGAAATATAAAAGCTCAGCAAAAAAAGAAATTGAAGAAAAATTAGCAAAGGGAGCAACTAGGGATTGGCGTCAGGTGCTAGCCAATGGTGGTTCTGCTGCATTAATCAGCATTATTTATTATTTTCAGCAAGACTTAGTTTGGCTGATTGGATTTATCGTTTGCTTAGCTAGTTCCAATTCAGATACATGGGCATCAGAAATTGGTACCTTAAGCAAGAGAAAACCCTTATACATACGTACCTTTAAGCCTATTGAAAAAGGAACATCAGGAGCAGTCAGTTCATTAGGGACTATTGCTGCAACTTTTGGTTCCATGCTAATTGCTTTTACGGGTGCTTGGCTATTTGATTTACAAATATTCCATTTCTTCGTCATTTTTTTGTTCGGCTTTTTCGGTAATATCATTGATACTTTATTTGGTGCTTATTATCAACAGGTTTACATTTGCACTATTTGTGGGATTGAAACAGAGAAAAAGGTTCATTGCCAAACAACAGCCAACAGAATAAAAGGGCATCACTTGGTGGATAATGATATGGTAAATTTTTTGTCAGGGTCAATTGCAGCACTATTGGCAATGATTGTTATCTATTTTATAACAAAATAGTCTTTAAGGAGGACAAGGGTTTCTATGTCCGTTAAAACTAATACATAGTTGTGAATGATTGTACAATATTAGAGTACAAAAAATATTAATATAACCACTATGCCTAGAGGAGGAAATTTTATGGTAAAAGTAAATAGAGTTGTTCTGGTTGGAACAGGTTTTGTCGGTTCAAGCTATGCTTTTGCGCTATTAAACCAAGGAATAACAGAAGAATTAGTCCTAGTTGATTTAAATGAAGCTAAAGCTGAAGGGGATGCAATGGATTTAAATCATGGGTTGCCATTTGCCCCTTCCAGAACAAAAATTTGGTATGGAAGCTATGCAGATTGTGATCAAGCTGACCTAGTTGTCATTACGGCTGGAGCGAACCAAAAGCCTGGTGAAACGCGTCTTGACCTGGTAGAGAAAAACACAAATATTTTTAAAGGGATCGTTGAACAAATTATGGCAAGTGGTTTTGATGGTATTTTCCTTGTTGCGACCAATCCTGTTGATATTTTAACATATGCAGTATGGAAATTTTCTGGACTCCCAAAGGAACGTGTAATTGGTTCGGGGACCATATTAGATACAGCACGATTCCGCTTTTTATTGGGGCAGTATTATGATGTTGATACACGTAACGTTCATGCCTATATTATTGGTGAGCATGGAGACACAGAACTTCCAGTTTGGAGCCATGCAGATATCGCCGGAATGAAAATATCCGAATGGACAAGTAAGCATGAAACAAACCAAGAGGACCTTGATAATATATTTATCAATGTTCGAGATGCAGCGTATCACATCATTGAACGAAAAGGTGCCACTTATTATGGAATTGCAATGGGACTTGTGCGATTAACAAAAGCGATATTACGTGATGAAAATTCAGTGTTAACTGTTTCTGCCTATTTAGATGGGGAGTACGGTCATAATGATATCTATATTGGCGTACCGGCAGTGGTAAATCGCAGTGGAATCAGAGAGGTCGTTGAACTAGATCTGAATAAAAAGGAAAAGGAAAAATTCTCCAACTCTGTAAAAGTATTAAAGGAAACAATGGATCCTGTTTTAAATAAGTTTTAAAAAAAGAGATGGATAATAATTATCTCCTGCTCACAAACTATGGGTAGGAGGGATGATAATGTCTCGAATGTTGACATCCATTTTTATGATTGGGTCAATTGGGTATTTTGTATTCCGCTTCAGGTATCGAATTATTAATTTAATGCTAAGATCCGGCTGGATGCGCCGGATCGCCGTAGGCTCAATCATGAGCTTTCCAGGTGTGAAAAACAAAATGATGCAGACTGTATTTGGAGGACCAACTGAAAGACCATCTGAAAGGTGAAAACCACAGATGGTCTTTTGTTTTGTAATAAAAATGCCTTTCTTATCATTTTGTTTAGTCAGTATTAAGCTTGTTTTTCGTTTATAATGAAATAAATTAGTGAAAAATGGATACAAAATATAGTCGAAAGTAGTGGGGGCATTGAACAGTAGAGAAGATTACATCTATTGGAGATTAGCCTATTTCTTCATTTCGGAGCAAGGCTACCGTATCATTCAATTATTTGAAAATCAAAAAGAATTATGGCTGGAAAAAATTGAAAACAAAAAAGTTCCAATCGTTCGGTTATTAAGGCAGGATTTAGACTGGAGCAGCTCCATGCAAAGAGATATAGAATTTACAGCCTCAAATGGTGAAAAAATTCGAAAACAGCTTGGTCATGGGGGGCTTTCAATTTTAAATATTTATATTAGTAAATTTCCTCCTGTGGATGAGTACGAATATCGGTTGGAACGACCGTTTATTTTTCCTCAGGGTAACAAAACAAGTGTTAGTTCAGTACTATTAACGAGTAATCAATATGAGTCAGGATTTAAATCATTATCAACTAGGCTAGAAAGGGAAGTTTCCTTTCCCATACGTGAAGAGTATTCAGAAGAAGATGTTAATGCTCAAAAGAAAGCAACGTTAAATTTTGCGATACAGATGGCAAAAAAAGAAAAAGAAATATTTACGAACGGGAAGCCATTTTTTACATACTTTTTTATGATTATCCAGGTGGCCGTTTTTTTATTGTTAGAACTTCAAGGGGGGAGTACAAATACTTCCACACTCATTAAATTTGGGGCAAAATTTAATCCATATATATATGATGGAGAATGGTGGAGATTCATTACACCCATTTTCCTTCACATAGGCTTTTTACATATAGCCATGAACACCTTAGCACTTTATTTTTTAGGTCCAGCTGTAGAAAGAATCTTTGGAAGTGTTCGTTTTTTCCTTATCTATTTATTTGCCGGTATATCAGGGGTTATTGCTAGTTTTATTTTTAGCCCAAATATCTCTGCAGGAGCAAGCGGCGCAATTTTTGGCTGTTTTGGAGCATTGCTTTATTTTGCCCTCATTTATCCGAAACTTTTCTTCCGAACAATGGGATCAAGTGTCATAACTGTTCTTGTCTTTAACTTAATATTTGGTTTTACCGTCTCCATTGTAGACAACGCCGGACATCTAGGTGGTTTAGCCGGTGGTTTCCTTGCAGCAGGAATACTGCATTTTCCTAAAAAGAAAAAGCCATTCTTGCAGCTGCTGTTTTTGTTGATATCTGCAGCTATTATTTACGGTTCCCTATTCTATGGTTTCCGACATTCTGCAACAGGTGGTAATGAAAGCTCCACTATGATGTTGGCTCAAGAATATATTAAACAGGAGAATTATGAACAAGCATATGACGTATTAACGACTTACACAGAATCCAATAAACCATCTGCAGAGGTATATTTTGCTTTATCTTTTATTGAAATTAATCTTGGTGAGCTAAAGGAAGCGAAATCACATCTCCTTAAAGTGATAGAAATGGATCCAGATTTACCAGAAGCATACTACAATCTTGCATTAATTTATTTGGAGGAAAATGACATATCGAATGCAAGGGAAAATGCTGAAAAGGCAGCAGAAATAAAACCAAGTCAAGAGGAATACTCTGAATTGGCCGACGAACTTAATCGACTGCTCCCATCCTCTGCCGAAGGAGAATAGACTCCCCGGAAGCAGTTTCTGTTAAAACCAATAGATGAGTTTTATCTGTTGCAATTAAAATCAGCGGAAGGGTACTGCCTATGGGATTTTCACTAGTACCGTCTGCTTTTTTTATACCTAGAATATAGTTTTTATATAAACCCTCCCAAAGATTACCTACAATGGCACCAGTCTCTGATTTTGTAAAACCTGGCAATACATCCTTTGCCAGTTGATTGAATTGGCTGAGGGGGAATGTATGATAGTTTTTCAATTTTATTGCAAAATGGCGCAGTCCTTTGTTCCAGCTTAGCTGCAGCATTCTTTCGGTCTGTTGATCTAGTTGCTTTTTACTTTTTTCTTCATCTGGAGCATCGGTAATAAAGTAAATTTGATCAGAAGACATTTCATGTGAGCTGAAGATTTTATCTTCTTTTTCATGAAGCTCCGCATGGTGAAAAGTAATCGCTTGTAAATACGTACTTTTATCCAGCTTGATTCTTCTCTCTTGCTCGAGTACAGCTGTATTTTGTTTCCAATTCCATAATGTCTCTAGTAGGCGGCCATTTGCATATAACAGAGCTGCATCCTGTCTTAGGTAAGCTTTACGATCGAGCGTAGAATGTTCTTTCCAAAGGATAGTATTGGCTTGTTTCATTACTGTAAGTGTTGTCTGTGCTGTTTTAAAGGTTACATTTGGGTCAATAGGGAAGTACGTAATACTTTCCTGTGCCTTCGGATTAGTATACTGATAGATGCCAAAAGCTAGAATAAGGAGTATTAATATTCCTAATACCAAATAGATTTTTTTCATCTGATCGCATCCTTCTTTTTTACTATTAATGGAGAATTACAGTTATATTATATTATGGGAACAACTAGACGGACATGCTGGATTTTTTTATGAACATGGCTGCTTTATAAGAACGTCTTGAGGGTGGCAGGGGCTTACGGTATACTTTACATGTAATGTTTCTTAATCTTTAGGTAAGAGGGCTAAATGAAATGAAGTCGATTTATGATGTTCAACAATTATTAAAGCAATATGGAACGATTATTTATATTGGTGATCGATTAGCTGACCTTGAATTAATGGAGTCAGAATTAAGTGATCTGTATCAAGCAAAGCTTATAGAACCAAGAGAATACTCGACTGCATTGTTAATTTTAAGACATGAAATAAGATTCTTAAGAGAAGAAGAAGAAAAAAGATAGGTGATAACACTGAAAAACCTGCACTTAAATGCAGGTTTTTGTTTTGCTCATTTTCAACCACCTTTTGTCATATGATTTCTATGATGGAAGGAGGGGGAAATATGGAGGTTAGAGTCCGGGAAGGTGATTCCTGCGCGTATTATGGTCGATTATTTCAGGTTCCACTTGAACTCATTGTCGATTCAAACGAGAACATAAATCAATCCGATTTGAAAACTGGTACAAAGATATTGATACCAGGCTATGTTTCCGTTCCATACACCATAAATGAAGAAGATACATTATGGAAAATTGGAAAGGCAAAAAATTTATCCCTCGATGCAATAATGGTACTAAACCAAATGCAAAATCCCAATCAATTAGCACCAGGGGACACCCTATATTTACCTGAACGTATTACACAATATCATGTTAGTTCGAAACTGCCTTATGGTTCTGGGATCTTAACCAAGCAAATCAAGACACTAAAAAGGCTATACCCATTTATTAATGTAGATACAATCGGTACAAGTGTTTTAGGTAGTCAAATTCAGGAAATCAGGATTGGGAAGGGCTCGAAAAAAGTTCATATGAACGCTTCTTTTCATGCCAATGAATGGGTTACAACCATGGTTGTTATGAGCCTTGTTAATCAATACCTTATCTCTTTAACGAATCGAAGCCCGCTAAGAGGTATAAATACAATAAATTTATATAACGAAACAGAATTATCCATTGTTCCAATGGTAAATCCGGATGGGGTAGACCTCGTATTAAATGGACCGCCAACAAATCTCCGCCAAGAGGTCATGGAGATCAATGATGGAAGTGATGAATTTGTTCATTGGAAGGCAAATATTAAAGGGGTTGACTTAAATAATCAATTCCCTGCAAATTGGGAAATTGAGCAGGAGAGAAAGATACCCAAATCACCTGCACCTAGGGATTATCCTGGCAGGTCATCTTTATCAGAACCGGAAGCAAAAGCTATGGCTGATTTCATAAAAAACAATCAATTCGATCGAGTTCTTGCCTTTCATACTCAAGGAGAGGAGTTTTATTGGGGGTATGAAGGATTCGAACCACCTGAATCCGAAATCTTAGCAACAGAATTTGAACGAGTGAGTGGATATAAGGCGGTTCGAAATGTCGATAGTCATGCGGGATTTAAGGATTGGTTTATTCAAGAATATAAACGTCCTGGATTTACAATTGAATTGGGAAGGGGAATAAATCCATTGCCTTTATCGCAATTTCATGACATTCTTAAAAAGGTGGAGGGGATATTTCTAGCTTCACTTTATTTGTAAATACTTGTCTACACGGCTTGTAAAATGATTTCAATCGAATTAAAATAAATTGTTGTGTACGGTTTTGTTACTAAGAAAAAGTCGTAAATATGCGACTTTTTTCTTATTTATGGAATTTTCTGTAATTATTGAAACATTTCTGTAAAATAAACGTACTAATTAATGTGAAGAAAAAGGAGGGAGGGGGAAAATGAGCCATTGCAAACGTAATATTATCATAAAATTTATATATCAATTTTTATTTTTGCTCGTTTTTGCCTCTATTTTTAGTGCTTGTGCGAATCCACAAGATGCCAAGCCCAACCCTTCTGAAGATAATAACAAGCAAAATGTCCCGCCATCTCAAACAAAAGATACATGGAAACTTCCAATTAAAATACCGGAAGGAGAATTTTATAAAGTAGGGTGCTGGTATTCCGATCATCATTTACTTTACATTACAAATCTTGAACAATCATCGTCTGTTTATCTTTATAATCTTCTAACAGGGAGTAGTGAATTATTTTATAAGAGTGAAGTGCCTATTGTCACTATTCAGGCAAGCCCATCAAAAAAGAATATACTAATTCAATCATCTCCTTCTACTTATGAAGGACAAGTTACCATTCTATCTCCCGAGGGCTCAGAAATCTTTAAACAATCTATCCCCTCATATGAATTAACTTTTGAATGGAACCCATTTAATGAGTCTGAGATTCTAATCTCATCTTTTAATGAAGATTGGACATTTCAAATGCTGCTTTTAGACATTGGACAAAGGAAAACAACTGAACTTACACTTCCACAGCCATTTATTAAATGGATAGGAAATGAAGAAGTTGCCTATCTCAAATGGAATGAAGACAGCCCGTCTCTTTTTGCGCCACTGATGAAGAATAATTTAAGTAATAAGGAAGAGGAAGAAATATTTACAGATGTACTACAATTTGCAACTTACAATGATATTTTAATGACCGTAACCGTCCAGGATGATGAACGGTTACAGGCTTCTTATACATTTTATAATAAGGAGAAAAAGGAACTGAATTCTTTCTCCATTCCTCATCTATCCATCTTTTCTGGATGGTTGGTTCCTTACAATGACTTAAATGAAACTAAAGGGGAATTTATTACCCTTAAGCCAGTAAAAAGTACAGAGGCCGATGCTTACAGAGAAGGTTTTGAGCTTTTAAGCTATGATATTGATAACGGCAGCAGTAACGTCATTATGCAGAATCTGAAAAATGAACCCATTCTGCTATCTCCTTCGGGAGAAGCTGCACTATTTGGTAATCGTTTTGAAAAAATCATTAATCTCAAAACAAAAGAATTAATAGAGCTTGTCGAAAAATAAAAAGACTGCCGGCAGGCAGTCTTTCAATTTTTAAAAGTTTAGTGTGTACCAGTAGGAAAACCACTTTCAATAAGGGTCATGATGGCGAACCAGCCAAAAACAGCCAAAGTGCCTACTGCAAAAAATGCTCCTAATAAATTTTTATTTTTTAGGGCAGTGAATGCACCATAAGCAGCAAGTAAAGCTACCAAAGAAAAAATAATAACTACTCCCATTAATAAAGCCCCCTTTATTAGATAATACTTGAGCTTAGCCCAACACATTTCTAAGAGTTATGTAAGAATATTATATACATTCGATTCTTATTTTATATTTTTTTTAAACATTTGTCGAGGGCTAAAAAGTTAGCAATGAAGCTTACATAGTGTAAAATAATAGTAATGTAAAAATAGTTGGAGGTATATCAGAAATGAAATGGTCTCAAATCCCGTTAGGAGTATTACAAACAAATTGTTACGTCGTTGAAAGTCCTGACAAAACCTGTTTGATTTTTGATCCTGGGAGCGAAGGGAAAAAACTAATTAAGTGGTTATCAAAAAGAGAACTCAAACCAATTGCAATTTTTTTAACACATGCACATTTCGACCATATTGGCGCAGTTGATGAAATAAGAGACTATTATAAAATTCCTGTTTATATTCACGAAGAGGAAGAAGATTGGCTCATCGATCCGTCATTAAATGGTTCGAAATTTTTTCAAATGCAGGAGTCAATCAAAATGAAAAAGGCCGATTACATCCTTAAAAAAGAGGAAAACATAACGATTGGTAATTTCAACTTCTCTATCCTTGAGACTCCAGGACATTCTCCAGGAAGTGTATCCTATTACTTTGAGACAGAGGGTTTTGTTGTATCAGGAGATGCTTTGTTTAAAAGCAGCATTGGCAGAACAGACTTGCCTGGTGGTAACCATAAACTATTAATGAAAAGCATTCATGAAAAATTATTATTTTTACCTGAGGAAACAACTGTGTTATCAGGACATGGACCAATAACCACTATAGGGGAAGAGATGGATAGTAATCCGTTTTTAAATGGGTTTTAATATCAAAAGCGGGAGCGCCTAGGCGCAAGAGCTAGATGATGATTGTACATAGAAAACCCTTCTCATTTGAGAAGGGTTTTTCTGGGGATGTTCTTTTCATATTAAAAATGGGAGAGGATATCGTTAAGCTACTAGATTTACAATATAATAAAGTTTACACTGTGTCAATGGTGTAAATTTATATGAAGGAGCTTTTATGATAACGTACTTAAAGAGTCTCATTTCAAACTCACCAAGGAACTTAATTTCCTATGCAGAATACATCGAAGCTGTTCTCTACCATCCGGAATATGGTTACTATATGAAAAGTAAACAGAAAATTGGAAGCCAAGGAGATTTTATTACTACCAGTAATATTTCCGATATTTATGGTCGAATCGTTGCTAAATGGTTTGCAAGTGTTTGTAAAAAGTATGATCTTGAACCTATTTTTTGCGAAATTGGCGCTGGCAATGGTCGTTTCGCCTATGCCTTTTTACAGGAATGGGAGCATTCCATCAAAGCTCCAATTAATTACATCATTGTAGAAAGCAGTCCGTATCATCTAAAATTACAAAATGACTTAATACCCTCTCACCATAATGTAATCCAAGTAAACAATCTGGATGAACTAGAGCCGTTCAAAGGGATGGTTTTTTCGAATGAATTATTCGATGCCTTGCCCGTTCATGTCATAGAGAAAGAGAACGGTCAATTGTACGAGGTTATGGTAGGAATAAAAAATGAAACCTTATACGAAGAGAAGGTTTTATTAACGAATCCAGCTATTCACTCTTTTTTAGAGGAAAGCATGCTGGAACTAAAAGATAAACAGCGTATAGAAGTGCCTTTATTAATGGAAGGGATGGTACAAGATATATCCAGGGTCTTAATGAAGGGACTTGTAGTGACAGCAGACTATGGTTATACCAAAGAAGATTGGAAGCATCCTTCACGAATGAAGGGAAGCTTAAGAGGCTATTATCAGCATCAAATGATTGAGGATGTTTTGGAGCATCCCGGGGAAATGGATATTACCACACACATCCATTTTGATTGGCTTATTCAAAAGGGTGAGCAAGCAGAGTTGGTATTTTATTCAAAGCTAAGGCAGGATGAGTTTTTATTAAAAGCAGGAATTCTAAAGGAATTAGAAAACCATTACGATCCCAATCCTTTTTCAGAAATTGCTAAACGCAACCGTGCAATCAGGAGTTTAATTATGCCATCTGGAATAAGTTCTTTTTTTCATCTGATTATTCAGCAGAAAGGGTTCGGTGATATTAATCCTTTTGACGATTAAAAAACACCGGAGAAGAGCTCCGGTGTTTTTTATGTGTTGATATACTTCTTAATGTCCTCCAACTCCACCAAGCGGCATCATAAATGTTGTCCAATAAGTGAAGCCTGCGAAGAATACGGTCAAATATGCTCCGAAAACATACATATACATACGTTCGGAAAGTTTAAGATAGCTTAACAAAACAAAGAATCCAGTTTGGGCTAGGAAAAGTAATGCAGTTTTATTCATATCTCCTAGGTAGAACATTACGGTAAAAATACCCGTCCAGAAACCCAATACTCTGAACATGCGATCCATATGTATCCCTCCTTTTCCCCTACGGTACCATCATGCAATATTATAAAGAAAAGGAGTACAAAAGTAAATAAAGATTCAAATTAGTTTGTTACAAGTGCCTGGTATGAGCAAGTTTCACAACCTGAAATCATATTTTCCTTCTCAACTAACTCCACCGATTTAAATAAAGCTTCAAACATTCCTTTTAGGAATTCGTGATGCATAGCACAAACACTTTCATGTTCCTCTGCAACCTCTTTGAAAGGACAATTGTATATCTGGAAGTAGATTTTTGTATGATCTCCATTTGCTTCAAATTCCGGATAAAACCCAGCTAGTGTGGCTGCGCTTTTTAATATTATCAACTTTTGATCAAAATCTATTTCTTCACCGAAGGATCTTTTTGCCATTTCTTGTTCAATTACTTCAGTGCCGAAGCGCTTCCCAGTTAAGTAAAGAGCTTGTTTACCTGCTTCTCCTAATGTAAGCATGGTAGAGATAGCTACTTTAGAAAGCAGCATATAATCCCGGAAAGGGAAATGTAATTGAATGACATCATCTGATAAACGGTATAACCTGCTTGGCCTGCCGCCTTTGCCAGTCTTCTTTGTTTCAGATGCTAGCATGTTAACATCTTCAAGCTTTGATAAATGTAATCTTGCAACGTTCGGATGGATATTAAAATTTTCTGCGACCTCTTGTACTGTCACTTCTTGATGTCGTTTTGTGATGTATTGATAGATGTAGTACCTGGTTGGATCTGATAAAACATTTGTGATCTTTAATGTTTGTTCCATCTCTGTTCACCTCGAACCCCCATAATTTACCCCAATTATAATACAGCTATATAAACATGGGAATGAGGTTAACAATGTTAACACTATATGTTTAGAAAATGTTCACAATTACCAAATGATTGGATTGCTAATATTATACAATTATTACACAAAGTATATACATAGTGTATGTCAAGAGTTGTTTTCCGGTAGATTTAGGAGTGAAAAACCAAAGAAATATTAAAAAAAAGAAGAATCTTAAAGGAAAAGCTAGAATAGCGTCGAATTCCTACCAAGACAAAAATAAAAGGTGGTGTTACTCATTGTAAGTGCAATCGAAATACTAGCCAATAGGATTATCACAGATGCTGCAAGAAACCAAGCAACAGATATTCACATTGTTCCCAGGAAAAAAGACACGCTTATTCAAATCCGCTTAACGAACAAACTCATTCCCCGGTTATCACTTCCAAAAGATGAATGCGACAGGTTGATTTCTCATTTTAAATTTACTGCAAATATGGATATCGGTGAACGACGACGCCCTCAAAGCGGTTCGATTTTTTGTGAGGTGGAAGGGAAATTAATGGGTCTTAGACTTTCAACCCTTCCATCTAACAATCGGGAAAGTCTTGTTATCAGACTGCTGCCTCAACAAGAACAAATACCCTTTCATCAGCTCTCACTTTTCCCTGGTATGACCAGAAAGCTACTCGCTCTCCTAAAACATGCACACGGATTAATTATCTTTACCGGACCAACTAGTTACGCACTTGGAGATAACGTAGTATAATTACCTCATGACACATATATGAAGGTGATTATTAATGAAGGTGGCAATATATTTAAGACGGAGCCGTGACGAGGAAAAACTCGGGATAGATGAGGTTTTAAAAGTACATCAGCATACTCTCGTCAATCTCTGCGAACAACAAGGACACTCATATGATATTTATCGAGAGGTTGCCTCTTCAAGTTCCATTGAGAACCGTCCTGAGATGGTCAGACTTTTGAAGCGAATCAAAGAGGGATACTATCAAGCCGTTGTTGTAATGGATATCGACCGATTATCAAGAAATGAGTTTGACTCATCGGATATCAAGAGGATATTACACGATACTGGAACGTTAATAATCACACCATACCGAGTTTATGACCTTACCCAAGACGATGACAGTCTTTTGGTGGGTGTTACTAGTTTGATAGCCTCACAAGAATACAAGATGATCCATAAACGTATGAAACGGGGAAAACAGTACGCACAACAACAAGGACTATGGACTGATGGGATCCCACCGTTAGGATACACCAAAGGTAAAGATAAAAAACTATCACCCAATGACCGAGCCGATGATATCCGATATATTTTCAATTCCATTATTGAAGGTGTCACAATCCCTGACTTAATCAGGAACCTTGACAGGCTCCAAATCAAGACACGTACAGGCTCCAAGTGGCATTATAATGCTATCCTAAGGATAGTCAATAACGAGGTTTATAAAGGCAATATACACGGAATAGAAGGTACTCATGAGGCGATTGTAAGTGTTGATACATGGAAAAAGGCAAATACAATTGTTAATGAGTATTCATTCAAAGCACCAAGGAGCAAAAACAAGATTTATCCGACAACAGGACTTATATATTGTGGAAATTGTGGAAAGGTTCAAGGGTGTAACTATCACCCGCATATTGACAAACTTTATATCAAAGTATGTAGGTGTGGAAATAGAACTTTTTATTATAATGATGTGTTGAAATTAATCAAACAAGAGGTTTTATCCCAAAAGGAAACTATTCTGACCGCTATTTCTAGCCTTGATACGGAGTCAGAAGTGGATAACACTCGACACCGAATAGAGTTGATTACAAAGGCAATGAAGAAGGCTGAGAAGGCTCTTGACAAGATTCAAATACAATTTGAAGAGGATGATATCACTCTCCCACAATATAGAGAGAGAAAAGCAATGAGAAACGAGGAACTTGAGATACTTCGAGCGGAACTTGATCAATTGAAGAAAGAAGATCCATCGGATAAACGTAAAACTTTAGAGGATTATATCAGGATCATTGACGAACTATCTGACGAGTGGGAGCTCCTTGAAAGTAATGGACTCTCTAACGAGGAAGTGAATAGAAAATTACACAGTTTAATTAGTGGAATCGTTTGGAGATACCCCAAGAATGGGGAACCGATCTTGAGAGTCATTTATAAATAACAAATAAACCCCTATGAGACTTTGCTCATGGGGATTTTTATTGCTTGTGACCTACGCTTTGCAATTTTGAGCATTACCTCAGCACAATCTCGAATCGCCTTTTCTGAGGGTTCATTCATTACATAGACTTGTATCTTTTTCATCCTGATCCACTCTCCCATTGTGCTTTGTCTGTCACCCCCATATCGTAAGGATCAGAGTTATTGCACATGGACAAGAGAAGATCCGTGTTACCGTTTTTGTTCCTGATCCGTCACCTTTGTGGACAGTAGGATCCGTTGGGAGAGAAGAGAATCACCGAATAACCAGAGTTACTACTTTTAAAGTACGAATTTGCATATATTAATTAAGTTTCTATATGTATATATTCTTATTATATTTTAATATTTTAAAAAAATAGTAACTATATAGAATATCTCTTACTCTCCCAAGGGATTGACCCAGTTACCTCTCGTTACCGTTTTTGCTGAAATAGAAACCACTCTCCCGCCAACCCTTGATAACACTGGATTTCTCGGATAGTCAAAGTCACCTTTTTGAAAAGTATAAATAGTAACAATGAAAAAAGATCCCCATTATTGAGGATCTTTTGTTTTATATCCGGTATATTTCTTTTCCCATTTTTTAAAAGTATGATATTTTTTCAAATTATCCTCATTATTCATCCACGATAGATTTAAAATGCAATTGTTTGTTTTGTCCCCATCAAAATGATCCACTGACTCTCTATTCTCAGGATTCTGGATCCAAGCCATAGCGACTAGTCGATGAAGTAGAAACCTTTTTTGTTTCCCGTCCTTGCTCAACACAACCATTAGATACCCTTTTTTATCCTTTAACGGTTTCAACATCTTATCTTTCCTTGATTTATGATTACCCAAGGAAACAATATTCCCATAGTTTGAAACCATGTAATTCTCATACCCTTCGACATTTACCCAACGCTCTTTAACTTTCCAAAACTCTTTCATTTTATTCCCTGTGTTCATCTAAACCCCTCCAAGTGTTTTTTTTTTTGTTGGGGTACTTTTTCAACCCCGCTCAACAACTACTTGACTCAACTAACCTTTTGTATTAAATGTCCTACACCCTTATATCGTAAAAAATCCGTAAATTGCACAAAAACGCTGCTTAAATATTTTTTATATTTATTGTCTTATTTGTTGTGCAAAAACCCAACTTTTTACGATAAAGGGGTGTAAGGATATTTTTTTAAGGAGTTGATTAAAGTGACCAACAAAAACAAGTCAATAACAATCAGAATGCCCGAAGAAGAAATCAAAGTCTTTATCGATTACGCTGATAAGAACGATCTAAACAAATCGGCTTTTATTCGTAGAGCAATCAAAGAACTACTAGAAAAGAAATAATGCGAGGATCAGGAGTCTCGCTTTGTATTGTAGAGTCGGATTTTGAGCGATTCCTTGAACGGTGACATGTTCTATCAACAATACAAAGGAAGGCTCTTACCTTCCAAAATTAGATTGAGGTTCACGATTGCAGAGTCGTGACAACATCAAACATCGATTTCGGAAAAAGTCGGGTGCACCAAGCCTTCTTCACTTACTTGGTAGTTGTTTGATGTTTGGGTTTATGCTTTGATTCTCTGTCAAAACGAGTCCGGTTCTCTCATACCTGACAACCAATGACATGAGTTTCTGTTTAGCTTTGCGAGACCTTCCGTTTCGTCAAGGTTGTTTCTTTTTCGAACCCGTTCCTCCGAGGGGATATATCGGAGGCTCCTAATTGAGCATATCTGACAGATTCTCAGGTCTGTTGAATTAAGAGCCTGTCGGGTGGTTCTTGTCTTTTAAGCCTTCATGTGGAGGCTTCTATTTTATGGTTAAAAACCATAAAGCAAACTGTCGGATTGACTAACACATAAAGGAGAGGGGATTGATTCAATGTCAAAGGCATTAGTTGAGGAACGCAATGATTTAGTCGAAGAGATGGAAAACATCTTGGAACTTGCAAAGAAAGAAAAACGCTCGTTTCGGGTCGCTGAGACAAACCGCTTTGATAAGGTAAAAGGTCGTATCGCTGAGATTGATCGAGAAATACAATTAGAAAACCGTGGGGGTTATGAGAATATGAAAGTAATTAGCAATCCTGATAATATAGAGCAACGGGATTTAGAACAACGTGCGGCTGATGAAAAAGCTTTTTTAACATGGGTTAAAGAGGCACGTGCAACGGGCGGAATCACTGCAGGATCCAACGGGGGCGTAATTCCTGTTTCTATCGCTAGTTTAATCGTTGATCAGGTCAAGAACACTAGTGATATTTTAAAACGTGCAACTATCTGGGATGTCAAAGGGGATCTTAATATACCTGTTTATGACTTCACTCAGCACGTTGTTGGATACTTTACAGAGGGTTCAACAATCTCAGATAACAATGCTAATTTTTCAACGGTTGCATTAAAGAACGTGATTATCGGAACTCTTACAAAGGTTTCAAACTCATTCATTAATCGTTCGGACATCAACGTGGTGCCGTTCCTGATCAACGAACTTGCAAAGGCTATTCAATGGTTTGTTGAGGGTGAATTGATTGCCGGTATTGGTGGTGTGGGTAAACTGAATGGACTTGCTCAGATCGTTGCCGGTCAGCAAACTCTTGGAGCAACCACAATGGTCATCACCGCTAGAGAGTTAATCGACTTACAATTAAAAGTGCCTCAAACATACCAAAGGAATTGTGCGTGGTTAATGCACCCTACAACTTTCGCATATATCCGTGGTCTAGCAACCGGTTCTGGTGAGTTGTTATTCACTGAGAGTGGTTTGTCTGCAGGAATGGATTACATGTTGCTTGGTAAGCCGGTACTATTAAGTGATCGTATGCCTGTTATGGGTGTTAACTCTCTTGAAATCTATTACGGTGACCTTTCAGGATTACATGTCAAGATGACAAACAATGTAGAGGTCAAAGTTCTCTTAGAGCGTTATGCTGATCAATATCAAACAGGAATCTCAGCGTTTCTTGAAATGGATTCTGCTCTTGCTGAACCTCAAAAAATTGTTTGCTACAAGGGTAAGTAATAAATGTTCAAGGGGATCCTCAGGATCCTCTATTTTTTTATGATCGCTTTTAACTGACCAAATAACTGGGGTAGGATGGAGGGGTTCGGGTGGATAGATTTCTATTTAGATACATTGATAGTTATGATTATTATGACTTTGTAAAGGATCTAGATGATGAGATACTATACGATGATCGAGAAGCTGACACACAGGTATATATTGCTTAATAGGAGTGGAGCGTATGCTTTACTTTCTATATGAGAGATTCTACATTCCTAAAATAGTGAACCCCTTTTGATTGAGCCTTTTCAGCTATCATAAAGGGGTTCTTTTTTTATTTCTTTTTGCTTGG
Organism: Neobacillus niacini; assembly: GCF_030817595.1. GTDB lineage: Bacteria > Bacillota > Bacilli > Bacillales > Cytobacillaceae > Neobacillus > Neobacillus niacini_G. The sequence continues at coordinate 6,058,357 of NZ_JAUSZN010000001.1, forward strand.
CTTGATTTTCAGAATGTAGTTAGCCCGAACTAGTCGATGTAGCTCATCCTTAGGTGCACCAGCAATAATATTTTTCACAAACTCATGGTCTAATTCAACACCATTTGATTCATATCCTCTTTGGTTTCCGCGACTTACAACTTCCCTGATACTACTAGTGTATGAATATTCCTTCACGATCCATTTTTCTAGACTGTTAGCTTCGTAAGATTCCACGAGATTAACAAAGTGTTGCAATCGTCTAATTTCTTCTTTTGCAGTTTGAACAGTTAATATTTTCATATGATATCTCCCTTCTAATAACAACTAATTCGTCAAAAGAAGTAATACACCTTTCAACAATATTGTGAATAAAATCACCCATTAAAAGATTTGGAAGAAGTAAAGATAAGGGTGTATTTGGCAATTAAAAAATGCTATAAACCGCAGTATCTTTCATGAACGTAAAAAGAGCTAAAATATGCAAGTAGTGTATAAAAACCTGCGTATTTTAGGCTCTTTAATTTTATTACTTATAGAGTTAAAGCACCCGTTAGTTCAAGTATTGTATTACTCAAGCTCCTCTGGTGAAGGTCGCTCGAAGATTTGTATCCACTCTTTAAGTTTAGCTTCGGGAATAACAAAAGTCGCTTCTGGTTTCTGAGCATTTCTAGTCCTTAAACGTTCAAATAGCTCCTCTTCTGATATATCATTAAAATGGATTTTAAAGTCAGCTCCTAGTTCCTTGGCACGAGAACGAAACTCATCCCGTTCACTTCTACTCCAGAATCCAAAATCTAGAATAACATCAACACCAAGAACTATAATTCTAGCTGCAACATCCCACATCAGAGATTCCACTGCTTCATGTCTAGCATTGTGTATTGCTTCGTCCGATTCCGTCATGTTATACCCGAAATCATGACCTAATCGCGTATGCCATTCATCGGGAGTAAGTCGAAGTGCGGAATATTTTTTTTCAAGTTTGCGAGCAAGGGTAGTCTTACCACTACAGGGGAGACCGACCATTAAATGGAGGATTGACATGTAATACCATCTCCTTTTCTATAATAATAAATATGCAATATTCTTGAATTAGCCTGCCACGTTAGTTCAACAAGAAAGAGCTGCCATTATGACAGCACTGATCTTGTTTAACTAAAGCACCCGTTACTTTAAGTACATTCCTTCACATGCTTAACTAATCAAACATGTGTGATGTTCCATCACAATTGATTTCAATTGTTCTTTGAAGGAAGCTTCAGTTCCTTAGATTAAAAAACACTTGTGAAAAAATAGATTTCACAAGTGTCTGAGGACTTTTATTTTTTCATTAGTTGCTCCCGTTCTTCCATCTGAGGTGGTTCTTCCATCCAACCATTTTTAATCATTATTTTCCCGCCTTTATGGGCATATTCAAAGACATCTTTCATAAAAATAGTCATTTTTGCTGGTAAATCATTGCGTAAGCTAAAAGCAGTTCCTAATGAGTTACTACCCATAGAAAAACTACAAAAAAGACTTGTGCAATACATCATCAATTTGTCAGAAAATGGAGCCACAGTTGAACGTGTTGCGTTACCTCCCGATGGTGCAGGGGTTTGTATACCACTTTGTAGCAAGGTTTCACTTAATTCCTTTATAATACTTTTAGCTAGTTCTGCTCCTTCATTAAAGAAGTTTTTTACTTCTCCTTCATTTGCACATTGAGCAAAACCTGTAATCATCTGCAACCCAGTGATATTTGCTTCAATTGAATGATGAAGATGTGCAACCTCTACCGTATTTAATGACCGTTTTTCACTAAATGGATTAATGGCGAGTCCACTTAAATAATTTGTCGCTTTAACAAACTCAACAGAACTTGGCATTGAAACATAAGGTGGTCGAGGAAGCATCCCCTTTTCAAGCAAATATTGGGTGCAAAGAATGTAATACTTTTGAGTAATTGAAGTAAGTTCTTTAAAAAGCACCTCAATATCTTCTCGATAGGTCATAGTTATATTAAGTGAATGCAATCCCATACTAATTTCTTTCAGTAGGCGGACGAACATTATGTCAAACCCGTTATCATATAAATTCGGCACATTTATATTAACATCTTGGGACGTAAACCCAACTGGAATTACAGCACCTTCATTTTGAAAAATTCCTATTATTTTACTAACATAAGGGTCAAGTTCTTCATATAAATTAGACATTATGCTCTTGGCTTTTTCGTCATCGGCTTTCTCAATAAAATATTCTAACATACGTAAAATCATTGTTTTCTCTTGATATGTAAGCCATAACGTACCCAACTCTGATGACGTAATTGCAGGCTTTTCTGGCATAAACGACACCTCTCTAAAAATTTTCTTATTTTAGGTTGTACATAAAATGGCATAGTAATCCAGTATTTTTTTTGTATAAAATTCCATATATTCTTATTCAACTATACTGCCACGTTAGTTCAGTAAGCTTCGCTTTACTAATATAAATAAATATTAGTGTTTACACAGGTTCGCCTTTAAGTAATGATTCAACATGGTGGTGGTGTGGTGTATGGGTAGGGTATGGTAGGGTGTACCATGTCGATGAGCCTATTCATCACTGATATATCTCTCGACCTTAGGCACTAGCCTCACTGTATTAAACAAACAGGGGGGGGGGGCACCGACATTAAATCCATACTACATGCCCATCTTTTGACCGGTACGGGTAGCAACATAAATAATGATCATTTTTAAGTTTTTTTGAAAATTTTTCTTTACATTTGAATTGTATATCCCCCCCACACAATTCTGGCAATTGGAAGTCCATTTTGCACACCACGCCTCGAGACAAGGTCAAAAAAAATACCCTAAATGGATTTAAGGTGGTTTTCTGGGTACGATAAAATTCATAGGTATAACTCTTATAGGAGAAAACTATAAAGAGGGGAGGTTATTCTCCCCTTTAATTTATAACCTTATTTGTTTTTTGAAAAAGATTAAACTTAAAGTATTGGTCTTCAATTATCAGTTCTAACGTTTTTTCCGGAAGCATTGAAGTTTGAAAACTTTGTAGTAAGGAATCTTTTTGCTTTTTATCCATACTGTCTATAAGTCGAGGACTTAAGAACACGTTTTCAGTGTAATTAATGACAAGGAAATTCAAATATTTAATTAAGTGGTCATCATCTAGTACTTTTATTTGTTCGAACAATTGATTATACACATTGTCATATCTTTTGTTATACGAAAGGATGATTGTAGTTCCGTCTTCTATAGGAAAAATATTTATATAAATATTTGGTACTATTTCTGACTCGATACTAAAAATATTATTAATTTCATTTCCCAACAAATCATCTTTAACAGCAAATGCAGAGCTGATTGCAAAATCAACCTCGAAGTTTAAGTTTCTGTGAATAGTGACCAGATTATCAAATTTACCGTTTGAATAATCCTCTTTAAAGATTTCGTACTCTATTATTGAATCCTCGATATCAAATTGAGCCACACGGTAATTATGAATACCGAAAGGCTCTAGAAGTAATGCAGGATTTTTCTTAATATGATTTCTAATTGTATTCATTTTCCTGATTTTCCTGTGATATTCGAGGCAGAAACCTCTAAATGCAAACAAAAAGTTTTGTAAGGGACTTCCTACATAATCTTCAAGCTCAATCTGTTTAAACAGTTCTGTATCATGATAATCACAAAATCCGAAAAATGTACTTGCTTTATTTTTGCTTACCTTTTTAAAAACAGGGTCAATGCCTTTTTTTGAAACTGTTGATGATATAGTGTATACGTGACCATCCTCACTAATCCTATTTAAAATTCTATTATTTTGTATTGCATGTGCACTCTTAATTAATGGTTTGCATTCCTCAGGGTTAAAACCTAGACAGACCTTAAAATCTGTGTCATCCCACACTTTCGTTATTTCATGGTGGAGTCTACTATCTGTATATTCTTCCAGATTAATAGTTGTTTTACCTTTTCCATTTCTTGCTTTTTGATAACAGCAAAACTTAAAATTCTTTTCTGACCCACAAGGACAAGGCTCATATGAGTCTATTTTTTCCATTCTTTCAAACTTATTTAAGACCATGATAACACCTCTTTAAACAATCAGATTATCTATTTATACTAAAAGGCTCTTTTCTTAACCTTTGTTGCTTTTGGAGATTAAAAGAGCTTGAATGAGCTATTATTTGTTGCAAAATAGCATTCAATTGTAAGAAAAGAGCTTGCAAACTTAATTTCAAGAACAAAATAGTTTGTTCCACGTTAAAATCGGCTTTAGGATTTTAACAACAATCTTTACGAAAACAGTCTACTAAAAAGACCCTTCATTGAGGGGTTCGATTAAGATAGGGTTTATTCTATACATATTGTGAAAAGAGAGATACCACAAAAACTTTTGAAAAAGAAAGAGACAATACAATCGATTGCATCTTAAACTTTTTATTTTCCATACTTCTTTAGGATTTCATCTGCTTTTTCTTTTGTTAGGACAAAATCCTTAATTGGTTTGGTGGGTGGTACTATTATTGTTCGCTTTTGTGGATCCGTTCCTGGACTCGGATTTGGTTGTTGTGGATTGCTTCCCTGATTTGTTGACATTTTGCACCTCTTGAATTTTTATTGTTGGATGTTTTGTTATTTCAACTTTCTGTGTATTGGCATCATCATAAAAAAAGCTTGGAAAATAGCAAGTACATGCAATTAATGTAGAAAAAATTGAAGCTATAATAAACTTATGAGTTAAGTTCAACCTATTTCTCCTGACATTATTTACATGCCAATTATACTCCGAAAATTTAGCATACTCTTCAGTAAGATAATTCTTAAAATCTTCTTCTACATCTGGGTTTGGCTGGTTATTTGTATACGTTTTACACTGTTCGTAGATATCATACCAAACCCTAGGTTGTTGTAAATACAAATAATTTTCACCTTTAAAATAACCCACCAGAAGAACCACGATAATTATGTCTAAAATTAGAGATATTGCACCTAAACCAATTAGAAACCAGAAAGATAAGGGATGATTTTCTAAATCGTTTATATTACTAATGCAAAAAAAGATACCCCCAAACAGCAAAGGAACAATGGTAGTTATAAGTGCAAACCGATTACCTAACGCTTCTTTTACCTCTATCTGTTTATCGTATTGCTCTTTAAAGAACTCAAGTTTATATTCCACTAATTTCCCCCTTAGTAAATTTTTGTTAATACCTAGATATTTTATAGCAATTTTATGAACATTTAAATAGTGGTTTTTATGTTTATTAGAAAACTTTTTAAGAAAATTAGTTATTTTATAAAGAGGATTACTCAAAATATTTGGATGGCTCTTAATGTTAAAATTATCCCTAAAAACTAAACTAACCGGCTCAGGCAAAACCACAACTCTTTACTCCCTTTTAAATGAAACCGCGCATCTTTTTCATCGCAACGTGATTACACTTGAAGATCCCATCGAAAAAAACTATGATTCTGTTTTACAAATACAAGTAAATGAAAAAGCGGGTGTGACATACGCAGCTGGTTTAAAGGCAATCCTACGTCATGATCCCGACATTATAATGGTTGGGGAAATTCGTGACGCCGAAACCGCAAAAATATCAGTACGTGCTGCTTTAACTGGACATTTAGTTCTCAGCACGATGCATACAAGGGATGCAAAGGGAGCAGTATATCGTCTCCATGAGTTTGGTGTTAATTGGTTAGAGGTAGAACAAACTCTAATTGCGGTAACAGCTCAGCGCTTAGTAGAGCTAACATGTCCGTTTTGCCAAGGGGAGTGTTCACCCTTCTGTTATTCATATGGAAGATGGAAAAGGGCGAGTGTTTTTGAACTGCTTTCAGGGAGAAACCTTAATGCAACTATGAAAGAGGCAAAGGGAGAAGATATTATTTCGCGTTACACGACAGTAAAGGAAGTAATAAAAAAAGGGATAGCTCTTGGGTACATCCAAGAGTCTGAATATGATCGCTTGGTGTATAACCATGAAGAGCCATAATTGGACCATTAATGAGCAGGCAAATTTATTAAAAAGGATTGGAGAATTATTGGAACGCGGTTACCCAATTGCAGAAGCAATCGAATCCCTAATCTTGCATTTACCAAAAAATCGAAAGGAGGAAATGTACAAATGTTTGACTGATTTGAAAAATGGGATTTCCTTTCATGATGTTTTAAATAATATCGGGTTTCACAAGGATTTAACTGGTTATGTCTATTTTGCGGAACAGCATGGCAGCTTCGTGGAGGCACTACTAGAAGGAAGCAATTTAGCCTTAGTTAAGGAGAATGATAGGAAAAAGCTTTTGAAACTATTACAGTATCCAGCTTTACTTACCTTTATTACAGGTTTTCTTTTTGTGTTTGTCCAAAAATTATTGCTGCCCAAATTTACAAGCCTCTTCCAATCTATGAGTCTTGAAGCGAATTTCTTTATGAAAGTACTTTATTCCTTTGATCAATATTTTCCTCGCTTTATTGCGGGTTTAGTGCTCCTCCTGGCAGTTGGTTCAATTTATTATTTTTTTGTATTTCGAAAAGTCTCCATTCTCCGGCAAAGATCACTTCTAGTGAGAATCCCGATTATTGGAAGAATCCTTAAATTGTTGTTTACTCATTATTTTTCTGTACAACTCAGCTTTCTTTTAGCAGGGGGTATTTCCGTATTTGAAGCACTAAACTTATTTGAGAAGAATCACAGACAGCCATTTTATAGCCAATTGGGAATGGTGATTAAGCAGAAGCTGTTTACGGGTGAAAAACTAGAATCTATCCTGGCTTCCTTTCCATTCTTTGAAAAGGAATTCCCGATGATAATTAAACATGGTCAAGAGAATGGAAAATTGGAACAAGAATTACTCTTCTTCAGTGAGCACTGTATGGTGATTATGGAAGAAAGGATTGAAAAGAGTTTAAAAATGATTCAGCCTTTGCTCTATCTTTTTATTGGGTTTCTGGTTGTATCAATGTATTTAGCAATATTATTACCGATGTTCCAGCTATTAGATGGAATATAGAAAAGCGGAAGCTTATTAGGAAAAATATATTACATGGAGGAATTAAAAATGATGAAAAATGAAAAGGGTTTTACTCTTGTTGAAATGATGATTGTAATGCTGGTAATCTCAGTTTTATTAATTGTTACAATTCCAAATGTAGCAAAGCATAATACTAATATTAATACCAAAGGCTGTGAAGCTTATGTAAATATAATGGATACTATGAACAGGTTAAAAAATCGCCTTTATACCAAGGGTTTTCTAGGACAAGCCATGTTAGGAAGGATGTTTATTTGTCATGCAATCAGATAACGCACAAAAGGCACTGGATAGAGTTATTTCATTTTGTGAAAGGAATAGTTAGGCTCGAAGGAAGTCCGTCAGATGACGAAATACAGACGTGTGAGAGGGTATTCATCCATCCAAAAAGAAGCCTAGAGCCTACACACATCGAAGTGGACGCTTATTGACTTACAAGAACTCATACACCAGTTAATTAATACAAAAAAGTAGACTCCTTAAGGGAGTCCAAAGTGTACTAATTTATATAATAGGGGGGTCAATAAGTGATTTCAATTATATTCCCTATACGAAGTATTAAGTAGTGCAATTATTACTAAAATTATCCAATAATAACAGGGAATATGGACTACAATTAAATAAGGAGGATTAACCATGAAACCCATTACTCATCGTATCGCTTATTATATTCGTAAGGTAGCTGAAAAGGGAAGAAATTCATCCATCTAAAAAGCAGCGAAGAGCTACACATGCAGACAAGAACGGTCAATTGCTTATAAAAAAAGGATGCATGAGTTAATCGAAGAATGCGGAAACTGCAGAATAGGCTGCCTCTCATCAAAATCATAAAATGGGAATATCCAAAAGGTGGATGGGATTATCTTCCATCTAGCATGTGGAATTGTGGCATAGATGTGAATAATGAAAAAAGACGGTGCTTTTTATAAGCCTCGTCTTTTAACTTTCTAAGTAATATTCTAAATTGTTTGCTTATTTTAATAAAGTTTATAAAACGGAATCAAAAGAAGCCACAATTAATGCTTCATAATGATATAAATCCTCTGGTTTTTCAAAATAGATTCTGCTAAGCCCTTCTTTTTTACTTGGAACATCTGGATTGCAAGTAGGCAATATGGACTTACATGTTTCAATGTCTATTCTTAAATTAAAATGTGGGATTTTAGCATCATAGTTAATGCGTATAAACCAACGTGTTGAGACTTTATTTAAGATACCAAAATATCGAACTGTATCCTTATACCTTATATCACTAACATCACGATCAGCCTTTAAAAGAATTTCACGAACAATATCAAATGATCGTAATTCTTCCACGGTTGTAATAATGTTTGGATTAACATTATCTTCTTCTAATTCATCTTCAGTATCTTCCAATACTAGATTTTCTTTAGTAACAGCTGCTTCTTTTGTGGCAATTTCTTGTTGAAATATTTCTGGTTCTTTTTCTTCTTTGAATAACCCATCCGAAATAATACCTAACATAGTTTGGTTTATTGCTTTTTTGATAATGGGTCTAAAACGCTCTAAAACATTATTAGTAATTCTTGTGTTTGTAAAGTCTTTAATTAGAAATCGTAAAAATTCATCAGATGGATTTTTAAATAATTCCTTCAGTGTAATATTTATGTTTGTCATATAAACAAGTTCCTGAGCGTACTCTACGAGTCTTTCATTCTCAAAATTGTCTTTAGTAAATCTTTGAAGAGTTTCTATCTCTACATTTGATATTGTTGAAAGTCTAAAGCTGAAAAATGGAGTCTTATCCATGATGTTATCCTGATCTAGGTCAGTATAAAAATGAAAGTAATCACCATTTGTTAAAATAGAAAATTTTACATTCGGATTTGAGTTAAAGTATCTGTATAGTTGTCCGTTGTGATTGTCTAGTTTTTCATGAATTGATTTTGCTTCAATAAATATTATAGGGATACCATCTTTTTTAATAGCATAATCAACTTTTTCCCCTTTTTTACTACCAAAATCAGCACCGTATTCTGGCTCAACTTCATAAGGGTTAAATACATCATATCCAAGAACATTTAAAAAGGGAATTATCAGTGACTGTTTTGTAGCTTCTTCATTAGAAATATACTGTTTCCTTTGTGCAACTTGATCAGATAGTTTTTTAAGCTCATTTACAAACTCCATTATTACCCTCCTCGACAATATACATGTCTTTATTTAGAGTATATAACAAAAAATAAAAGTTTTGGATAATAAATGAAATTATGCAGGTAGTTAGTTGAATTACTTTAGATCTATTTCAAGTTGATTGTGATAAGTTTCCTATGTAAAACATCTAAACACCAAATAGACGTGCCTTTTTATGTGCAAGTCACTTTTTCTTTACTCAGAGGATTTCTAAATAGTCTGATCATTCACAGACAATCACAGCCTAAATCTGGATAACGTAAACCGATTTAAGGTGTATTTCTCTTAGGAAGTAGTAAAACCATTCAGAACTAAAATAAAACAGTCTGATAACGTGCTAGTTAAATTGAAAGTGAGGTGATCTAAATAAACAATTACAGTTAAGCAGTTTAAAACCATCCTAGACGAACAAGGATTGTCACGGAGAAGTGTTTCAAAAGAAATAAGGTAAAACTATTTAACTTTAAATAGTTTCATAAACGGTCATATAAGCCTTCTAAGAAAGTTTAAATATTATCGATTGTGCCAGATTTTAAATGAAGATGTTTTTTAGAGAACAAGATTCAAATCCAATCTTTTTGGGAAGAGATGGAGGGGAATGATATAAAAAAGACTATAGTTGAAAAATAAATTATCCCCTAGTAAAGTAGCTAAAAAGGGTCTGTTCCCCTATCTAAAAAGCAGCCAAGTGCATACACATACAGACAGTACGGTTAATGGAGTATAAAAAAAGGATGCACCAGTTAATTAATACAAAAAAGAGACTCCCAACAATATGGAAGTCAAAAAAGTACTAATCTATTCAATAGGGGGTCAATTAGTGATTCCAATTATATTCGTAACGCGAGATATAAAATAGAGAATAATTTACTAAGATTATCAATTTATTATAGGGGAATATGGACTAGGTGTTATTAATCCTAGTCCCAAATATAGAAAGTGAGTAGATCATGAGTATCGTTCGCTTAGACTCATACAAACTTGAAAAGCAGTACGCAGAATATTATAAGTTTTCAAATGGTTCGACGTCGAACCAACTACATACTAGTGAACGCAACATTGATTTCTATAAACAATACACTGCAGCTTACATTAAATTGTTAACCAGTTACATCTCAAAAAAGGATGGTGAATCATAATGACTATTTTCTTATCTATACTGTGTGTTATTTTCTTTTTCGCAGGATTTGGGATTGGAATGAATCGTAGCAGTCAGTTGGATTAACTAAAAAGAGACTAGGACAAAAATGTCTTAGCCTTAGGGGTGTAAGTATATTAAACTAAAAGGGGTCTTAATTATTATATTAACCTTTTAAAATGTTAATAAGTGTAATAAGAACCAAAAATTGCTAGTCTAAATTATCTAAAAATAACATTGTCAATTTGGAAATAACTTGCTATAATGAAGAGTGAACCATTCTATAAACACAAATAAGACGTAACCTTTATTGGTTTTCGTCTGCTTTTTCTTACTATTTTTTTGCCCTTTGACAACTTTATATCTATTACTCTACAAAACATATTATATACACATTCTAAATAAAAATCAATCCAATTTTTCAAAAAAATAAAATTGGAACGAAACCAAAATTATCAGTTAAAAAGGAGGCTTAAAGTGCCTCCATTAGTGGTTATTCAATATCAATTTTTTTAACCTTTAAGAAGTTTTTTACCCCAGTTTCAACAGTACCTAAATTTTTATCAATATAACTTAAAGGATCAGATGATTCAATATAATGTCCTTCAATCTGTTGTTCGATTACGTCACATAGCATTCCCGATACTCGACATAAATGGTCGATTGTATTAAGTAATTGAAGTTCAGTAAGTCCTGCATTAGATCTAGTTTGATAATGAGTGACTTGTTCGAAGATATGATTAAGTCTTTGGTCTAAATCCCTCATGTCATCAAGCGAAAATTTATCATTTAAGTTAGCCATATTAACTGGTACCCCCAATTTTTGATATTTACAACTTAATTTTATTCGATAGGAAGGGGTTAAAGAATACGATGGTATGTTTCTTAACAAGGAATTAACAACAACTCAATAAATGAGGTGATTCTGGTTTCCAATAAAACAAAAGTTTTAAACGAACTGAAAGGGGTGATTATTTTCAATTAAAAGACAATTTTATTGGGTGGAATTGAGGAGGCGGATCAAAAAATGGAATTGGAAAGAGTCAAATTACAACAGTAAAGGAGAATGTTATGAAATTAGAAAAATTGAAGTCTGGTCAAGTGTTTAAGAATTACAAAGAAATGTGTTTAGATCTTGAAATGGATATTAAAAGCAGCACAGACAGTAAGAAGGCACAATATAAGGAATTGGCTCGTTATTGTGATTATCAGAAAGATGGACATAAAATACTTATCAAAAGTGTTTATGAAAATCCGTTACCTAAGATTGAAAACAGAGGCAAAAGTGAAGGTAGTCGTAGAAGTATTTACGGTAATACAATTCAATTATTAATTGCTGATTTATTGGCTCAGAGTGATGGGTACATATCAATCAGTAGAAACAAATTATTAGCTAGTATTGGTATTGTAAATAGTAACTTCGGTGAATGTGGTCAACACTTAAAAAAATTATCAAAATATGCTGAAATGGACGAGAGAGTGATTTACGACTTCTACAATACTAATAACAGTAACTTTAGAAGTATGATTGAATCTGCTTTGAACAATTTAGAGGATAAACGTGTAATCATGTACTCTACAGTAACTAAGGTTCATGAAAAAGGAAAGTATTCGCCAAGAATAGCAACACAAGAGGAAATAACTCAGATTATGAAATATGAAAAAGATACCCTTGAACAAATGGGATTCAAACAAATATCAGAGGTAAGAGTATCTAAAAAGTGGAAACAGTATCAAAGGAAAGTTCAACAGTTGTTAATCGAAAACACTGACATCGAGTTTCATTTTTCTGCCTATGAAATTACCGTTAATAAGAATTACATTGAGCAAGAACGAAATGAATTGGCTGACCTACTACTTGAACAGGTTGTTCGGGATGATGTGAAAAACAATCTTAATTCAACGATTATTGAAAATATCATAAAGAATGCTCAAATTAGATATGAAAAAGGTTTCACTAATGGAAAAATGGCAAAAGTTAGACAAAATCAAACATACATAGAAAATATTAAAAAATTAGCAAACTTACTTATTGATAAAAATACACCAAACATAACAGCAAGTGTTAGGAATACAGTACTTGAAGAACTTCCATTAGATTTACTGGATGAAGTAGAAAATCAGTTAATGGAATTATTCGGTTAATAAACGACTATTTTCAGATACCTATTATATAAACCTAAATACTATAGGTATCTGAAAATAGTCTAATTTTATATCTAATAATCAAGAAATTAATAATTCGGAACAATTTATTGTGACGAATAACCAAGCAAATCACAGCTCTTTTTAGTGATTTGTGATGGTTGCTTTTATCATCATGCTTACACTATATAGGCTTGCAGCCCAATTCCCTAAAGTGCAGGGAAGTTCCTTGCTTTTCTTTTAAAACGAGTTGAAAGACAATTTAACTATTACAAATACTAAATTAAACAATTTGGATGAATGTTAATTACAAATTATAGAGATTCATTGAAAAAGGTACTATCTAAATTAAATGAGGAAATAACGATTGAAGAAGGATTGAGTTAATTAAACGGATTTAACAATTTCAAAAGAAAAAGCTTACTCCCTTAAATAAAGAAGAAAGCAACCTTTAGAATCTATTTTTTTATCAATAATTATTTATTTCAAGTATATTCCAATTAATGTTTTTTCATATTATACTTGGCAAGGGAGGGGTTCCTATGAAAGACATTAAATATGTTAGGATCAATGAAGAACTAATACATGTATTTGATTATGTAAGGTATGTTTATGATAATGAAATTGGCGATTGTTTTTTTCATTTAGATTTAATTGTCACCGAGGTAGTCATCATTAAATATGTGTTCGATCAAGAAGTTAAGGTTAGTTTGGTATACAATAATGGGGAAGAACATACCTTTACAATGTTAGTTCAAGGTGTTACTGAAGTAGGGAATGCAGAAATACCAATTTTAGAATTATGCGTAAAGATAGATGATCCTGAAAAATTTCAAGAGTTAAAAATAGTAAAATGGGATACTCCTTTAGAAGAATATTCTCTTGGCAATAACATAACGATTGAAGAGATTCGAAGAATAGAAATGCCGAATAGAGAAGTTCAATTTGAAGCTACCTTGCCCATTGATTTGGAGGAATGGGTGTACAGTAACAGACATAAAATTAGCACTATATTGACAGAAGCTTTAACTGATTATAAAAACAAGAAAATTTAATTAAGTTTTAAGTTGCTAAAATCATTTAAATTATAGAAGCACCAAATTGTTTTCTTTAACTAAATGCTTAAGTAAGAATTACCGGACTGCGATCAAAGCGGTCTTTTTTTGTATAAAAGTGGTAAAGAACACATATTCCCCTACAATATTGTTAATATTCGATAGCCGTATGAAAAAATGCTTAGAAATCCCTTTATAAAGCGGTTTGTGTCGTGCAATCGACCTTATGAGCGACAGATATAAAAAATTCTGAAAACCTAGTAATGGAGCGGTTTTTTTGAGTTTTTAAAATTGTGACGATAGGGATCACGATAAGTATAATAAGATAAAAAATGCTAAAGATTACTGTTACTTTTTTCTTCTTCAACTAAAATTAATAAGTTTTAAGAATGTGGTGATTTTAATGACAGGAAAGAAACGAAAACGAATTAAAATTGGGGATGTGTATGCTATACCTTTGCCGAATGGCAAATATGCTTTTGGTAGAATATTTAAAGATGCTGGCATAGGAATTTATAAAGATATCGGAGAAAGTATTGAAGACACTCCAAAGGATTAGGAGTACCAATTTATTGTTGGTGTATATGAATATGTACTAAGATCAGGAGATTGGACAGCTGTAGAAAATCGCCCTTTTAAAAGTGATGATGAAGCATATCCACCTCCTTCTTGTATCATTGATAGTATTTCAGGTGAATATTCCATTTACCATAAAGGCGAAATTCGAAGTGCAACAAAATCGGAATGTGAAGGATTAGAAATAGCAACAGTTTGGTCGGATAACCATATCATTGATAGAATTATGGGAGAAGATAAGTGGCACAAAAACGATAAAATTTACTTTTTACTTGTTCAACTAACGGGTGCGAGGCTTCAATAAGGCATCGCCTTTTCCTTGTTAGACTAGGGGCAAGGGTAGCGGAAGAAAAACAGGAGGGTTCTGATTGAGTTTATTTGATGAAATACTTAACACAAATATTGAGGATTGGACTGAGTATCCAAACCTCAATACATTGAGTAAAGCGATATTAGCTGGACAACAAATTCTAGAATTGTCCGCTAGTAAAGAGAATTTAAAACATCATGATGTAATCATTATTTCGATGTATAGAAAGGTATTAGAGCAAGCAGATGGCTTATTTATTCTTCTAGACCATGATTCAAATAGTGCTGCCACCTCAACTATTAGAACATTGTACGAAACTTCTATTGGCATGCAATTCATTTTTGAAAAAGAAAATCTATTGGCAAATCGGGCAAACTCATACTACGTTTCTTACATGCACGAACAGATAACATGGGCAAAAAAAGCAATAAAAACTGGTGAACTTTCGACTTTATATTCATTTGAAGAGTTGCAAAAAAAAATAACAAAATTTGAATCCTCTTTAGCAGAAGAACCGTTGAAATCAATACATAATGTATGGTTAAAAGAAAAAGTAAAGTTAGAAAAGCAAAACAAACATTTTCCTCCCAAGTGGTATAGTCTTTATGGGAGTGCAATTAGTTTCACACAATTAGCTTCGAAATTTAAAGGCACTCATCCTTTTTTGTATTCAGGATATTCATTAGAATCACATGGATATACAGCACTCCAGAATGTTGTAACTGACGAAGAGACAAAGAAACAATACCTCGCACCACTTAGATATCGTCATTCTGGTTATGATACCCTCTGCTATCTTGGCAGGAGTATTGTAAATTTGTGTTCATCTTTAATGGTAAATCGCTATTGTACCGAAATTAGACTTGAGTTTGAAGAATTCTTTGAAACTAACCGCTAGAAACTGAGAATCTAATATGAAGGTAAGCCACGATTGTTGCTTTCCTTTTTGCATTCCATTGGGGTTTATTGAGTAATTAAAGTTCATATAAACAAAAGGGTAATAAAACCTCTCTTTATTGTTTATTACATTAAGCTATATTGATTGTGAAAGAATGTACTTAAACTAACGAGCAGAATAGTTGAATAAAAACTGTTGCCTAGTTTGGTAGGACTGGAACAATATACGTATTCTACGCACAGAATAATTACAAAAATTTTTTCTAACGATTACCGTTTTAATTACGTTAATCGTTTACAATAAGTATATGAACATCAACTAGGAATCGACCCCTATTTTAAGAGTATAGTTACTTACTCAACATTAAGGAGGAAATCGATTATTATGAGCGACATAGTGACATTACGAGGACTTTCCACAGTCAGTTTTTGGGCAGCTGATCTAGCAGGGGCAAAAAAGTGGTACGCCGAGCTATTGGGTATTGATCCATACTTCGAACGTCCAGGATATGCCGAGTTTCGCCTCGGTGATTACCAGCACGAGCTGGGATTGATTGATAGCCGTTACGCGCCAGATGGTTCAGTGACTAGTCCGGCTGGTGTTGTCGTGTACTGGCACGTCGACGATGTGACATCTACTTTCAAGAAGCTGCTATCTATGGGAGCAAAAGAGTACGAAGCACCTACAGAGCGAGGTGAGGGGTTCATCACTGCTTCCGTTATCGATCCCTTTGGGAACATCCTAGGTATTATGTATAACCAGCACTATTTAGATGTTCTGAGCTTGACCAGAAAAGCCTGAACCATGCCTTCAGCATTCGGCATCTTGGTATTCACTAGCTTCAAATGCATCATTGCTTTTATTAGAATTTACATAAATTAAAGGGTGCAAGAGTTGAAGATGGGGTGCTGCGGCATCCTTTTTTTCTTGTTCCACTAACGTGGCAGTTTAATGGAATAAGGAATTTTACCATAACTAGGTTAATAACATTAAGGATTATCATATGGGGAATATAAATTTGTTGGAGTTAAGATTATAAGGATTTCAGCTTTAGCTTGGAATCCTTTTTAAATTATAATTTATTCGTTTTTTGAAGTGTTTTAGTAGTATAATAGTATTGGTATTTATACAGATATTTACAAAAAGGGGATAATTCATGAAGAAAATAACCTACATGTTTATGGCGTTTTTATTAGTTTTCCTTGCAGCTTGTTCATCAAATGAAACAACTGGCAAAGAGGAAAATGCTGAAACAAAGATAGAAGGGAAAAAAAAGGAACAGGGTGTAGCTGAGGCTAAAGAAAAGGCAGAAAAAACGAATAGTGAAAGCGGAGTCAGTCCAAGCGTTCCTGCCACTAGTACACCAACGATAACAAGTGTTAATGGTGACTTTGACTACAGTAAATATACACTAATTGTAGTAGATGGAGGAGATATGTCAGGTTCTAGAAAGCCGAATGTAAGAGTGGATGTCGGGTATGGCGACAGGGAATATTGGGCTTTTACAAATGAATACGGACAGTTAATTCGTGTTGAAGCAAAAAATATAACACTCCAAAATCAGAATACTGAACATGTTTTATCGTCTGGGAGATACTATTCTGATGAAGCAAAGGTTCCCGGTACAGAGAGTCAAGAATTAGATGAAGGGCATGTGATTGCTGACTCACTTGGGGGAGTATCTAACGCATATAACATTACACCTCAAGACAGCATTCTCAATAGGCACGGCGATCAAGCTTATATGGAAAAAGTGATTCGGGATGCAGGAGGTTGTACAGATTTCGTAGCAGTGATTCAATATCCAAATAATCAGACGCAAATTCCTAACCATTATAAATTCACTTACAAAATTCAGGGCAGAACCATTAAAGATGAATTTGACAATGTAAACCCAGATGAAGTGAACAAAAATTTAGGGGAAACGACAGGTACGAGCAGTACCCCACCGAAAACAGACAATGTACCAGCAAACGAAACGGTAAGTAGTAATGAAGATGTTAGTAAGGTGGATACCAATCATAATGGAAGTGTTACGATCTCTGAAGCCAAAGCTGCTGGCTTTAAAATGCCAATTACGCGTGATTCATGGCTCTATAAATATATGGACGATCGTGATGGTGATGGACTAGTAGGTGAGTAAACAAATTGGCTATATAAATATATAACATAAAAATGAAGAAAGGCTGCTATTTTTGGCGGCTTTTTTCTTGTTGTACTAACGAAGCAGTATAGTTCAACAATGCTTGGGTATTATTAGGGTAATTGTTTCCTTAGGTGGTAGAATTATAATGAAAAAGTATCAGGAAGTAAGAGCTTATGAAATAAGTGAAGACTTTAAATTTATGTTTACTCAAGTCGTGATAACACATAGTAAAGATATTGCTATGTATTGGACAAGAGATAATGTAGGTTATACCAATGAGGAAATGGCAAAGTTAAAAGTCAGGGAATTTCCGTTGGACGAAAAGGTATTTGTTAGAGATTTTGGAGAAACATCTGCAAGAGAAATGATTGAGGAAGCAGTTAAAAAAGATTATTTTAGTGGATTTCCAATCGTTGTATTTTGGAAAGAAGCTGAAAATGATTACTATGAAAATTGGCATTCCCATTTTGAGATAGAAGATTCAACCGATTAGCGTGATTGTAACTAGCGTGATCGGCTGCTCAACAAGAGCAGTCTCTTCTTGTACTAACGGAGCAGATTAGTTGATGAAGAAAATCTACATATATAATTTGGATTCATCAAATAATAATAAAAAGCTAAAAACAGCACTAAACATAGAACTAAAAGAACGAGAGCTAGTTTTTAATGGGGATGGATTTACTATATATCGTGATTAATAGGTGTTAATCCCCTCTCGAGTGAGAGGGGTTTTTGTGGATTTTCTATTGTAATTATCGTGGTTTAAAGATCTTAGTTCAAATAAAAGTAACTAATTCTTTCATATGATTACTCCAGATTAGTGAATTTGGATTAGCTATTTTATGAGATTCCATTGCATATTCCAGCCATTCTTGAGAGTATGTAAAATTATTTGTAACTTCCTGATTGAGAGATAAATTGTTTTGAGGAAAAAAGAATGTAAAGCCATTTAAAAAACCGAATAACAACGGAATAAATTGATTGATAATTGATGATGCTACATCCACATTAAACTCTAATCCCATTATTGTCCTATTGTTAAGTCTATCCACTCTATAAAAATCTTTTATAGCTAACCCATGAACAGCTTCAGATATATGTTTTCTATAATATAATTTATAAAAGCCAGGTGAGAATTCATTAAACATAACACTGAAGTTAATTCGTTTAGAACCGGTAATATGGTCTATTAATTTGGTAGGATATTTATGAAAATATCTCATTTGAATAAATGCTTCTAAAACATGTCGGTATAATACCTGCGCTTCCAAATAATATCCTTTTTCAAATTGGTTATATATTAAACCAAAAAGAATATGGAGATTGCAAATATTGTAATTTACAGATTGATTGTGCTGCACCCTCATGGGTTTCTACGTCAGCAGTTTCCCCAAAAAAATGACCTAATTTAAAAAACACATCCATGATTTTAGGAATATTATCGTGGATACCTTTTAAATAATTCCTTGTGAATTCTTTTACTGTTTCTTCAGACATTACTATATGTTTTACTCCTAAAAGCTCGTTCATTTGAACATCCTCCCTAGTCTGTTTGCAAAGTTATAGGGTAATTTTACCATAAATTGGTGTTTACTATCGTAGAATTAGTTAGTCCAATTTGATAGTTTGAAGTTAGATTGTGAAGAATTGTACTTAAACAAACGGGCAGTTTAGTTAAAGAAGGAATAACAGATTATGCACCGAATTTATTATAAAAATAACATTGTAGGAGATATTATGACCTTATCGAATTTTCCAACAACAATTAGCCATCTTCCCAATAATGTGACTGAGGTTCTTCAAAATCTATTGTACGGAATCCAAGAAGCAATTGGAGAAAATCTTGTAGGCATTTATTTACGTGGTTCACTCGCTTTAGGTGACTTCGATCCAAAAACTAGTGATATTGACTTTTTAGTTGTAATCAACGACACAATTACAGAAGAAAAGTTTGCTAACCTAAGTGTGTTTCATTCTCAACTTGCAAGTTTCCCAAATCAGTATGCCCTAGATCTAGAGGGAGCATATATCGATCTCGATGCACTAAAACGTTATCGAGCAGGGGAAATTCACCCAACCATATATAGAGGTGGGGGTTTACAGTGGGGTGAACACCGTATTAACTGGGTGTTGGAACGTTGGACTGTTCGCGAACATGGAATTACCCTAATTGGACCAGACCCAAAGAAACTCATTGAACCGATTTCGGTGGAGGAACTTTATTCAGCCGTCTTGGTTCGTTTGCGAGATTGGGTAGACTATGCAAATCAGTTAGATGATCCTACTTGGCGTCTTCCCCTTAGTCATAAAGCTTATGTGGTGGAGACGATGTGTCGAGTCATGTTTACGTTAGATTGTGGAGATATATGTAGTAAACCACATGCTATTTTATGGGCACTTGAAACGTTTCCTGAGCCATGGCGTTCCTTGGTTGAACGGTCACAGTCGTGGCGTATCGACAACGTTACTTCTCCTGATGTGAATATCATCTCTGAGGTAATGCGATTCGTTCATTGGGTCGCCTCTAAAGCAGGGCTTTCTAAACAGTAACTTTTAATAATATTGATTGATAACTTCTTGAACTAACGGGTAGCTTTAACGCATTAAGGAAAAGAAATAAAGACCTAAACCAAAGTGAAGGAAATAGTGTAAGATAAATGTGTGAACGGGTACGTTCATACGTTTTCTAATTTTTCTAATTATCATAAAAGGAAGTTTTGGTATGGCTAGTAAAGTTAGCAAAGAATACTGTCTTGCTGCGGTTAATCCAAAATTGGCACAAGAATGGCACTCCAGAAGAAATAATTCTCTCACACCGTTTGATATTCCACCAAATTCTCATAAAAAAGTTTGGTGGAAATGCCAAAAAGGTCATGAATGGGAAGCTAGATGTGCTTACCGAAACAGAGGGCAAGGTTGCCCTGAATGTAGTAATAAAAGAGTGGGAAAAGATAATAACTTAGCAGTCACACACCAACACATTGCTTCTGAATGGCATCCTACCAAAAATAAAAAAACTCCTTATGAGGTTACTTACGGGTCACAACAAAAAGTATGGTGGCAATGTCAAAGAGGACACGAGTGGCAAATGCCCGTAAAAGCACGTACAGTTGAACAACAAGGTTGTATTAAATGTAAACAAGGGTTTCAAAGTTCAATTCCTGAGCAAGCAATATTTATGTATGTAAAACGAGCTTTTCCCGATACCGTTAGCCGTTATAAAGTAAATGGAAAAGTGGAAGTGGATGTTTTTATTCCTTCTTTACAGTTAGCAATTGAATATGATGGAAGGGTCTATCACCAAGATAAAAAGCAGAAAGATTTTCAAAAGAATCAGTTTCTGAAAGAGCAAGGAATCAAGTTGATAAGAATTTTAGAGTTTGAGAAAAAAAGAAATTTAATGCCACAGACCGAACACCCTAACACATTTATCCATGCTTTTAATAAGCATTATTCAAAAGAATATTTTCAAAGTCTTGACCTAGCCGTTTTGTGTATTTTTAACTTCATTCAAAAAAATCTTGGTGTAAAACTCTGTTCAATTCTAATTATTGATTCTTATTCAGAAAGAACGGCAATTTACGGTCAGATTTCAACCACAACTTGGGAAAATAGTTTAGCTATATGCCATCCCGAATTGATGAAAGAATGGAATTATGAAAAAAATCACGGTCTTTCTCCTTTTAAAGTACCAAGGGGAGCAAAGCAATCGGTTTGGTGGCGATGTGAGAAAGGACATGAATGGGAAGCAGTTGTATCTAATAGAACAAAGTCTATCAATCCCTCTGGATGCCCCGATTGTTATAGAGATTTGGGGGAGAATACACTTGTTCATACACACCCCGACTTAGCAAATGAATGGAACTACAAAAAGAATATTGGCAAATTACCCGAACAATATTCTTTTGGTTCTCATGAAAAAATATGGTGGAAATGTCCGAACGGTCACGATTGGGAAGCCCATATTTATAATCGGACAAGAAGCAATAAAAATCCTTCCACCTGTCCGAAATGTAGAAGTATTGCTTTTACCCATCCACACTTAGTCGAAGAATGGGATTATGAGAAGAATGGAATTCTTAACCCTTGGGAAGTGACGACCAAATCAGCACAAGAGGTTTGGTGGAAATGTAAAGAAGGGCATGAATTTAAAGCCATTGTTTACAATCGGACAAGAGAAAAAAACGCAACGAATTGTTCTATCTGTTTAAAAAACAGGAAATTAGGAGCAAAAAGTTTGTTACAAAACACCCGCATTTATTAAAAGAGTGGAATATGGATAGCAGTTTTTATCAAAGAAAGCAAGGTTGTGAAAAATTGTACTTAAGCTACCGGGTGCGATAGTTAAAGATCGAAGCTGTCATTTTGGCAGCTTTTCTTCTTGTGCTAACGGTGCAGGTTACTTGAAGAAGGTGTTTTTCATTTCATCAATGTATGAATTTACCTATTTTCTTACATTCAAATCTTTGAATTTCTTGAATTTAACCATTTTATGGGATAAAATAAGAATAGGTAAAAAAATCGTACATTCATTTTGTTGTTTTTAAAGGAGTGGGAGAGATGACCAATCAAATCAAAGATGTACAGCCGATAAGAAATAAGCAACAACTAGAAGATATGAAATGGTCTTTAAGAAGACATTGTAGTGAACGGGATTATATTCTTTTTGTTTTAGGCTGCGAAACTGGTTTAAGAGTAGGTGATCTTCTCAAACTTAAGAGACAGCAAATTGTAGAACTTAAGTCCAAGAAACAAAAGATATTAAAAGTAAAAGAAGGTAAAACCCAAAAGATAAGAGAAATCTATATTGAAAATTGTTTTGGTGAAATATTTCAATATGCATCTAATCTTGATAGTGAATGTTTATTTCCGAGTCGAAAAGGTTACAAGGCAATTACTCCAACACAGGCTTATAGACAATTAAATAAAGCTGCAGAATTTGCTGGAGTTGAAAGTGTTGGAAATCATACCTTAAGGAAAACTTTTGGATATTGGTTTTATAAGCAAACAAAAGACGTGGCTATGCTTCAAGAAATATTAAATCATTCACACCCATCTATAACTTTACGATATATAGGAATTACAGGAGAAGAAATAAAGAATGTTTTGAAATCATTTAGCGTTTTTAATTAAAGGATAGCGAGTTCGTTATCCTTTTCTTGTGATCTTTTAGTTTTTGATTGAAGGGGGGATATTTTACATCCTTAGATACTTATTAAGGTTAATAAAAGGAGAGAGCACTTACGCTCACATCTCCTAGTTATCAACACTACGATAGCTTTATGTGAATAAAAATAAGCCTTCCTTAATTGGAGGGCTTTAATCATCTTCATCAGCACGATCAAGAATTTCCTCAATTTTTCTATTGAATTCATTCCAATCAAAGTCCTTTTTATTTCTGTCTGAGTTATCAAAGATTTCATCAATTAGTTGCTCAATATCTGATTCTTCCTTTTTCATAAAATCACACCTCTTTAATTTAAAAACAAATTGAATATCTTAATTGTGAAGTACAAACCTAATGGGATAATCGCACTAGTAAGTGAAACAATTGCAGCATTAATGTATTGCTGTTCATCCTTTAATCGAAATCCTTTAATAGCAATTTGAATAGCATACAAAATCAAACCAAAGGATATTAGGACACAAATTGGCACTGTTATAATAATAAAAATTTCCATTATAGACAAAGATAATTTTCCCCCCTTTTTTGTTAAAAGGTATGGACAAATTCATCTTTATATTACATTTTCTTCATAAATAAAAGCCCTTCTC
The DNA here is from genome assembly GCF_030817595.1 of Neobacillus niacini. GTDB lineage: Bacteria > Bacillota > Bacilli > Bacillales > Cytobacillaceae > Neobacillus > Neobacillus niacini_G. Next base: position 6,081,570 of record NZ_JAUSZN010000001.1, read on the forward strand.
TTAATTGAGGGGGCTTGATAAATATATTAATCAAATTTTTTTAGTAACACTTTTATTTTTTTTCCTCGATGATTATTCATTTCTAAATATATTTTAGTACAATTTTTCACAATTTCAGTTTCTTCAGTTTTGATATTTTGAATAATTTCTATATTTGTAATTTGTTTTGGAGGTAGATTGATATTTAGAAAACTGTCTCTATAATGACTATAAGAAGTATACCTCTCGGTACTTTTATCATCTGGATCAATAGCAAGTAATAAATTATTTCCATAATAGAAGCTATATTTTACATCTCTTATTATTTTGGGGATTTCTGAACCGTTATAAATCTCAATTGTGTGTTTTAGATTGATGTTAGTTGCTTCATTTCGATCTTCAACTTTACTCTCAATATATTCACCAATCATATTTTGTTCTGCATTAATAAAATCAATTTCATTTTCTTTAATGTAAAATTTAATTTTACCAACACTTTTTAGCATTTGAGTTAAGATTAAAGTTACTATAACCCCTAATAATGCTCCAATTATTCCTTCAAAATCTTTAATTAATTCAATAATTTCTTTCATTGAGGATAATCTCCATCTTTTATAATTGGTAAATATTTTTGAACATTTATTAAGGTAATGTGTTATGAAATTAACTTAAGGTTAATCAATTTATCGAGAGTTTCACTTAGTCTGATTGTATTCGGTGAAGTGAATCCCTCAGCCATCCCAACTGAAATCATTTTATTTCTAATAATTTCAATTTTCTTCATTAAATCCGCATTACTCACTCTATTTCGCTCCCATTTTACAAACATATGGGATAATTTTATCATTTGAAAACGGATTTAAAAAAGAGTAAATTTGACAAAATTTTGAACAATTTTTATATTCTTTCATAAATTTTAATCCATAGACATAGATATTTATTAGTAAATTTTAATACAATTAATATATTTATATAATAATTCGAGGTGTGTTAGCATGGAGAAAACATACGTTATTTATGAAAGAAAAGAATATATTCTCATTCATCAATATGATTCTGGATACTGTGAAATAAAGGAAGAGGGAAAACTGAACGAGGAAATAAAACTTGTACATTATTCTGAATTGACAATGAAAGTTACATCAAAATAATATTAGGTGTTTTTTTAAAAACCAGTAATAAATTTTGTATCTTAGGTGAAAATATTTAAACCATGTATTACGATTACCCCACAACAAAAGCCTTCCTTAATTGGAGGGCTATTTTTTTTTACTATTTAATTATCAAATACAGTATGTTTTACTTTCCATTTTTCCATTGCAATAAATAACCAAAAACTATAGATTCCTAATGTAATAACAGTTAGAACCCACCACTTTATCCAATTCCCAAACAAACCTACAGCTGATCCAGTAAACTTCAATCTTCTTCCATTAATAACAGTATGATTAGTTTTCCAACCTAAAATCATTGTAATTGCCCAAGGATAGCAGATACCAAGTGTGCAAATTGTCACTAGCCCACCTAAAATTGACCATCCAATGTATTGCAATAATCCACCATCAAAATAAGACTTTCCTTCTGTTTGAGCAGCGTAACTTTGGTTTACATTAATTGTTAAATCAGACATAATTAACCCCCTATTGCTATTTGTGGGAAAATTATACCATGTATAGGACTAATAGGGTATATAAAAATGGGTAACCATTCAATTAATGTTAGTATTTTCTAGTTTTTTAATCAAATCGGTTATATCCTCACCATCAGCAAGTATCTTCTCAACTTCTTCATAATACGGCATTTCCCTTTTAATTTGTCTCAACCATTCGTAGGCAACTTGTTCTTTTGATTTTCCTCTCAAAGGAAATGATCCACGCTGCATCACTTTATTATCATTGGATATGTAGTGTATTACGATTAATACTGTCAATAAAAATTCTCCAACTTAAATATCAAAAAAATCATCTCTATTCACATTATAACCCATATTTTTTAATGCCTTTTGAATTTTTACCCATGTTTCAATCCTTGGACTGTATTCAGGATCACTACACATATTTGATACAGTTGTTCTTCCTACTTTAGATTCCTCTGCAATTTCTTGTTGGGTTAATCCTTTTTTATCAACCCATTTTCCGAACTTACTTCTTTGTTTTCCTAATCCAAATAACCCAAACATTGAATCCCACTCCTAGACAAGTTTTCTATAAGTCTTGTCTAAAAATCCCGATTTTAAACCTAGTGCAAAAAAGTGGAATAATGGACAATCCGTATCAAATACCATGTAATATACCAAATGAAATTCCACCTCACTATTTTTCCAAGGAACATTCCAGATGTTGAAGTATCAACAGTTTCGACACTCTTTTCACTCTTCCAGATTGGTGTAACTAATTACTATGTAATTATCAAGAGGTGGCGTATGAAAGGAGGAATAGAACAGTATGATTTTTGAAGTTGTTACAACAACAATTTTTGGAGGTATTGCATTGAAGGCTTATAAATTAAAAAGTGGGGCAGGGAACGATTCAAAAAAAATAAATAAAATTTTTGCTCTTAGTGGACTAAATGTGAAAGATGGTAGTCAAACATTAACTGCTCAACAACTGAAAAAGAAGAATATCGAAGGTGGGGTTGAGTACCGTTATCGAACCCCTTTAGGAAGAAGTTTCGAGGATTACTTATCAAAGAAGGAAGCAATTCAAGCTGGTTTAAACACTAGATCAGTTAAGTTCCAAATGAAGGACATTAAAGATTATCTTAAAGATTTAAAGTTTGATAAAAATTTAATTTCTAATCTAAAAGAAATCCAAATTAAGAAACTAACTAACAATAAAGAAGTTGAAATGTTTTATGATGGAGTATTAAAAATTCGAGTGTATAACGAACCAATGTCACCAAAAATTAAATGGGAAAAAGAATTTCTTAAACCTAATTCATGGTCTGTACTTATTGGGCTTAACCGAGAAGATAAAATTTATCATGATTTTGATAAGAGAAAAAGTATTATTATTGCTGGTGTACCGGGTAGTGGTAAAAGTGTTGTTATTAAGTTAATAATAACAAGTTTAATTTTGCAGAATCCCGATCACGTATCCTTCAGTTTGATTGACTTAAAAGAGGGAGCAGCGTTTACAAGATATAAAAATCTAAAACAAGTGATCAATTTCGGTAAAAATGAAGAGGAAGCTATTGAAATATTAAAAGATGTACAAGAAAAAATGAACATTGATTATAAAAGAATTGTTGATGCTGGTTATGAAGATGTAACAGAAGCGAATAGAAAACAAAGACATTTTCTTATCATAGATGAGGCAGCAGACTTAGCAGATACTCCAAAAGCTATGGAACTAATAACTGATATTGTTCGTAAGGGTAGGGGGAGTGGTTATTATGTCATCTACAGCACTCAATATCCTTCTATGCAAGCTGTAAGTTCTCAAATTAAAAGAAATATCCCCTCAAGACTATCTTATGTATTAGATAGTTCTACAGCTTCGGTAACAGTATTAGATACAAAAGGTGCTGAAGATTTACCAGACATTGCAGGGAGAGGTATTTACAAAGATACTAAGACAAAGATAATTCAGACTCCTTTTATGAGTAATGGTGTAATTGAGGAATTAATCAAACCTTTTAATGTAAAGAAGGAGGCTTTACCAAATGAAACCCCTGAACAAAAGGCAAGAACAAATTCTTTTATCGTTAAAGAAACTAGACTATCTTGACAGAGATCAATTAAATAGAATCCACAGACTAGGTACAATCCGCAATACTAATCGAATCCTCAAACAATTATCCAATTATCTATCATCCTATCGTGAAGATTATTCCACTATTTATTACCTGAATAAAGAAGGCAGAGAATATGTTACTTCTGAAAAAATTAGAAAGAAAACTAACTTTGTTAACCATGTCATTATGAGAAATCAATTTTATATCTATGCTGGTTTTCCTTCTAAATGGAAAAATGAAATGAAACTAAGTGACCGAGAAATTAGCATTGTTTGTGATGCATGGTTTAAAGCTAATGGGAAATATCACATTTTAGAAGTAGACTACCAGCAGACCATGAAAGAAAACAGAAATAAAATTGAAAAGTACAGAGGGCTTTATACCAATAAAAGTATGGAAAGTAAGTTAGGTCATGTTCCACCTTTATTATGGCTTACAACTACAGAACTAAGGAAAAAGAAATTAGTTGAATTATTAAAGGGATTACCTTATGGGGTTTACACAATTAATGACATCAAATAAGGAGTGATTGATATGAGAAGTGCAAAATCAATTAACTTTGGTGAATTTATGAATGGTGACTATAAAGTTCAACAAAAGGAAAGAAAACAAAGAATTATTCGCAAAGGTACAAAAATAGCAACTTCAGCGATACTTCCTATTGCTACATTGGGTGCTGTTGGTACATTAGGATTTGCAATAACAGCATTAGCAGCAACAACCAATACAATTCCAGTTTCAACTACTCCAATAGCCATTGAAGTAACTGCAAAGGAATGGATGTCAGAACAAACCCTCAGTACCTTAGCGCATGTATTAGACCCAATTGTGGATATACTTGTAGCTTTGTCATTCCCTATTGCTTCTGTAATCATCGTAGGATCATGTTTTCAATTCATGTTTGATAGAGCCGATAAGGGATGGACTATGATACAAAATGCTGGTCTTGGGTACGTCTTAATTCAGGTAAGCCCTCTTATCCTTAATGTATTGAAACAGGTAGGGAATGCAGTCTAGGATAAGGGTTTTATATAAACAACTTAGAGGAGGCAATATTAATGGAAATTAAAATTAAATTGAATGGCAAAAAACTAGTAGCTTGTAAAGGGTGCGGTGTATATTGCAAGTTATATGGTAAGAAAAAGAAGATGGGGTTATGTAATCACTGTAAAAACAAAGCAGCATGTGCAGTTTAGTGGGGGCTGATATTCAGTTCCCCTTTTTTCTTAATTAGAATTTATTACGGGACATAGGAATATAGATTTATAGTGGGTTGTTAAATTGAAGTCAAAAGACGAAGTGATTTTTCATAGGAGGGGATCAAATGAGTATTGAACCAAGAGAATTATTGTTAAAAATGAAACAGTATGAATTTGTTTATGATACGAAAATAGGTCAAGTAATGAATCCTAAAGCAGATGAAGACAAGGAATATGTATTGAAAATTTTAGATTTACTGTATAAAAACTTTGACAGGGTAAGATATATTGATGATATGGGAAGTAAGTATACTGGTAAAGGTGCTTGGGCTGTTATGCTTTCTCAAAAGTTTGCTTTATTGGATAAGAGGATACCAATTCCACAAGTACCTTTTCATATTAAGATAGATGGTAAAAATGATCTATCCATAAAGACTAAACATGCTTATCTAATGTTAGTCGGATTCTTTAAAGAGTCAGATAATGAAATTTGTGTATGTTTATAACTTTAGGGATGAAGAATACCGGAAAGTTTATAAACAGTTAGTTAAAAATAAATCACTAATAAAATAATTTAGTTTATCTGCGGCTGAAAAGTCGCTTTTTTTATGCTCTATTAAAGCATGATTTTGATTTGTTATTGAACTAACTGGCAGTTTAGTGGAAGAATGTCTTTAGTTCTTATTCAATAATCGGTCCATATTATTGAATCAAAGCATTTTATGCAATGTTACCAAACACCACTTTAGGTGCGTTTTTGTTTTTATTAAAGAGGTGAGTTTGTTAAATAAAAGTAGTTTCAGTAGCATATAGAATGAAAAAGCTCACTCATTAGAATGATAATGAGCGAGTTTACTTTTGAACTTTAATTAGACCATTAGAAAAATCTAAACGAAAGGAAATTGTATGTTAAAAACTTCTATTACATATGGATAATGCTAAAGCCTCATAACTTAAACTAATTATTCACGGATTTGACCATTGCCCTGCACATAAAATTTTGTTGTTGTTAATGCAGGTACTCCCATTGGTCCTCTTACATGCAATTTTTGTGTAGAAATGCCAATTTCAGCACCAAATCCAAATTCAAAACCATCTGTAAATCGCGTTGATGCATTGTGATAGACAACGGCTGCATCCACATCATTTAAAAATCGCTCTACATTTGTAGCATCCTCGGAAATAATGCATTCAGAATGCTGTGTACCAAATTGATTGATGTGAGCAATAGCTTCCTCTACAGTATCTACAACCTTTATGCTGATCAATAAATCTGAAAATTCTTCTGCGTAATGTTCTTCTGTAGCTAGGGTCGCTTTCGGGAAAACTTCGCACACCTTTTCATCTCCGTAAATGTCCACATTCGCATCTGCTAATGCCTCTAAAATTTCTTTCCCATACTCATTAAAGAAATCTTGATGTAATAGTAAATTTTCAATCGAGTTACATACAGACGGACGCTGCGTTTTCGCATTTAAAATAATGGGTACAACCATCTCATATTGAGCTGTTACATCTACATATACATGGCAATTGCCAGCGCCAGTTTGAATAACAGGTACAGTTGCTTCATTTACAACTAAATCAATTAAATTTTTCCCGCCTCGTGGAATTAAAAGGTCTAAATACTCAGTTAAATGGAACAATTCTTTCACACTTTCACGAGATGTGTCTTCAATTAATAACACGGCGTTTTCTGGGAAAGATACTCGTTGTAAAGCTTTGTGAATAGAAGCTACTAATGCACGATTTGAAAATTTAGCTGAAGCTGAACCTCGTAATAATACGGCATTGCTTGTTTTTAAAGATAAAGCTGCTGCATCAATTGTTACGTTAGGACGAGCCTCATAAATCATCCCTAACGCACCAAGCGGTACACGTCGCTTGCTAATAACTAGACCGTTTTCTTTATTAAATTGTTCTAGCTGTTCTCCGATTGGATCTGGTAATGATACGACTAACTCAATTTGATCACACATCGCTTGAATACGCTCTACATTCAAGGTTAAACGATCCAGCATCGAAGCTGATATACTCGTTTCTTTCGCTTCTTGTATATCCTTTTCATTTTCACTTAAAATATAAGCTTGATCTATTAATAGTTGTTCTGAAATGGCTTGTAGTGCTTGATTCTTTTGTTGAGTTGTTTTACCTTGTAGACTAACACTAGCTTCTTTTACCAACTTTGCTTTTTGAATCACTTCGTTGTTCAATTGCTCTTCCTCCTTCTTGTTATCTCTATTTTGGGGAAAGAGACAACACTTACCTCTTATGAAAAAATTACTTATATTTTAACATAGATAAAGTGTTAGCAATCAACATTTTGGGATTAACTAACCCATTTATTACAAACGTCTTTATCGTACTTGCTTTTTCTTTTAATATTGTTTATACAGCTCTTTATGCAAAGGTAAATAAACATAGCTACAAAAAGACTTTTCAAGATTTTGCAGAAAACACTGTAGGTGTACTATCTGAATAAAAACCTGTATATAGACAATTTATTAACGTTGTAAATCTTCATTTTAATCGTTCCTAAACTTCAACTACAGGGGCTTTAGTTGAAAAACGATCTTCAACAAACTGGCGCTTTTCCGAAATTAGGAGAGCGTCTTTCTTCATGAAAAGGGTCAGATTTTATAGCAAAACCTATAAAGAAAATTGGATATTTATATTACATTTTAGAAAAAGTTGTGGATAAATACACTTAAAGTAACTGTTTGTTGAAGATGTTCATCTAAGTTTAAATAATAAATTTAATTTTAAAAAGCTGCCAATATGGTCTTACCCCTGTCAAGTAGACAGCTTAAAAAAACTATGCGACTAACGCGTGTCGGTATTCAACTGGCGCGCGTTGGTTTAGTTTCTTCTGAAAACGTTTGTAATTATAGTGGTAGATGTAATCTTCGATTGCTTGTCTAATCTCATCTTCTGTTTTACACTGTTCTATATACAACTTCTCTGTTTTAAGGTGCGAAAAGAAGGATTCGATGCAGGCGTTATCCAGGCAGTTTCCTTTGCGAGAGTGGCTGCCCTTTACGCCGTATTCTTCTAGTCGTTTGTTGTATAGCTTAGACGTATACTGAAAGCCTTGATCTGAATGTACAACGGCTTCAGCTACGTCTTTTTTGCTTGTCCATTGAGAAACAGTATTTAAGACAAGTTCAAGATCATTTCTTCTTGATAACTCCCATGCTACAACTTCATTATTAAACAAGTCTTGAATGACCGATAAATAATAAAATTGCTTACCATCCGAAACGTATGTAATATCCGTAACCATCTTTTGATTAGGAGCTAATGCCTCGAATTTTCTATTAAGACGATTAGGTTGTATCACAGAAGGTGTGTGTCCATGTCGTTTCCTCTTTTTGCGTATGATAGCTTGAATTTCCATTTCCTTCATAAGACGGTATACCTTTTTATGATTAATTGAATAATCGTTTTCATTTAACCAAGTGGTCATACGAGGGTATCCAAATTCAGGATGAAGTAAATGAATCCCCATCATGTGTTCTCTTATATCCTGATCTTGTTTGGCTCTTTCTGCTCTATCTTTCTGAGTAGCCCTCCACTTATAGTAACTAGCTGGCTTAACATAAGCGATCTCTAACAACCAGGTAATACGATGGGTATCTTTTAATTCATCAATGATCTCATATTTGATTTGTTGAGTGATTTCCTCTCCTCCTTTACCAGATTTGGATACTGCTTTTTTAAATAATCCACCTGCGCTTTCAAATAATCTCTTTCTTCTTCGACGGATTTAAATATGGTTCGTGGCCTACCTTTGAATGGATTAGTAGCTCCAACTCTTGTATCAAACTGTTCCCCATCTTTCCACTTCCTAACCCAAACTTTAAGTTGAGTACAATTTTTAATGCCAAGTTCTTCAGCTAAAACCGCATAACTTTTATTTCCATTGATATACTTCATAACTGCTTGTATCTTAAATTCATCAGTATAACTCTTAAATTCTTGTCCCTTTTTAGCCATTGAAAAATCCCCTCCAAGTATAAGTGTACCACCGACAATAACTATTGTGGTTTTTTTACACTGTCTACTTAAAGGGGATAATATCAATAGGGTAGCTTTTTTATTTATGTCGCAAACTGGGAAGTTCAATATGAAATGGATCACAACAGAAAAAATTATTTTATTGACCTTCTTTTGAAATAAAACAGCACCCCATGGAAGAGTGCTGGAAACCTATTATGGACACCCTATTTCTATTCAAGCGTTGAAGAATTTAACTTTGCTCCTTTAACCTAGCCCTACGAAGATAGAAGCTGTATATGAAACTTGCCATAATGTTAATAATCGAGAAGCAAATAAAAATATTTCGATAAACTATTTCCAAAGATAAACCTTCTTGAATGGTTATGAGTAATCCAGAAATAGTCACTCCGAGACCCGCACCGAAAAATTGCATTAATTGGACGATTCCTATCCCCGAACCAATTTGATTGATTGGCAAGATCCTTGTTATCTCGTTTGAAATACTCGAAGAAATTGCCGTAAAGCCAACGCTAGCAAACATATAAATGAAAAGGATAAAATGGGGATTTACAGAAGAGAACCATGCAAATAAGATTGAGGCACTTAATAACAATAACTGCCCAAAAATAATTAAGGGTGCATTCCCAAAACGGTCAATGAGTCTTCCTATATAGATGCCAGCAACCACAGCGATAACCGCACCTGGAAAAATAATCATTCCTAGCTCTGCCGGTTCTTTTCCGAATACAGTTGTGAGAATAATGGGCATTAAAAACAGATTTGAAAAGTTAATGAAAAAAGCGGAACAATTAATAAGAAGGAGCTTTGTATATTGCTTATTTCTAAGTAGGGTTAGCGGAATAAACGGTTCTTCCGTCTTATTAAGATATTTCCACCATACCGCAAAAAGAACAACTGTTCCTAATAGTATCCCATACGAAAAGGTAGATAGAAACAGTAACAGACCTGTTACACTAAGCCCCGTAAGAATAGAACCGAATAAATCGAAATGACCTTTTTTAATCACCTCATTAGGCAATAACTTTAGGAAGAAAGGAATAGACAGGACAGAAAAAATAGTGACAACGAAAAGATAATTCCATCCTAAGTATTGAGTAATCACTCCCCCTAGTACAGGACCTAACCCAAATGCCAAAGAGGCAGCGGAAGCAATAATCGCCATCGCTTTTCCACGCCTAGATAGAGGGATATACCGCCCAGCCATGATCATACTTAATCCCATAACTGCTCCTGCTCCAGCTGCTTGAAGAATTCTAACTCCTAATAAGATAAAAAAATTTGTTGAAAAGAAGCCGATGACTGATGATATTCCTAATAGGCAAATTCCATGGAGTAGAAGTCTTGAGAGGGGAACAAAATCAGATAGGCGTCCAAATGTTAACGTTGAAATGGCAAACATGATGGAATAACCTGATACCAGCCATGAGCCCAAGGATGAGTTTAAGGATAAGTCTTTAAGTATAAAGGGTAATGCAACATTAAACATGGTTGTATTCATTACCACAATCAAAGTGGTAACACTCCATATTAAAATGAGTTTATTCTCTTGTAAGTGCACCGTGCTTTCTATTTTGGAAGGAGCCGTTAGAATAGAAGGCATTTGATCCCACCTTACCTTTTCATATTGATAAAATGAACATTCCATTGTGCTACAAGCTAAACGCTAGCTAAAACCTATATGGACCTCACTTTGAATGGACTTTCTTTTTACAAGAGATTGGTTATACTATTCAATTTTCAATCTTTTTCCGTTATGGTTACCCTTCAAAATCATACATGTACTTGTAGAATGTGCCACGAGACTTTGTTTTTCATCATATACATGACACTCCAGCAATCCGACTGATGAACCTTTTTTTATTAATTTTCCCTCAGCTCGAAGTCTAGATTTAAAAATAGGTTTTAGGAAATTTAATTTAATTTCTATCGTCGTAAAAAGTTCTTCCTCAGCTAATGTAGTTACAAATGCTAAGCCCATCGCAGCATCGGCTATGTCACATAAAATTCCGCCGTGCAGCGTACCCATTGGATTATGTAACCTTTCAGTTGCATCGATTTCAACTACAACTCTGCCTACTTCCACTTCCGTTACGTTAAAACCTAATACCTCCGCAACAGGAGGTCCAGGTAATTCACCGACCGCTATTTTCTTTAAAACCTCTAAATGATTCATTCTTTTCACCCTCCATATTAAATAAAAAGATTAGACAAAATCATTACTTTTTTAGAACGTTCATTCTAAAATAGTTAATCTAATACCGCTAAAGTGGAATCAATGATGTTTTGAAGTTTCTCTTTATCTTTCGTTGTTTTGGCTAATACTCTTACCCCAATAAGTGAATTATGAATAAATTGAGATGATTTTTCTATATCAAGTAGATTGGATATTTCCCCACTTATTTGCCCCTGCAATAGTAGTTCGCATATAAATGATTCTGTCTTACTAAAGCTTTTACTAATCCTGTCAGCAATTTCTTCGTCATGTAAGCTTAATTCGACTGCTGTATTGACAATGAAACATCCTGGGGGTTTTTCTTCATCCGAAAAAGTCACCATTTCAAATAATCTTCTTATCGCTAACTTGACCGAAATAATAGGTTTAATTTGTTGCTCCATTCTTTTTCCGATTATTTCTTCGAAGAGTTGTAAAGCTCGTAGAAACAACGTCTGTTTATCCCCAAATGTGTCATAAATACTTCGACGGTGTATGTTCATATAGTCAACTAAATCTTGCATAGACGTTTTTTCATATCCATTTCGCCAAAAAAGCACCATTGCTTTTCGTAAAACCTCGGCTTCATCAAATTCTTTGTGTCTAGCCATTTTTTCACCCCCTTTAAAAATTTTATCATTTTTAGAATGAACAGTAAAGAATATTCTAACTATTCAAACGGTTCGGGGATAATGAGCAACGGTAACATCGATATTTTCTTGTTCATTTCAAAGAGATTGTGAAGAATTGTACTTAAAGTAAAGGGTGCGATTCTTCAATAAGAAGATTGCTTTTTTTTGTTGCACTATCGTCAACAGTTTAGTTGAATAAATATATACTTCAACGGTAATCTTGCGGAAATACACCCAACTATGCTAACCGTTTCTTAAACTGGATCAGCCTTCCCAAAAGAGACCATAAGGAGATTGTTTATGCCAATCATAAGAGATATTCAGCTTTACGTTCCGAAAAACAAAGAACAGAACTGGACATTCTTTCACGAAACAAGATGTATTACATTTTTATATAGCCGTCTTCTGCCAAAGCTACAGTCAAAGGATGATAAAGGGATACAAATCTATTGTGTAGACAACCTAGAACAAAAAGAGCAAATCGATAAGTTTACTCACATTATCTTTGATTATTTTCCTGTATTTGTAGAGGCGGATGTTGAAAATATACTGACACTAACATCCGATAGAGAAAAGAAAGAACGGATTCTAGAAATTGTGCACGAGGGAATGAAACTCGCTGCTGAGGAGTTTAATTGGGACATGTCTTCTCTTGATTTGGTTTATGAGAACATAAAACAGCTAGATTATGAGAATGTCTATCCTCTATTAAAGAAGAGCAGCCCAAACAGGAAGTACATCTGCAGCGTCTTGTGTCATCATGAAGTAGTAAGTATCGATGTTTACATGGAGATCAAGAAAAGAAGTGGTGAAGTCATTAATAAAGAGAAGCTATTCTCTGTCGGGAATACTGATGAACAGGATTTATTCAGCGATTTTGGAAATCTTGAATGGAAGCTGAATCATAAAGTGGAGTTTGCGGATAAGGATTATAAACATATCTATCGTTTAACATTTCTTGAAAAGGACAAACCTAAAAATCTAGTATGGAAAATTGAAAAGTCTTGTTGAACTAACGGCGGCAAGAGTTGAAGTTCCAGGCTGTCAAAATTGGCAGCCTTCTTATTGAACTAAAGAAGCAGAATAGTTGAATAAGACAACTGGTTTTTTATGGTAATATATAGTGAAAGAGTGAACGGAGAGGTGAACTTAAGTGACAAAGAGGAAGAATTTATATGTACTATCTTTAATCGTTTTAGCCTTACTGATATTATCAGCAGTGTTAAATTTTAATTCGTTTAATTATGCTAAAAACGCTTGCATTGAGAACGGCAAGACTCCAATAGTTGACTCAACTTTTTTAGTATTTAATTGGAGTGTTTTTTGTGAATAATGCATCCTATATTGTTTAACAAACATGGCAGTTTAGTTGAAGTGGGATTATGGGTAATTGTGGTAAAATGTTTTTATTAGGGGGGATTTAATGGACTTATTTTTTATTCCAAATATGATAAGAAATATAATTTCAACATTTTTTCAGAACGGCATTTGGGTTGTAGGCTTTTTTTACTTTTTAATTAAGATATTCGATAATAAAACTCTTAAAATCTTTTCAAAATACATTATTATAGTTGTTTTAGTATTGTTATTTATTCATTCAGTATTAGTAAGTATATAATTTAATTTTATATTGAGTTAAGATGTCAGCTGCCATTTTTGGCGGCTGTTCTTATTGAGCTAACGGGGCAGGATAGTGGAAAAGTCCAAATTATCCTTTCTTCGGCAAAAGCACCATTTACCATTAAAAAGCATATGAACGGAGGAATAAAGTTAGATGACAAGGATATTTAAAGCATTAGCAATCATTGTTTTATTAACCATTGTTGGATGTTCTAATTCAATAGACAGCAGTGAAGAAAAAAACAATGAAATCAAAACGGAAAATTCCAGTTTTATAGGAACAATCAAAGATATTAACGGTAACACTGCAATTGTTTCTGCTAAAGTGTTTGAGGGTAATCCTGAAGGTGATGTGATTGTTGACCTTTCCGTGAATAATGATGAAACATTCCAAGTTGGAGACAAGATAAAAGTAGGATTTGATGGCATCATTAAAGAATCGAATCCTGCTCAAATTAATACTCTTTCTGTTGAATTGGTTGATTGATAAAATAATATCCGCGTTCAATTAACGGGTAGCAAGAGTTAAAGAACGAGCTGCCATTTACTAGTAGTTTTTAGTTCTTCTTCAACTTTCGTTTAGTGATTCTTCAAGATGAAGGTAGCCATTTTTCTTATTCCAAAAGTAAGATTGTGAAAAATTGTACTTAAACTATTGGGTGCGATAGTTAAAGATCGAAGCTGTCACTTTGGCAGCTTTTCTTCTTGTGCTAACGGGGCAGTTTAACTTAAGAAGAAGTAGGCAGACAAGAAAAGCGTTTTTTTGTGGTGGTGGTGGGAGATTAGCGAAGAACAACTTACGACATAAAATGAATACTTAGAAAATGAATAGAGAACGCTAAGAAAGAGGAGGGCTAAAGATGTCAAATAAAAATCAGTGGCTACTTAATGTTCCTATGGTTTTATTAGTATGGTTAACAATCCCTTTTTTAGGGGTACGTAATATTAAGAAATTCCTTCCTGCATCCATTTTTATTGTAATTGTAGAAATTCTTCTTGCCCAAATTGGGAAGGAACGCAAATGGTGGGTTTTTTATAAAAAAAATTCATTTATTTCTGTGGTATTACCTTTTTATATTGGCCCTTTTTTAATAGGTTCAATGTGGATTTTAAAATGGACATATGGAAATTTTAAACGTTTTATTACACTCAATGCAATAGTAGATGGTATGTTTGCCATTTTAATGATGGGTTTATTAAAAAAATTAAAATTAGTTACACTCGTCCGGTTTAATAAAATTCAATTTTTTCTTTATTTGTTTCTTAAGTCGTTCTTGTTATATGGATTTCAATACCTCATTGAAAAGAGAAATGCTGACTAGATTTGGTTAAAGGGATAAAATTGTTAGTTATGTTAAATTGATGGCATATGTGAAATTTTGCACTTAAGCTCCCTCAGTTAGATTCGATTATCTCTCAAATACTCACTTATTCGCAGGATTTCAAATAACTTGGATTACATCAGGGGACTGATGAAAAGAGTTTTAAGCATTTTGGCTACATGAAGGCATACCTAAATAAAGGAGGTAGTGATATCTCCACTATTTTCCATATAATGTACGTTTTCTCCACGCCACCCCTGGAGGTTTTCGCTCCCATGTCTCAACGGGTCAAATGCCCTCTCATTCCTTCGTCATACCTATCCAAGTGGTAGATGCCGGTCTTTCTAACGGAACGGGTCAGAGCCCTTATGCTTAAGTAATCCGGTCCTTCGTACTTTCTTTGAAATCCTACGAATAAGCCAATATTCGATATATATTTATCTATTAGTTTATTAATTTACCTGTAATTGAAGATATGTTGGAAATTTTATTAAGCAGCTATTGAAATTAAAGGTTGTACTTTGTCGGAACGATAAGATTCATTTTTTCTTGCCATTCCTACTAGAATTCTTGCGAATTTATTTATTAGTTTCATGATGGACTTCATTTTCTTCATCTTTTTTACATTAACATTATTAGAATGCAATTCTTTAAAATCGGGGTTGTTCATGACAAGGCTCATTGTCGCTAGGTACAAAAAGCGTCGTAAACGGGACCTTCCTCGTTTTGAGAGGACAATTTGTCCTTTCCATTTACCTGAACTTGCCTCTGCTAAATGTAACCCTGCATGTCGTAATAAAGAATTACCATGAGCAAAACCACTGAGATCTCCAGCTTCTCCTAAAATACCTGCAAGTGCAATTTCGCTTATGCCTTTAATGGCAAGCAATTTTTTAGCGAAAGGTATTTTACTAAGAACTTCAGTGACTTCCTTTTCAACTCTTTCCAGTTGGGCTGTAGCTAGATCGAATTCTTCAAGTAATTGTTCCAAGTGTAATTTATAAGCATCAAGAGCTTGTGGTGTACCAACAGAATGGGTAGCTAATTCAATAAGTAGTTGTGCCTTTCTTAAACCAGCTTGTCGTTTCATTAAGGTTTTCCAGCCGTTCACGATATCCTGTGGTTTCATTGAACTAATTTCAAGTGGGGTAGGGAATAAGCGAAGTGTTGCGATTGCCCCTTTTCCTTTAACATCTTTGAAAACTTGCCGAAGTTCTGGGAAAACAATATCTACCCAACGGTTAATCTGATTTACAGCACTAACAAGTCTTTTTACGGTCATGTCACGATTAGACATTAAGACTCGTAGTTTTTCAAAGATTTCTGAAGAAGGGCGAATAAACGAATAATAGCCATTCTTCACCATATCAGCGATAACTAAGGCATCTTTTTTATCACTTTTAGATTGGGTATTATCACGATTTTCTTTATTTCTTTTTACAAGGTGGGGGTTTACTGTCACTACTTCAATATTTCTTTCATAAAGCCATTTTGATAAGTTAACCCAGTAGTGTCCGGTTGGCTCCATACCAACGATCGTTGTATCTAAGCCCTTTAAAGCTTTCAACCGATTAATCCATTGTATTAATCTAGCAAAGCCATCTTCATTATTTTCGAACGTTAGAGGATCACCAATAACAATGCCACGGAAGTTTACGGCACGAGCAACGTGAAACTGTTGGGCTATATCTATTCCGACAATAAGATGTTTGATCGAAATTCTTTCAATTAGTTGATTTTGTTTGTCTTGCATTTTAAACTTCATAATAGAGCTTCCTCCTAAGAATGATTTTGTGTTGTGTGTGTATAATCATCTTACTGAGGGGCTCTATTTTTTTCAAACGCGAAAAATAGCTATCTACAGGAATTCTAACGGGTGCTAGAGCTTAACAAGAGTCGTATCTGCGGCTCTTTTTCTTATGTGTGCCAGGCATGGCAACTATCTAGGTGGTGAAAGTCCACTGTGGGGGTACACATCGACCAACCACTAAGGAAGCGCAAGGTACTTATCGTGAGATAAGGGCTGGAGGAAGCGTGGAATAAAATCTTGGCTCGACGTACAGAAATCTGATACTAAGGCTTTATAAAGGGATGAGGCTCCATAGCAAGTCAAAGTCCAAAAGATGTGCGTAACTTTGTAGAGTAAATCAGGCGAGTAAAAGAGGAAAGATAGTTGTCTTACCCTGGGAGGTCTTGCGGATGTACGGAAGTACAGTCGAAAAAGGTTAGTCGCAAGAAGTCAGCAGAAGCCATAGTAGTGAAATTATTCATGAAGGGCTGAACAATTTATAGTGTTTCAACACCACGAATGCGTAAGTGACGTACTCCGAATGTGTTAATGGAGAAAGTATGAGCGTATCTCAAAGGATAACCAAAATGGAGCTATCACTTACTACGTGAGAGGAAAGGAGAAACGAGTGTGAACCTTTTAGAACAGATTCTAAGTAATCAAAATATGAATGAAGCTTACCTGCGTGTCTATAAAAATAAAGGTGCAAGTGGCGTCGATGGAGTAACAGTCGAAGAACTAAAGCAATATCTGAGAGAGAACAAGGATGAGTTACGTCAGCGCATCAGAACAAGAAAATACCAACCACAGGCTGCCTTAAGAGTGGAAATCCCAAAAGAAAATGGCAAGATGCGCAAGTTGGGAATACCAACAGTAGTGGATAGAGTAGTTCAACAAGCTATTCATCAAGCTCTCAGTCCGATATTTGAAAAGCAATTCAGTGAATTCAGTTACGGCTTTAGACCAAAAAGAAGCTGTGAGATGGCTATTATAAAAAGCTTGGAATTTCTGAATGATGGACACGATTGGGTGGTAGACATTGACCTCGAAAGATTCTTCGATACAGTCCATCACGATAAACTCATGCGAATTATCGCTAACACAATAGATAATGGTGATGTCATCTCGCTAATCAGAAAATACTTAGTAAGTGGAGTCACGGTGAAAGGGAAATATGAAGAAACACCAGTCGGGACTCCGCAAGGAGGGAACCTTAGCCCATTATTGAGTAATATTATGTTAAATGAACTCGATAAGGAACTAGAGAAAAGAGGGCTAAGGTTCGTGAGATACGCTGATGACGCTCTCATCTTTGTGAAGAGTGAGGCGGCAGCAAACAGAGTGATGAAATCAATCGTGAGATTTATAGAAGGAAAACTAGGATTAATAGTCAATGTGGAGAAGAGCAAAATCTCTCGCCCAAAAGATTTAAAATTCTTAGGATTCGGGTTTTATTACGATACTAAAAACAAGAGGTATCAAGTAAAACCCCATCTTATGTCAATACAGAAGTTTCAAAGGAAGCTTCGAAAATTAACAAAGCGAAACTGGAGTGTTCCGCTAGACTTCCGAATTTTAAAACTGAAACAAGTCATACTTGGGTGGGTTAATTACTTTAGAATCTCAAATATGAAAAAAGCAATGAGTGAGATAGATCAGAAGCTTCGCTCCAGAATTAGAGTCATCATTTGGAAGCAATGGAAGGTACCTAAAAAACAAATTAAATCGCTTATTCAATTAGGGATTCCGGAGGAAGAAGCGAAAGGATTAACCTTCTGTCGAAAAGGTTACCGGTACATTGGACTATCAAAAGTTGTCCAAAGAGCAATCTCAAACAAAAGACTAAAGCAGAGGGGACTTCCCTCTGCTTCAGAACATTATCTAAAAGTACACACTGTAATATAAATTGAACCGCCGTATACGGAACCGTATGTACGGTGGTGTGAGAGGGGCGAAAATAATCAACTTATTTTCCCTCTACTCGATTCGACTAACTGGCAGTATTGTTGAATAAGAAATATATAAATTCATGTTATATATCCTCCTGAATAACTTTAATTCAACTATCTCAGTTATCTTATCGGTAACAATTAACGGAATAAATACCGTCAATGATTTGCTTGAAGTACAGGTACTACCCTCCTTTCTAATAACAAAAGGGCAGTGATTTCTCACTACCCTATACCCTCATATTTAAAACGTCGGAAAACCTATTTTGTATCTTCTCTAAAGCGGTAAGGCAAATGATCATCAAGTGTAGCTATATATCTTGGTTCGGCTTCTTTTAGTATTTCTTCTTTATCGTCCAAAGGAGGAGCGAGAAACTTTGTGTTAACGTTTATTTTCACTTCCTTGGCGTCCTGCCCCTTGGTTAAAACCTTTCTATCCCATCCCTCTGTAAGCAATGCTCCCCAATCTCCTAGATCAAGACATGTAACATAGGAAGGTTGTTTGTAAGGCAATGTATCTTTTTCGAACAAGTCACTTACCAAATTATAACCTACAAATCTTCCTTGAGGTTGGGCATGCTGACACGACATCATCGCAACATTAGTTTCATCTGTCAATACCCTGACACAGTCTCCTGCAGCATACACATCATCAGTACCAATTACACGTAAGAATTCATCAACAGGCAACCTGCCGAAATTATCACGTTCCACTGGGAAAAGAGAGGTTAGAGGACTTGCTTTCACTCCTGCTGTCCAAATTGTAGTTAACGCAGGTAGTTTTTCACCATTACTTAGTACCACACCATTGTCAGAAATGCTTTTTACTGAAACTTTTGTGAATGA
Source organism: Neobacillus niacini (assembly GCF_030817595.1). GTDB lineage: Bacteria > Bacillota > Bacilli > Bacillales > Cytobacillaceae > Neobacillus > Neobacillus niacini_G. The sequence continues at coordinate 6,100,873 of NZ_JAUSZN010000001.1, forward strand.
CTCGATCCCCATATCTGATAGAGCCTCTTTAATTACTGCACGAGATTCTTCGCTGAACTCCGGAGCAATGTCAGAATGATCAACTAATAGAATACGAACAGCAGAAGGGTCATCCCCATTTTTTTCTGCAACATGTTTTAGCATGGAGGCCATTTCTGTAGCGACTTCTAGACCGGTAAAACCAGCACCAACAACGACGGCCGTATAGCATCCTTCTGAAGATCTTTTTGATACCAAATTATCTAAGTGTTGATGAAGTTTACTCGCTTCCTGGAAAGTATCGACAGAGAAAGCATGTTCTTTAAGACCAGGGATATTCGGTATTTGCAAACTACTCCCTGCAGCCAGAACTAGCTTATCGTATGTTAATTTGAAAGTATCAGAAGAGCTTGAGATGTTCACTGTTTTGTTATCTAAATCAATACCTTCTACGTTGCCTTCAACACTTTTTACCCCGATCGGTTTAAGGATTCTTTCAAATGGTATACGAACTTTAGACAAATCAGATTCATAAAATCTAGGACGTATATTTAAGAAAGAATCTCTACTTACCACGGTAACTTCTACTTCATTCTCCTTTCCAAGTTCAATCGCCCTTCGAATTGCACCTGCTGCACCCCAAAAACCTGCAAATCCTCCACCTATAACAACAATTTTCTTCATAATAACCTCCAGAAATTTGTATTAGTTAAAATCAATATAACGATATCATAGATATCATATGTCTACAATATATACCGTTAATAGTTATACTGTCAAGCAAACAAAAAAAACCCTCAGGAATATGCCGCAGTGCATTCCTAAGGGGGCTTTTTCAAACATAATAAGTTAGTCCGTTTTATTATTTTGTTTTGTTTTATGAGAGAGTTCCTTCTTAAACCACTCCTCGGTTTGATTTTGAAACTCTAATGGAATTTTTTCTTTTAATGCTTTGCTTAACCATGCAAGATTTTTTTGACTCAAAAAATCACGCATTTTATTTTCGGCTTGTAACATGACAGATTTAATAGTACATGATTCACAAGTCATCCAATTAGGAAGTTCTTCACTATTAAGCAGAATACAACTTTGTCTAATCTCTGCACATTGAAACATTGTCGTAGAGCCTTCTATGCTTTTTACAACGTCCCAAAATGTGATGTTCTCCGGTTTCCGGGCTAGTTGGTATCCCCCTTTTACACCAGGTATGGACCTAACAATACCATCTTTTGAAAGTTTGGTAAAAATCTTGGATAGATAGGTTTGGGAAACTCCTTGGAATTTGGCTAATTCTTTAATTCCAATACTAGACCCTGAAGGGAGATCGGTAAGATAAACTAGACAATGCAGAGAGTATTCAACACCAATACTATATTGCATTGTTGACCTCCAAATTATAGATTTTATAGCTCTACAATAGATATTTTTATCTTTTTTGTCAAACGTAACAGGGAATTGGTCAAGATAATCACTTGGAAGTTAATTTGGATACTTATGTTAAAAAGTAGAGATTGTGAAGAAATGTACTTAAAGTAACGGGTAGCGTTAGTTAAAGAAGACCATCAATGTGGTGGTCTTCTTTTTTTATGTCTCAAATTATCAACATTATTGGTTAACAGAGCCTTTTGTTTCGATATCAACTTAATTATCTTTAACAGAATATTTTGACATTATAAATTAGTTTATATATAATCACTTTTGGACTTGGAGGTGTAACTATTAAGTGTGACTAAATTAGAAAAAGTGATGCTTGAAGTGAAAGACATAATGAATTTGATGGGAATTTGTAAGCCAAAAGCATATGAGATTTTAAGAAGTGACCAATTTCATGTGGTGAAAATGGGACGAAAATACATGGTTCACAAAGATGTATTTGAAAATTGGTTAAAAGGGGAATCCAAACCAAAGAAAAGATGGTGAGTGAGGTGCAACAATAGGTGTGACTGAATTAGAGAAACTAATGCTTGATGTAAGGGATGTTATGACAATTACTGGATTAGGAAGAAACGCTGCTTATGAATTAATGAAAAGTGGGGAATTCCACGTTAAAACAATTGGAAAAAAATATCTAGTCCATAAAGAAATCCTTGAAAATTGGCTAAAAAGGGAAACAGGAAAGCCAAAGAAAAGATGGTGATAATATGAAAAAAAGAAAAAATTCAATACAGAGGAAACTGTCATTAATATTGCCATAGATGTTTTTAAAATTAGAGCAGAAGTTCTGATTTGTGAAATGTTTGTCGATTTTGTAAATAATGAATATGGCAGAACTTTAATTGAATTGAGGACTGAAAAATGAGAGACATTAATAGAACCTAAAATTAGAAATAGAAAACAAGTGTTTTTAGGTGAAATCAAAATCGAGGATTACCTTCAAAAAGAAGTTGATTATTGTTGGAAAAATACAAGAACAGTGGATACAGGTAGCAAGAGGTGAGAGGCTGAATAAGCAAATAGTCTTTAACAACAAGGAATATGAGGTTACTGAAGAAATAGGTAAAGTATCCTTCAAAGATAAATCTAACCAGTCAGTTAAAATTAATTTCAGTTTTAGTAAGAATCCTGACAAAAATAAATTAGCAAAAGATGGTCTAACTATGTTTTTTACAGAGGTATTTAGCAAGGCTTATTAATGAAAGATAAGTATATTAAGAGCGGCAGAAATTGTCGTTCTTTTTTTGTAATTATTTTCAAAAACCAATTCATCATTTAGTATAATAGTAGTAGCACAGGTCGTAATAGGGGTGAAAATTTTTGGATGTCGCTGTATACGCTAGGGTTAGTACTAAGCATGAAGAACAAATTTCTTCACTAAAAAATCAGAAGAAACACTATACTGAATATTGCATCGTTAATAAATATAATATGGTCAGATTATACGCTGATGAAGGGTTAAGTGCCACAAGTCCTAAACGGAAAGAATTTCTTGAAATGCTCTCGGATGCTGGATTAGATTTTGAAAAGGCAAAAAATTCAAATAAACTTAATTTTGATACTTCTGACCGAAAACCCAAATTCAACTTAATTATTACTAAGGATGTTTCTCGGTTTGCAAGAAATATTGATGCTATGGAAATTGCAAAATTATTAAGAGATAAAGGTGTTTTTGTCCTATTCGAAAATGCTGGATTTAGTACAGAAGATAATGATTGGGAATTAAGATTAAGCTTACTTTTAACTTTTTCCCAACAAGAAAGTATTGATCGATCAAAAAAAGTAGCATTTGCTTATAAGCAGCGTTCAATAAATGGCATTTATCATATGACTAAAAACCTTTACGGATACAGATATGATAAATTTACAAAAGAAACCTCAGTTGTTGAAGAAGAAGCTGAGATAGTAAGGAAAATGTTTGACTTATTTATTAATGATGGCTATGGAGTTAAAAATATTTCAAACTATCTCAACGAAAACAAAATTAAAACCCAAAACGGTAAAGAATGGGTAGGCGGCAATGTCAGAAGGTTACTAAGAAATGAAAAATACATTGGTCGGGTAATTCTGAATAAGTACACAAATAATGGTGTTACATCAACCAAAAAAAGAATAAAAAGACCTGAAAGCGAATGGGTTATTCTTGAAGATGCAATCCCAGCAATAATTGATATGGACACTTGGAATAAAACTCAAGAGATAATTCAAATAAGAGTTGGCAAGACAAAAGAAGGTAGCTTGACAGGATCAAGAAGGGTAAAAAACATCTTTTACAATAAATTATATTGTGGGAAATGTGGAAAATCTTTTGTTCGTGTAGTTACTACAAAACAAAGAAAACACGGTGAAATTAAGGAAATTAATTATATCTGTGCTAATAGAAGACAACGAAAAAGTTGTGACAACAAAATGTTAAGTCATAATGTGTTAGTTAGAAGAATTACTCACTTTGGACAGGCTGAACTTCAATTCGAACTTAAATCTAAAAGAGAAATGTATATAAGATTGATTAGTATGGAAAAGAAGACATTACAATTGAAATTAAAAATGTCTGAGAAAACAATTAATAATACAAAAGTAAAAATTCAGGAAATCGACAATGAGGTTGATAAATTATTAACTGCATTTTCTAAAAGTAGTTCCACAGTAGTATCAGTAATTGAAAAGAAAATTGAGCAATTAACAGAAACCAAATTTGTATTAAATCAAAAGTTACTCGAATACGATGTAATTTCAATAGAAAATGAAATTAAAAAGATTGATGATTCTTTGATAAATATGTCTGGTTCAATTAAAGAAGAATACTCCTTTGATGAAACATTACGATACTTGGGGAAAATTACTGTAAAGGATTCAGAGGTAGTATTTAATGTTGGTGCAAACATTAAATTAGAACCTAACCTAAATATTGATGTCAACAGATTTGATGACCTTTCTAATTTGGAAGAAATAGGGAAACGGATAGATGATGTATTATAGAAATAAAAATTAAGAATTACCTTACGTGAGTCGAATGATTGTCTTGCGTAAGGTATCTATTAGTAAAATGGTTCAAGCACAGGTGCAATCTTATATAATGGAAAAGAATAAGGTGCCAACAATGGAAAATTTAATTACGGATGGATATCTAATTAAAGATACTGGTTGTCCAAATGGAACAAAAAATGTACAGATTGATTCAGAAGGTAAAGTAACGGCAGTACCCACAACCTAATGCTCCGCAATCAAAAGGGATTTACCCTAATAGAATCGTTGATAGTTCTCTCCATCTTTCTAATCATCTCCTCGATAACTGCCTTTAGCATAAAGCCACAATACTATTCAGCAACTGATAAGACGTTTATTTCCCAATTAAAAGCGGACTTATATTATGGTCAGCAATATGCTATTGCTAATCAAATGGAAGTGAAAGTTATCTTCTATGAACATGAGCACATGTATCTCATCAGTACAGGTAATAAACAGCTAGTTGAAAGACATCATTCTCCAACGATTACTGTGACTCAAGGAACGATCCAATTAGTATTTAAATTTAACTCAAATGGTAATGTAGATAGATTCGGTACATTATATATTCGGACACAACAAAAAAACTACAGATTAACTCTTTTGATTGGAAAGGGACGGTTTTATGTTATGGAAGAATGATGGATTCTTTTTACTCGAGCTCTTATTATCATTATCTGCATGGTTTATGATGAGCATGTTTTTTATGCCGTTATTAATCGAATTATCCCATCAGTCTCAACAGCTTGTGAGGGATAAAAAGGCAGTGCAGTTTTTATTTGAAGAACTCCAAGCAAATTTAACAGAGGATAGAACAAACTCAAATTACTCGATATATCATAATGGAACAGAATATAAGATTTATTGGATTCAATCGTCAGAAATTGGACAAAAGGAGGTGTGTGTAAAAGTTGATAAAACTGCCTTCCTGCCAAAAACAGAGATTTGTAAAGTGGCAGAATGAAAAAGCCTTTACGCTCATTGAAGTGCTTTTTGCCTTTTCAATTTTTATGACTATAGTATTCTTCATGGTCCCTGTGTTTCATATCGTATTAGACAATAAGGATTCAAATGGAAGGCTTCAGGAAATGGAATGGGATGTTTTTTGCAGCCAGATTAAAAAAGAAATTCGTATTAGCTCAAAGGCCGAGGTGGTATCCGGGAGACTGGTATTAACGAATAATAATGAAAGTATTAATTACGAGAAATATGGAAGCAACTTAAGAAGACGTGTGAATTCTTCGGGGCATGAGACGTTACTGCAAAATGTAACCTCCGTCACTTTTACCAGGATTAATAACTCCATAAAAATTATCGTAAAAGATGTTTGGGGGAAAGAATACAATGTGGTAGTGCATTCTTATATACAATGGTTTCCGGCCGTATGAAAAATAACGAACATGGTTTTACATACCCATTAACGTTAGCGGTGCTTATCCTTTTTCTATTACTCTTCTCTTTTCGTGTAGAACAGCTGTTAACTGAAAGGAGGTTGGCTCATGAAACTAACCTAATTCTTCAGGAGGAATATTATTTTCATTCTTCGGTTAAAAAAGTTGAAGAAATTCTACAATCGGGCGGTGTAATTCCATTCAGAGGTACCTTTACCTATTTAAATGGGAACATAGTATTTCAAGCGGATATTCCAATTGGAGCTATACAGAAAATCAACTTCACTCTTAGAATAGATTCAGGTGAAACATTGGTGGGACGCGGTTTTTTCGATACTTCTTCAAAAAAAATGATAAAATGGGTCGAAATGAATTAAGAAAAACTGTTGTTTGAAAAATTAAAAAACGGACATACTTTTAGTGATGAATGAAGGCAGGTGTGTCCATGAAAACGAATGATTATGTAAAATATATGACTCAAACTCTTGTTAAATATGCGGACCAGCCAAAAGATGAAAGAAAACGGCTCCGGGAAGAGCGAAAACAAACAAGAGCGTCTTTTTGGTATCGCTGGTTCGGGATTCTTCCCTATATATTTTATATCGAAGTGAAAAACAGAAGAAGAAAAGAGTAAAGAAGCAGAGTCAAAATCTGCTTCTTTACTCTTTTACACAGCATTATCGGTTAAATAAAACAATCCGCCATTAATAAAAGAAATGTTTATTTTTGGTTCATATTGGTCTTGCAGGGCTTTTTTCTCTGTTTCATAACTTTCATTCTCTTCTTCTGCATCCTCGTAAAAATGATCTAGAAGACGTAAATCTTGTTCCCAGCGTCTTCGAGCATCCTCTGCCCAAGTATGATCATCTTCATTAATTACAGCTTTCAGATAGTTTTCGATTCTCGACATTCCGCTTTTTGGCTTAACCAGAGGTGAAAGTGTAAACGAATAATCCGGTATTTTCGGTGTCAGTTGGACATTCTGCAGTCGTTCATGAAAATCCTCAATCATTTGTCCATTAATGAGCTGCAAACCGATTGATTTATAAATATCCCGCTTCCGGTCGCATTGATACGAGATTTTAACATTCATACAAAGCCAAGGCATTAATGGAGTTTGTTGTTGACCATTACGGTGATTCTCATAAAGCCTGATATAGCTAGCCAGCTTTTTGGTTGATTGAAAAATTTGGTGCAGGCGAGGAGAACCGAAATGAACGGTTTCTCCCTTAATATGTTCAGGTGCTATTTGTGGGTTCGTAATAAACGTAAGCTTCATCGGATTTGGTATCCCGCCCGTTTTTTCTAGGTAATGCCAATAAAAAGGTCGGTTCATTAATTCCTTATCGAGTTCGATTGTTAATTGAACCGTTAAGTATCCTGGACCATTTTCTGTTATTTCACATTCATTAGCCTGAAAATAGCGTATCAGAAAGTTATGAATTTCCAGCTGCTGCATGTGAATCCTCCTTCTGCATATCTTTAGCTAAATCAATCATTGATGTAAGGTTTTCCATCTTAATCCGCATTTCTCCCTCAGAGCAGGATTGTCCAAAAATATCAATTAGATGATCTTCAATACTTCCAAAGTCTAACTTCGTTAAAATATCGTCTAAATCACCTATTACTTTTTCAAATAGTTCAATTTTTTCATATAGAAGCTTTAATATATGTTCTTCCACTGTGTTCTGGATTGCAAAATTGTAGATCATTACGTCCTTTTCTTGCCCAAGACGATGGATCCTCCCGATTCTTTGCTCCAATCTCATTGGATTCCATGGTAAATCGAAATTAATAATATGGTTACAGAATTGAAGGTTAATACCTTCACCACCAGCTTCTGTCGCGATAAGTACTTGTGCATGCTTTTGAAAAAGCTCGCGCATCCAATCTTTTTTACCTCGTTTAAAGCCCCCGCGGAACGGTACGGATGATATCCCGTTTTGTTTTAAATACCATTGGAGGTACATTTGGGTTGCTCTGTATTCGGTGAAAATAATAACCTTATCATCAATTTTTTGTATTAATTCTAAAGCCTTCTCCGCTTTAGAGTTGCTTGAAACAGCTTCTACTTTTGAAATTAAATTTTGAATCTGATCTTCAAATTCCTTCGTAGGGTTTTCTTTTTTCTGAAGCATGTTTTTAAGCGTATAAAAAACCGCCTCTCTACTGCTGCAAGCTTCCCTTTGTAAGGTCATTACCGAGAATGCACTTGTTTGGACCCAATCGCCTTCGCTCTTTAAATCAGTGATAGCTTGATACAATTCTTTTTCCTCGGGTGTAAATTCAATCGGAATCGTCTCAACATGTCTTTTAGTCCATTCAATACCTGTATCGGCACGTCTGTTTCGAATCATCACCTTATTAACGAGCTCTTTTAAATGCTCATTATCATTTAAGGAGCGTGCATCGCGTTTGTATTTATCGTAGAAGGCTGTTTCACTGCCTAAATGTCCAGGTTTTAATAGAGACACTAGGTTAAAGATTTCCCCAATTCGATTCTGAATAGGTGTAGCAGTTAAAAGCAGACAAAATTTCTTCTTCAGATTTTGAACAAACTCATAGTTTTTTGTCTTATTATTTTTAAGTTTGTGTGCTTCATCAATAATGATTAAATCGTAGTCCTGCTTATAGATAATATCCCGGTGAGGATCACGTTTTGCAGTATCTATTGACGAAACAACAACATCGCATTGTTCCCATACATAACTTTTCCTTTGAGAAACCGCAGGTATAAAAAATTTACTATTCAATTCATAAGCCCATTGGGTTACTAACGAAGCTGGGACAAGAATGAGAACCTTTTTTACAAGTCCACGAATCATGTATTCTTTTAAAATAAGACCAGCTTCTATCGTTTTTCCAAGCCCAACTTCATCAGCAAGAATGGCCTTTCCATTCATATTCTCAATAACTTGTTTTGCTGTTTCAAGTTGATGTGGAAGCGGCGTCAGATTAGGCAAATGATTAGGCGCTTGAAGGCCTTCAAATTCAGGGATAATAAGATGTTTTTCAACTCCGACTGCTAGTTTGAAAAGGTCCCAATTTCCCCATGGTCCATCGTGATCAATTCTATGTAAAAATTCATCCTGCCAGGAGGAATCAAATTCTATTTCAACAGTCATGGTTTCAGCTCCTTTATGCACAAAAATTTATTGCTCACCTTATGCTTTAATGGTAGGATGGTAATAGATTTGAATGTTTTAATTATTGCAATAAAATAAATTTTTTTCAGATGTATATTTTAGTATGACCCGAATGTGAAAATATTATAATGCGGATGATGACAAGGGGAGAGACTACAAATGTAGCGCCGAAGGAGCAAGCACAATGTGTGAATCTCTCAGGCAAAAGAACTCTTGTTTGACGCAGCTCTGGAGAGTGCTGACTAAAATGAGCAGCCACCAAAGGGGAAAGCCATCTAAGGTAAACTTTCAGGTGCAAGGACAGAGACCTTCTTTTTGTTAAAGGGAGGTCTCTGTCCTTTTTTGCTTTTTATGCACTGAATTTATGGAACAACAAATGAAAAACATCTTTAGTTGAAGGGGGATTAACGATGACTGAATTAAAACGGACACCGCTATTTGAAGTGTATAAAGAATATGGTGGAAAAACGATTGATTTTGGAGGCTGGGAGCTGCCTGTTCAATTCTCAAGCATCAAGGAAGAACATGAAGCAGTCCGCACAAAGGCTGGTTTATTTGATGTTTCGCATATGGGGGAAATCGAAGTAAAAGGACCAGATAGCTTAAACTACCTGCAAATGATGTTAACAAACGACATTTCAAAAATTAAAAATGGTGGAGCGCAATATAATGCCATGTGCTATGAAAATGGCGGCACTGTTGATGATCTTCTTGTTTATAAAATAGAAGATAATCATTATTTACTAGTTGTTAATGCTTCCAATATCGAAAAGGACTATAAATGGCTTGAGGACCATTTAGAGGGAAATGTTTCGATCGATAATTTGTCTGAAAAAATGGCTCAATTGGCGCTTCAAGGACCGCTGGCTGAAAAAGTACTTCAAAAGCTGGCAGGTGATACTGATCTAAGCACTATTGGATTCTTTAAGTTCCAACAGGAAGTAACGATTAATGGGAAAAACGCTCTGGTCTCACGAACTGGCTATACAGGTGAGGATGGCTTTGAGATATATTGTGATGCGTCAGACGCAGTAGAACTTTGGAAGGCGATTTTATCAGCTGGGCAAGAGGAAGGTGTCGTTCCTTGTGGTTTAGGCGCAAGGGATACTCTCAGATTTGAAGCAACTCTTGCGCTGTATGGCCAAGAATTGTCACCTGAAATTACTCCGCTTGAAGCTGGAATCGGCTTTGCAGTTAAGTTAAATAAAGAAGCCGATTTTATCGGCAAAGAAGTACTTAAACAGCAAAAGGAACAGGGAGCAGCAAGAAAATTAGTTGGAATTGAAATGATTGACCGTGGAATACCACGTCATGGCTACCCTGTCTATAAAGGTGAGGAACTAATTGGTGAAGTGACAACGGGAACGCAATCTCCATCCTTGAAAAAGAATATTGGACTTGTGCTAATTAAAGACCAATACGCCGGTCTTGAAACCGAAATTGAGGTTGAAATTCGCGGAAAACGCTTGAAGGCGAAAGTAGTACCAACACCTTTTTATAAACGACAAAAGTAAACACGAGGGGAGATTAGGTTTATGAAACATCGATATTTACCTATGACTGAAGCAGATAAAAAGGCAATGCTCGAAACAATTGGCGTTAACTCCGTTGATGAATTATTCAGCGATATTCCAGAAAAGGTTAGATTTAAAGGTGAATACAACATCAAAGCTGCAAAATCTGAGACTTCTTTGATGAAAGAACTATTCCAAATGGCTTCTCGTAATGCCGATTTAAAAACAAATGTATCCTTTCTAGGTGCAGGAGTTTATGACCACTATATGCCTGTAATCGTTGACCATGTTATTTCTCGCTCTGAATTTTATACAGCTTATACACCATATCAACCTGAAATTTCTCAAGGTGAACTCCAAGCGATTTTTGAGTTCCAGACGATGATTTGTGAGTTAACAGGAATGGATGTTGCGAACTCATCTATGTACGATGGCGGTACAGCTCTCGCTGAAGCTGCCATGTTAAGCGCAGGGCATACAAAACGGAAGAAAATCCTTGTTTCAAGTGCAGTTCACCCTGAATCAAAGGAAGTTCTTAAAACCTATGCAAAAGGTCAGTATATAGAAGTAATTGAAGTACCAGTTAATAATGGAATTACAGATATTGAAGCGTTAAAAGGATTGGCGAATGAAGAAATAGCAGCAGTTATCGTTCAGTATCCGAACTTCTTCGGACGAATTGAGCCATTAAAAGAACTAGAAGAAATCGTTCACGCCAACAAGTCACTATTTGTTGTTTCCTCAAACCCGCTTTCTCTTGGAGTATTAACACCTCCAGGTAAGTTAGGTGCTGACATTGTGATTGGTGACGCCCAGCCGTTTGGAATTCCTACTGCATTTGGCGGACCACATTGCGGTTATTTTGCAGTAACGAATAAGTTAATGCGTAAGGTACCTGGACGACTTGTCGGTCAGACTACAGATGATCAAGGACGTCGTGGATTTGTTTTAACACTACAGGCCCGTGAACAGCACATCCGTCGTGATAAAGCAACATCAAATATTTGTTCAAACCAAGCGTTAAATGCTTTGGCTGCGTCGGTTGCTATGACAGCCCTTGGTAAAAAAGGCGTACGTGAAATGGCAGTTGCTAACTTACAGAAGGCGCATTATGCAAAAAATGCATTTAAAGCTGCAGGCATTGAAGTTGTCTACGAAGGACACTCCTTCAATGAATTTGTTGTGAAATTAAACAAACCAGTGAAAGAGATCAACCAAGCCTTGTTACAAAAGGGCATCATTGGCGGTTACGATTTAGGACGTGACTATCCAGAACTTGCTAACCATATGCTGATTGCTGTAACAGAGCAAAGATCGAAGGAAGAAATCGATACTCTTGTGAAAGAAGTGGGGGATTTGCATGCATAACCAAGATCAGGCACTCATTTTTGAACTAAGTACACCAGGCAGAATTGGATACAGCCTCCCGGAAATGGATGTTCCCGAATTAGACCTTGAAAACCTTCTTCCTGAAGGATATTTACGCAGTGAGGAGCCAGAGCTTCCTGAGGTTTCTGAGCTTGATATTATGCGTCATTACACTGCGCTATCTAGAAGAAACCATGGGGTGGATTCAGGTTTCTACCCATTAGGCTCATGTACAATGAAATACAATCCAAAAATCAACGAAAATGTGGCGCGTTTTAACGGATTTGCTCATGTTCATCCACTTCAGGATGAAAGCTCTGTACAGGGTGCACTTGAACTGTTATATGATTTGCAGGAGCATTTAATTGAGATTACAGGAATGGATGAAGTAACATTACAGCCAGCTGCTGGTGCTCATGGGGAATGGACTGGATTGATGATGATTCGTGCTTACCATGAAGCAAACGGAGATTTGAAGCGAACAAAGGTTATTGTACCTGATTCTGCACATGGAACAAACCCTGCTTCTGCAACCGTTGCAGGACTAGAAACCATCACTGTAAAATCAAATGAGAATGGTCTTGTTGACCTTGATGATTTAAGAAGAGTAGTTGGGGAAGATACAGCTGCTTTAATGTTAACTAACCCAAATACCCTTGGACTTTTTGAGGAAAACATTGTAGAAATGGCTGAAATTGTTCACGCTGCCGGCGGTAAGCTTTATTATGATGGTGCAAACTTAAATGCGGTACTATCAAAAGCTAGACCGGGGGATATGGGATTTGATGTGGTTCACTTAAATCTTCATAAAACCTTTACGGGTCCACATGGCGGCGGAGGGCCAGGTTCAGGTCCTGTTGGTGTAAAAGCAGACCTTATTCCGTTTTTACCGAAACCTGTGATTTCGAAGCGCGGTGAAGAGTTTGTATTTGATTATGACCGTCCACAATCAATCGGTCGCGTGAAGCCTTACTATGGTAACTTTGGTATCAATGTTCGAGCCTATACTTACATTCGTTCAATGGGACCAGATGGCTTAAAAGCGGTAACTGAATATGCTGTATTAAATGCAAATTATATGATGAGAAGACTTGCAGAGTATTATGATCTTCCATTTGATAAGCATTGCAAACATGAATTTGTTTTAAGCGGAAGAAGACAGAAGAAATTAGGTGTCCGTACGTTGGATATCGCAAAACGCCTGCTTGATTTTGGCTACCATCCGCCAACCATCTACTTCCCATTAAATGTTGAAGAATGTATTATGATCGAGCCGACTGAAACAGAGTCTAAAGAAACGCTAGATTCATTCGTTGACATTATGATTCAAATTGCCAAAGAGGCAGAGGAGAATCCAGAAATCGTTCAAGAAGCGCCGCATACCACTGTAGTAGGCCGTATGGACGAAGCAACCGCTGCGCGTAAACCAATCTTAAAATACCAAAAGGCTTAAAGATTTTAGGTCAGATTCAGTTTGCTGAATCTGACCTTTTGGTTTTTGGGGAAGTGGAATGTGCCGGTAAATTAATGGGAACAGAAATAGAGGAACAATTTAGGGGATATTGTTCCCGTAAATCATGGGGGGCGAAAATAGGGGAACAATCAAGGGAGAATTGTGCCGGTAAATTACACAGGATGAAAATAGGGGGAACAATCAGAGTGGTATTGCCCATAAATCACGCGGGATGGAATTAGGGGAACAATCAGATCAAAAAAAGGACTTCCCATATGGAAAGTCCACAACATTTTATTTCTTAGTTTTTACTTTCCCAGACCATTTTTTGAACCCGCCTTGAAGCTGGGTTAAATCCTTGTACCCTTTACGGTGTAAAAATTGTGCGGCACGGGCGCTGCGCATGCCATTTTGGTCATATAAATAAACAGGTAAATCCGGACGAAGCTCCTTCATTCGCATTCTCATTTGTGACATTGGAATATTACGGGCTCCTAGAATATGACCTGCTTCGAATTCGTTCGGTTCACGAACATCGATTAATTGTGCTTTTCGATAACCGGCACGAAACTCCTCTTCCGTTACCGTTTTAACAATCCTTTTTTGATAAAAATAGGTGAAAACAGAATAAGCCGCAACTGCCACGATGATGATAAGTAGGACATAAAGTGAATTCAATTTCGATTGCTCCTTTCAAGCATGGTACACTATGTTTTATTATATAAGCCAATCACGGAAAGATAAAGAATAAACGACAAAAAACTTCAAATTCATTATGCCTAAAACATCTGGTTTTGAATTCATCTCAGATTTTGGTAGACTAAAATAAGAGTAAACTACATAAAGATGAGGTTTTTATATGAACAAAGAGGTTTGGCGTTTTATAGATTCTGGTAATTGTTCTCCATCCTTTAACATGGCGTTGGATGAGGCATTACTTGATTGGCATAGTGAAGGGAAATTTCCGCCCGTTATCCGCTTCTACGGCTGGGATCCAGCGACTCTATCAATTGGATATTTCCAAAAGGTTGAAAAGGAAATCGACCTAGAGGCAGTAAAAGCCCATGAGTTAGGGTTCGTTAGAAGACCGACTGGAGGCCGCGGTGTGCTCCATGAGCATGAACTTACATATAGTGTGATTGTATCGGAAGATCACCCAGAAATGCCTACAACGGTAACAGAGGCCTATCGTGTTATATCAGAAGGAATTTTAAAAGGATTTCATCAGCTGGGATTAGAAGCTTATTTTGCTGTCCCTAGAACAGATGAGGAGCGAAGTGCACTGAAGAATCCTCGTTCAGCAGTATGTTTTGACGCACCAAGTTGGTATGAACTTGTGGTCGAAGGTCGTAAAGTAGCAGGAAGTGCACAAACCCGCCAAAAGGGGGTAATCCTCCAACACGGGTCGATTTTATTAGATTTAGACGAGGATAAGCTGTTCAGTTTATTTAAATATCCGAGTGAGAGAGTAAAGGATAGGATGAAATCAGCTTTTAAAAGTAAGGCAGTTGCCATTAATGAAATCAGTTCAAGAAAAATTACGTTAGAGGAAGCAAAAGAAGCCTTCTATAAAGGATTTGCAGAGGGTCTTAATATCGAACTACAACCCTATCAATTAACCGAAGAAGAACTTGCATACGTCAATAAAATAGCTAAAGAGCGATATGAAAGTGATGAGTGGAACTTTAAACGATAGGTTATGGAGCCTATAAAGAAAAGTAATTAGATAGAACTAGCTTCATGAAGGGTTCATGAAGCCCCAAAAGAAGAGTATACAGATAGAACGGTCCTCATGAAGAGTTTATGAAGCCCCAAAAGAAGAGTATACAGATAGAATGGTCCTCATGAAGAGTTTATGAAGCCCTAATAGAAGATTATTCAGATAGATTGGTCCTCATGAAGGGTTCATGAAGCCCTAAAAGAAGAATTTTCAGATAGAACGGTCCTCATAAAGGGTTCATGAAGCCCAAAAAGATGCGTAACCGGAGAGAACGGGCCTCATGACTATGCGTTTATAATATAAAAATAAATCCAAAATTAATGATAGCAAAAAAGGCGGACTCAGTATTATTGAGTCCGCCTGAGTTATTATTGTCGAGTTACTCTCTCTATTTCTGTAACATATTTTTCATACCAGATTTTCCATTCCTCTTTACGATCAATGGCCCTACCATCCAGTAATGCTTCGATGACATCTAAACATACATGCC
Source organism: Neobacillus niacini (assembly GCF_030817595.1). Taxonomy (GTDB): domain Bacteria; phylum Bacillota; class Bacilli; order Bacillales; family Cytobacillaceae; genus Neobacillus; species Neobacillus niacini_G. The sequence goes on from NZ_JAUSZN010000001.1 coordinate 6,116,374, forward strand.
AGCCAGCAAGGTCTCTTGGGGTATGGTCCGTAATGGTATTTATTTTTTCTATTAGGCGCAGTACACATCCATTTGATACTTCAGTTAATTCGAATCGAACGGTATCTACCCACCAGGAGAATTCCAAAACAGAATTTATTTTTAAGTCTAGGATAGAAAGTTCATCAAATGTTCCATCCCCCATATCAAATTTAATTACCCCGCCTTTACGAAGTTCGTCTATATGTAATTCTGAGAACCATTTTGGCAGTTTTTTATTGTCCGTTAAATAAGACCATATCTCTTCAACTGAATGGTTAAGATGGCGTTCATATGTGGCAGTATAGCCGTTTTCAACTTTTTCAATATGTGCTATCATCTATTTTTTCCTCCTCTTTTTGGCTTATTAATTAAGTATACCTTTTTTAATATTCTTGATAATCAATATATCTCCTTTATAGCTTTAAATTTTCCTCTATTTAAAAATCGCAACCTGCGAAATTTGTTAAATTTTCCTGTATTTTGCCGAAATTTAATAGATATCTTATCTATTCTCTAATTTCTAGTTTATTTTGAGTTTGACAAAGTTTATATTTTTTGCCTTAAATACAATATGTAGTGGTGTCGAAAATATTTTCGGTACTATATATTGATTTGTTGTATCTACCTATGTTAACTTATTTATATCGAGTCAGCTAGATATAGCATAACTTACTAGAATCTCATACAAGATATAGAATTTTTGAAGGAGTTGTTCTCATGTCTGTAGTTTTTAGACAAAAAATGAATATTGATTTTGAAAGGTTGAATGAGGATATCCACTTATTCCCCCAAGTGCACCCGGTTACCCCAGATATGAAAATAACTCATAAGGGTGTTTCACGATTGGTCATGTTGGACCGGTACACCTTCAAAGACACTGCAAAAATCACCCTAACGAATGGCGACTTTGTTGTTCTCACTATAAAAGAAGATCCAAAATTCCCAGCACGCGGTCTTGGATACATCATGGAGATTGATTGGGAGAGTAAAAAAGCAAAGGTTTTAGTAGAAGAGGAATTTAGAGCTGTCCTAGATGACCCTGAGGAATCGGCAACAGGATTGATTTGGCGCTCGCTAGATGTAATTGAGAAGCCTCTAGAATTGTTTTATGAGCAGATTGCTAAGAGAAATGCAACCGGTCTTGCTTCAGTTGAGGAAACAGAAGAGAAGCGAATTGAGTGGTTTGAAAAGTTTTACAATGAGCTAGTATCAATGAATTTCATTCCAGCGGGTCGCGTCCTTTATGGGGCAGGAGCAGAAACAGATGTAACGTTCTTTAACTGTTATGTAATGCCTTTTGTTCCAGACTCACGTGAAGGGATCTCAGATCACCGTAAACAGGTAATGGAAATCATGAGTCGCGGCGGCGGTGTAGGAACAAATGGATCTACATTACGACCACGAAACACCTTGGCAAGAGGAGTAAATGGTAAATCATCTGGATCGGTATCATGGTTAGATGATATTGCGAAACTAACACATCTTGTTGAACAAGGTGGGTCGCGCAGGGGTGCGCAGATGATTATGTTAGCGGACTGGCATCCAGACGTGATTGAATTTATTATTTCAAAAATGCAAAACCCTAGAATTCTAAGGTTTTTGATTGAAAATACGAATGATGAAACTATTAAGAAACATGCTAAGGACAAACTAAAATTAACACCGCTAACTGCCCAAGAGAGAGCCATGTATCAGGGAATTGTTAACTATAAACAAATTCCAGGCTTAGGTGGCTTCGGTGAAGACATCATTGCAGAGGCTGAAGAAAAGCTTCAAACTGGTGGTAACTATACCGTTCATAATCCAGAATTCTTAACTGGTGCGAACATCTCTATATGTTTAACGAAAGAATTCATGGAAGCTGTTGAAAATGATAGTGAATATGAGCTTCGTTTCCCACATGTTGAAATCTACAATAAAGAGGAAATGAAGATTTACAATGAAGAATGGCATAAAGTAGGAGACGTTCGCGAATGGGAAAAGCTTGGACACAAAGTGCGAGTTTATAAGAAAATTAAAGCAAAAGAGCTTTGGAACCTTATAAACATTTGCGCAACTTACTCGGCTGAGCCAGGAATATTCTTCATCGACAACGCCAACGACATGACAAATGCCAAAGCATATGGACAACAAGTCGTAGCAACAAACCCTTGTGGGGAGCAACCTCTGGCACCATTTTCTGTTTGTAACCTTGCAGCTGTTAATCTTGCGGAAATGGCTGATAAGGAAACGAAAACAGTAGATTTTGAGAAGTTAAAGAAAACAGTAGCAGTTGGCGTTAGAATGCAGGATAACGTTATCAATGCTACACCATACTTCCTTGAAGAAAATAAAAAGCAGGCTCTTGGTGAACGCCGTGTAGGTCTTGGCGTAATGGGCTTGCATGATATGCTAATCTATTGTGAAACGATGTACGGCTCAGAAGAAGGTAATAAACTTGTTGATCAAGTTTTTGAAGTAATTGCAACTACTGCATATAAGACATCAATAGAACTTGCAAAAGAAAAGGGAAGTTTCCCATTCTTAAATGGTGAAACACGCGAAGAAACAAACCGTTTACGTCAAGCATTTATTGATACAGGATATATGAAAAAAATGCCTGAAGATGTTCGTCAATCTATATTAGAAAACGGAATAAGAAATTCACATTTGCTAACTGTTGCTCCAACGGGTAAAGTAATTGCCCCCAGTGTTCGTAAGAGCGCTGCGTAAACTTAGCTATATGCGGGAAACCCTGGCGTATCTCTTACTACCTTTGTCTTGCCAACAAGTAATCGGGTAAAAATGTAAGAGTGTTGGCTTATTGCCTACCAGACAATCCGCAGGGAAGTCGTGGCTGACCCTTCAACGACTACATGCTGAGCAACCAAAAATTATGGTTGATGATATAGTCTGACCCATATGGCGACATATGGAGCGGGTACTAATATTCCCGCCCTCTATAAAAATATATGGAGAGTAACAAAAGTGAGTACTGGAACAATGGTTGGTGTATCAACTGGATTAGAGCCTTATTTCTCATTCTCTTATTTCCGAAGCGGACGTCTAGGGAAATTTATCGAAGTGAAAGCTGATATCGTTCAAGAATACCTTGATAAGCACCCCGAAGCAGATGCAGATAATCTTCCAAGCTGGTTTGTTGCAGCGATGGAGCTTGCACCTGAAGCACATGCAGATGTTCAATGTGTTATTCAGCGTTGGATTGATAGTTCTATCAGTAAAACTGTAAATGCTCCTCAAGGATATAGTGTTGAACAAGTGGAAAAAGTGTATGAGCGTCTTTACAAAGGCGGAGCAAAGGGTGGTACAGTCTATGTAGATGGATCACGTGATTCACAAGTCCTTACCCTTAAAGCAGAAGAAAACGAGATCCCAACATTCACAGAAAAAACGAAACAACACGTAGTACTTGTTGATACCATTAGTGACCTTCGTTCAACAGATGTAACGATTGGTTCTGAAGTTGGAAACACTTGTCCAGTGTGCCGTAAAGGTAAAGTAAAAGAAATTGGCGGCTGTAATACATGTTCTAATTGTGGTACACAGCTAAAGTGTGGTTTATAAAAATGTAAAATGAGGATGTCCTTAGGGCATCCTCATTTTTTTACACAATTAAACTAAGTAAGTACCCTCCAATAACCCCAGTAACCACAATCACCCAAGGCGGCAGCTTCCAATAGGCTAGCATGCTAAACAATAGTGCCGCAAAGGCAAAATCTATAGGCGCTAAAATAGTACTAGTCCAAGTTGGATCATAAAAAGCAGAAATCAGTATTCCTACAACTGCTGCATTGACACCCATTACTGCTCCTGATATTTTAGGATTCCGATTTATACTGACCCAAAACGGTAATGTCCCTAACACCAATAAAAACGCAGGAAGAAAGATTGCAAAGGTTGCCAGTAATCCACCTGCCCATCCATCCACAACAGCACCTAAATAGGCTGCAAAGGTAAACAGCGGTCCAGGTACTGCCTGTGCAGCCCCATATCCAGCTAGGAACGCTTCCTTACTGAGCCAGCCACTTGGAACAAACTCTCGTTCCAATAATGGTAAAACTACATGTCCGCCGCCAAACACTAATGAACCTGAGCGATAAAAACTATCAAACATCGCCACCCAGCTAGAAGCAGTTAACTCTTTTAAAATAGGAAGGACAATCAATAATCCAAAAAATAAACCTAAACACATAACCCCGAATCCTCGGGTAAGTGGGACCTGTATAGCAGAGGGAGAATCTTCCTTTTTCCCCTTATAGATAATAAAACCTGCGACAGCAGCAATTAGGATTACACTTACCTGGGTATATGCTGTTTGCCATAATAGCGTACATATTAAAGCGAGTAAGGCAATAGCTTTTCGGGATAAATCAGGAGTTAACTTTTGTGCCATCCCCCATATCGCATGAGCCACAACGGCAACTGCTACAATTTTTAATCCGTGAATCCAGCCAGCATTTGCGATATCCATTCCTTTTAGAATAAGGGCAAAAAGGATCAGCATGACGACAGAAGGGGTGGTAAAACCAACAAATGCTAAAATTCCTCCTAATAAACCGCCGCGCATTATACCTATCCCTATTCCTACCTGGCTGCTGGCCGGACCAGGTAAAAATTGGCATAGTGCAACTAAATTTGCATAAGCCTGTTCGTCCAGCCATTTTCTTCTTCGAACATACTCATCATGAAAATATCCTAAATGTGCAATAGGACCGCCAAATGAAGTTAATCCAAGTTTTGTTGAAACCATTAGGATTTCAAGAAGTAAAGAAAGTTTACTTTGTTTCATAAATCCCCCTTTTGAGCTACACGTTTATTAAAGATAAGTTTATCTGTTTGTTTTGAAATAATCATTTAAAAGGGCACCATTAAATGTTAAAAATATGTAAATCCCTCTTTACATACTATACCAGGGTATAATATAATCTTTTCATCAGATAGTTAACAACATCTTCATGTTGGTTTTTCCAAAAGATAAATTAAGGTTTGTTAAGAACGTGCTTTCGATTGAGCACGCTCTCTTTTTCAAAAAAATATACCCTATATAGGTATTAAGGAGTGAGTTTGAATGAAGAAATGGACTATTTCTGCATTAGTTTACCTGTTTGTAATAGTAGGAGGATACTATGTCCTTCCTTCTTTTGCAGAAACAGAAACTCATAATGAAACAAAGGCAGTTCACAAACAAGAACCACAAGCATCCCACGATCAAGAGCATAAAGAAGATGGTAATAACCACGATGGTGAAAGTGAAGTCATTCCAAACATTCAAGTTGAAAATGGAGAATTGATCATTACATTGAAGGATTTAGAAGGAAACCCTGTATCAGATTTAGAAGTGAATCACGAAAAATTGATGCATTTAATTGTTGTCAGTACGGATTTAAAAGAGTATCAACATTTACATCCTCAAACAAACGAGCCTGGAGTCTTCAAAGTACCTCATTCATTACCAGCTGGGGATTATAAAGCATTTGTTGATATCAAACCAACAGGCAAAACATATGTGACATCCCCGATTTCATTCATGGCAGGAGAAAGTCATAACGAACATGAGAAAGATTCTCTAACCGTTGACACCGAACTAATAAAGGAAACTGGAGGTCACACAGTTAAACTGCTTCCAAGTGCATTAAAAGTAAATGAGGACATCCAACTTAAATTTGATTTAACTGGGGATACCCCAGAACAGTATCTTGGAGCACTAGGACATGTCGTAATACTGGATGAAAGAGGAGAAAATTACGTTCACGTTCATCCACTTGAAGGTAATGAGCCTGTATTTGCTACAAAATTCTCAGAACCAGGGATATATAAGATTTGGGCAGAGTTTAAGTTTAACGGACAAGTATACGTTTATCCATACGTTGTAGAAATTAAATAGACTATAGAAAGCACCGATACTTCACGGTGCTTTTGTAATGAAAATCGTCGTAAAAGTGTCAAAAACTCTTCATACGTTCAACATAATATCTCATTACAATTGTTATAGTATTAACTTAGTAAATAGTCAGTTTTTATCATCCATGAAAAATAAGGTGATGCTATGTACAATCTCATGAGTCAATTTAGTTCTTCTGTTAGCAAACCGTTTTTTATCATCGCTAATAACTTGGAGTCATTACCATTCGTTTTTGCCCTGCTTTTGGGGATAGTGGGAGCATTGGCACCATGTCAGCTTACCGGAAACATCAGTGCCTTAACACTGTATGGTAACCGCTCCTTTCAACAGAAAATTGTTTGGAAGGACGTTATCTTTTTCACATTAGGCAAAATCGCAGCCTTCTCATTATTAGGTGGGTTGGTATGGATATTAGGAAGAGAAATTCAAGATAGTCTAATTTCTTATTTTCCTTGGATTCGCAAAATTATGGGTCCACTGCTGATCATTGTAGGTTTGTATATGGTAGGAGTGATAAAACTTCGAGGAACAATCAATTTATTTAAAGGATCAAAAGATTACCAACAGGAAACTCCAATTGGTTCATTTATGCTTGGTTTCAGTTTTTCGCTCGCCTTTTGTCCAACGATGTTTATTCTGTTTTTTGTTACTTTAATGCCGATTGTCTTGTCCAGTTCCTACGGCTTTATCCTGCCATCGATATTTGCTATTGGTACTGCACTGCCTTTAATCCTATTTATTTTGATTATTTGGTACTTAGGCGGAGGCGGATTACTAATGAAAAAGGGGAGAAAGATTGGAGCTTCCATTCAAAGAGTTTCGGGGGTATTGATCATCTTGTTAGGCATATTTGACTCTTTAACCTATTGGTCCTTGTAACATAACTCTTGGATAAAAATATTCATTTATGAACAAAATGTGAAAGTTGGAAAAGAATCAATTAAACGATAAAAAATACTTTACATAGGGTAGGGGGGTATGGTTAAATATAGTTAAGAACCTTACCTCTTTAACAAGGTTAAAAAAAGTGTTAATTACGAAAGGGTGTATATAAATGGAAAAAGTTACTTTGAACGTACAAGGAATGTCTTGCGATCATTGTGTAAAAGCAGTTGAAGGCAGTGTGGGTGAACTAAATGGAGTAAGCTCTGTAAAAGTTAATTTAAAAGCTAATACAGTTGACGTTGAATATAACAACCAAGAAGTGTCACTAGATAAAATTAAAGAAACAATTGATGATCAAGGTTACGACGTAGAATAATTAGGCAAAGACACGTGCTACTGAAATAGCACGTTCTTTTTAAAATAAAATATACCCACAAGGGGTATAAAGGGGTGATTTTTATGTCTCAAGCTTTAAAAGAAACCAATTTACAAATCTCTGGAATGACCTGTGCTGCGTGCGCCTTAAGGATTGAAAAGGGATTAAATAAATTAGAAGGTGTAGAAAACGCAACTGTAAATCTAGCCTTAGAAAAATCTGCTATTAAATACGATCCACAAAAATTAAAGGTCGAGGATATTGAAAAAAAGATAAGAGACCTTGGTTATGACGTGGTTACCGAAAAAGCGGAGTTTGATATTACTGGAATGACCTGTGCTGCGTGTTCAACAAGAATTGAAAAAGGCTTAAATAAACTAGATGGTGTTGTTAAGGCCAATGTGAATCTTGCGCTCGAAAAGGCGACCGTGGAATACAATGGGTCTGTTTTAACACCAGGTGACATTATTAACAAAGTTGAAAAGCTGGGATATGGAGCACATATAAAAGAAGACGTAAAGGAAACAACTGACCACCGTCAACAGGAAATTAAAAAGCAAACAGGCAAATTTATTTTTGCAGCGATTTTGTCCCTTCCTTTATTATGGGCCATGGTTGGACATTTTACATTTACATCTTTTATTTGGGTTCCGGAAGCGTTTATGAATCCATGGGTGCAGCTGGCATTAGCTACACCTGTTCAATTTATTATTGGTTCCCAGTTTTACATCGGTGCTTATAAAGCGCTTAGAAATAAGAGTGCAAATATGGATGTACTGGTTGCTTTAGGTACATCCGCAGCTTATTTTTACAGTTTGTATTTATCAATCATGTCTCTTATGGAAGAAGCCCATGGAGTGGAGCTTTATTATGAAACAAGTTCCATTTTAATTACCTTAATTATTTTAGGGAAGCTTTTTGAAGCGAAAGCAAAAGGCCGGTCTTCAGAAGCAATCAAAAAATTAATGGGTCTTCAAGCTAAGAACGCCACAGTGGAAAGAGATGGGCAAGAATTAGAAATTCCGCTTGAGCAAGTAGTTGTTGGAGATATCCTCCTGATAAAGCCGGGTGAAAAAATTCCTGTAGACGGTAAAATTATTGAGGGAACTTCAGCCATCGATGAGTCTATGCTTACAGGAGAAAGTGTTCCTGTTGATAAGTCTGCAGGTGATGATGTTATTGGAGCGACACTTAACAAAAATGGTTTCTTAAAGGTTGAGGCAAAAAAGGTCGGCAGAGATACAGCACTAGCGCAAATTATCAAAGTGGTCGAAGAAGCACAAGGTTCTAAGGCACCAATCCAACGACTTGCCGATCAAATATCTGGTGTATTTGTACCCATCGTGGTGGTAATCGCCGTTCTTACTTTTATTATCTGGTTTGTGTGGGTTGCCCCAGGAAACTTTGGTGAGGCATTAGAAAAAATGATTGCTGTTCTTGTTATTGCTTGTCCATGTGCATTGGGATTAGCAACCCCAACGTCGATTATGGCTGGATCGGGAAGGGCAGCAGAATTTGGGATTCTCTTTAAGGGTGGGGAGCATTTAGAAATGACCCACCGAATCACAACTGTTGTACTTGATAAAACAGGGACAGTAACAAATGGTACACCTGTTTTAACGGATGTAATCACAGACACAATGTTTAACGAGGAAGAATTCTTATCATTGATTGGATCTGCTGAAAAGCAATCGGAGCACCCGTTAGCACAAGCCATTGTCCAAGGAATAAAAGATAAAGGGATTCCTTTTAAAGATGTTACTGAATTTGAAGCGATCCCTGGCTTTGGAATTAAAGCAATGGTTAATGGTAGAGAATTATTAGTTGGAACAAGAAAATTGATGAATAAATTTAATGTTGATGCTGCTGCCGCTTTCGTAAAAATGGATGAATTAGAAAGGGCAGGAAAGACAGCCATGCTTGCAGCAATCAACGGGCAATATGTAGGCACTGTTGCTGTCGCTGATACGATTAAGGATACCTCAAAGGGTGCGATTAAACGCCTTAAAACCATGGGACTTGATGTCATTATGATTACTGGTGATAACCAGCAGACTGCATTAGCGATTGCCAAAGAAGCTGGAATAGAACATATCATTGCGGAAGTTCTTCCAGAGGGCAAGGCAGCTGAAATTAAGAAATTACAAGCCCAAGGAAAGAAAGTAGCGATGGTAGGTGATGGGATAAACGATGCCCCGGCGCTGGCGGTTGCTGACATCGGGATGGCCATTGGAACCGGAACAGACGTGGCGATGGAAGCTGCAGATATCACCCTTATTCGCGGGGATTTAAATAGTATTGCAGATGCCATTTACATGAGTAAAAAGACGATCACGAATATAAAACAAAATCTTTTCTGGGCACTCGCCTATAATTCACTGGGAATACCATTCGCCGTACTTGGTTTCTTAGCACCTTGGCTAGCCGGAGCTGCAATGGCATTCAGTTCTGTATCGGTTGTCCTTAATGCGTTACGATTACAAAAAGTAAAACTATAGATGTGAAACTTCATGATAATACAAAAAGGCTGACACATAATTGTCAGCCTTTTTCACATTTATCACTATCTGTAACTATTATACTTAAATTATAAGGATTCTAATTTTATAAGCCGGGTGAAATAAGATGAATCATATTTTACTGATTGAAGACGAGCAAAGTGTATCAACTGTTATTAAAGGATACTTGGAAAAGGAAGGATATAAAGTTTCTAGCGCAAAAAGCGGATTAAAAGGGCTGGATGTGTGTAATACCGCAGATTTTAAATTAATTATACTAGATTTGATGCTTCCAGATATTAGCGGTGAAGAAGTTTGTAAAATAATCCGTCAAACATCGGATGTCCATATCTTTATGCTCACAGCAAAAGGATCATTAAATGACAAAATAGAAGGATTAAATATAGGTGCGGATGAATACTTGATAAAGCCGTTTAGTCCAAGAGAACTAACTGCTAGAGTAAATGCTTTATTCAGGAGAATAGGTTCTAAATTTCCTTCATCAAAGGTTATTTTTGATGATGGTTATTTATTAATTGATTGTGATAAAAGAGCAGTTCGCATACTAGAACAAGATATTCCGTTTACACCAAATGAGTTTGATATTATTTGTGCCCTCGTCACCGCAAAAGGGAATGTATTATCTAGAGAACAATTGATTGATAAAATCTTTGGCGTAGATTTTAACGGGTACGATCGGACGATTGATGTCCATATAAAAAATATCCGTAAAAAGATTGAAAAAGACACGAAGAACCCTAAATATATTGTTACGGTAATGAAAGCTGGCTATAAATTTGGCGGTGAGAAGTAGGTGCAAACAATTAATAGAAGATTGAGTCTGTTGTTGGTCCTATCCACGGTGGCCGCTATCCTACTAGTTACCATTTTTGTTAATCTGACGGTTTCCAATAAATTTAACGAATACATGATTGATATTCAAAACAAGAGGTATGAAAGAATCGTTTCCTATTTTGAGGAAGCATATAGAAGGGAAGGGAAATGGTCCTCGGATACAGGGATTGAATTAATGCACGAGGCTTATATGGGGAATTATTGTTTGACCCTTTTAGATAGCAGTAAAGAGGCAGTCTGGGGAATGGATCCAGATGACTTACAAACTCAAATTCATATCGGGGAAATGTCAGGACATGATAGTGGCGTTTATACGACGAAAACGTTTGAAATAAAAGCGAATGGTAAAATAGTTGGGTTTATTGATATTGGACAGTATTCGTCAGTGCTTCTATCAGAGGAAGATTTAACCTTTAAATCTTCTATAAACAAAAGCATTATTGCCAGTGGTACCCTTGCGCTAATTATCATCATTAGCTTGAGTCTGTACTTCTCAAAGCAATTTTCTACTCCCATTCGGGCAGTAGCAAACATGTCTGTCCGCTTATCTCAAGGAAACTTTGATACCTTATCGAATTTAAAAAGTAATATTACAGAGTTAGAGGATTTAAGGAAAAGTGTGAATATTCTTGCAGGTAAATTAAAACACCAGGACACTCTTAGAAAAAGGTTAGTATCAGATATTACGCATGAGATTAGAACTCCTTTAAACGTGTTACAAAATAATCTTGAAGCGATGATTGATGGTGTATTACCTGTTACAAATGAGGGATTAAATTATTTAAATGAGGAAGTCATTCGTTTTGGAAAATTAATAAATGACTTAAATTTTTTAAAAGAGTTTGAATCTGAAGGTATCAAGATTAATTATGAATCTATATACCTTGATCATCTAATTTCAGAGATTTGTAAGGACTTCTATAGGGCTGCTCAAAATAAAAATTGTACGATTCAATTTGAAATCGCCCCGGATGAATACAAAATCAACGCGGATAAAGACAAAATGAAACAGGTGATTATAAACTTATTATCAAACGCACTTAAATTTTCAGATAGTAATGGGACGATTTTGATTAAACTTTATAAGGAAAAAAACACGATTATTATGGAAGTGATAGATGATGGGATTGGTATTAAGCAGGAAGATTTACCATTTATTTTTGAAAGGCTATATAGAGGAGATAAGAGTAGAAGTCAAATTGAAGGAAATGGTATCGGTTTAACGATTGTTAAGAATATCCTTGAGCTTCACAATGCGTTGATTAAGGTAGAAAGTGAAGAAGGTGTAGGAACTAAAGTAAAAGTCTATTTTAATTCAACAAAATAACCCCAATCTCATCGCAGCTGCCGCCATGAGTTTAAGCTCCGTATCAGTATGATTAAATGCATTAAGATTAAAAGGCTTTAAACCAGCTAGATAAATAAAGAGTCTTGGTAATTAATCGATTACTAAGACTCTTATTGTTGGTTATTGAATATATTTCGCTCTAACCTCTTCCAGGTCCACTGAATTTAGATCATCAACCACTTCAATAATTCCCAATAATTCTTTTTCATTTAGATAGATACCGTATGAACCACTATTACTAATAGTAAATTCAATATTATTGACTCCTTTTGTCCCAGTAAAATCGGTAACAATCTGCATTGTTGATGAATTTAGGATCATAAAGTACCCTTCTGCATTATCAAAGGAAGATAGGTCTAAGGCCATTTTTGTACTGATACCTTTATTAACCACCATAATAAGCGGCTCAAACTCATATACAGTTCCTTTTATAGTAATTGTCTGCTCGTTAGCAGCCATTTCGGCTTTTTTAACTAATCGATCAGTCGCTACCTTACTAAAATCCTCGCCGTAGATACTAGACTGAGCAGGTTCCGCTGGAGGGGCAGTAACAGCAGAATCAACACCGTCTCCATCACTGCTTAAAGCCGTGATAGCTTCTAGCTCATCTACAACTTTAATTACTCCACGCTTCATTCCCATCGAGCAGCTAAAATTAAGATCTTCACTACCTGGTGTGAATTCAATTAGATTATTTCCACTTTGCAGTTTCTGTTCAATATCCATACCCGGCACTACAATCGTATTATTACAGCCAGTAATTTCTTCACCATTAATAACCCATTTAAGCGGCATTCCCTTTTGGACATAAAGAGTTTTTGGGGTATAACCATAAACATTGGCAGTCATATTCAAGACTTGAACCCCATCTTTAATTGTTGCTTTTATCTCATCGGATGAGGAAGATGAGGCATTTGCATCACCGAAGGCTCCCACGCCGGACATTATAGCCATTGGACTAATATTCATGCCTGCCAGTGCAAGCCCTCTGTTACTCATAATAAGACCGAGCATAATAATTAACACACCGCTAAACTTTAGTATTTTTTTTGTGTATCCTTTGGTCAACAACCCTGATAATGCGCCAAATGTCAGCATTAAAGGAACAGTTCCGATCGAAAACATAAACATCGATAAGGCACCAGCCGCTGCACTCCCTGTTCCTAAAGCAAATATTTGCATAGTTTGCAGAGGGCCACATGGCATTAATCCATTCAAAAGACCAACAAAAAATGGTGCTCTAGGTGTACTCATTGCTTTACAAGCCACATTTGGTATTTTAATTTGGAACTTTCTAAAGGCCTTAAAACCAGCCATATTTAAGCCCATCATAATCATGAAAACACCTGCAATTAACTGCAACCCTGCTTTTGCAGTTAGTGAAAGAGCGAAAACAGAACCAATAGCGCCTATAACCCCGCCTAGTACCGTATATGCGACCACTCTTCCTGCGTTATATAAAAGTGCGGGTTTTATTGCTTCAAACTTGTTCTTGCTTTCTTTTCCAATACTTTGCGAAAGCATGATTCCGCCGCACATACCTACACAATGGATAGAAGTAATCACTCCAACTACAAATAATTCAGCATATGAGGCATTATTAAGGTGTGATTCCATATCGTAATTCCCAGTATTGATTCCTAGTAATACAAAGGCTGCAACTGCAATCATAATTCCAATAAACTTAAAGTCTTTAGGGCTTTCAGTGCTATAACCTACACTTCGAATTGCACTTTTTATTTTTTTTAAATCGCATAAATGATCATCATATTCAATTTCGGCAAATTGACCGCTAAAACTAGCTTTTACTTCGAGGACCCCATCTAATTTTTTTACTGTTCTTTCAACCCGCTTCTCGCAGGATGTACAGGTCATTTCATACACCTTTATGCTTTCTATTTTTATGCTCATAAAGTTCCCTACCTTTACTTGTTAATAAAACCCACTAATTAATAGGTAAAGTATAGAGAATTTTTGTGTTGATGATATGAATAAAGAGAGTACTAAAGTGAACAATTTGTAGACAAAATATAAACAAATTATGAACCATGTTAATATTTAAAAATTGCTCATACTATAAAAAACAGATTGAAAAGAGGAAAATAACTTGGAACCTTTTATGCCTCAATTAGTATACTTTGAACCTAGAGCATTGGAATACCCTCTTGGAAGAGAACTAAAAGAGAAGTTTGAAAAATTGAATCTTGAAATTCGTGAGACTACTTCACATAACCAGATACGCGATTTGCCGGGTGATAATGAAAATCAAAAATACCGAAATGCAAAATCAACCCTTGTAGTCGGAATCAGAAAGACCTTAAAATTTGATACCTCAAAGCCTTCTGCAGAATATGCGATCCCTTTGGCTACTGGCTGTATGGGGCACTGCCATTATTGCTACCTGCAAACGACACTCGGCAGCAAACCTTATATCCGAACCTATGTAAATCTAGAGGATATCTTTGAACAAGCACAGAAATACATGGATGAGCGTAAGCCAGAAGTCACACGGTTTGAAGCTGCTTGTACCTCGGACATCGTGGGATTAGATCATTTAACACATTCACTGAAGAAGACTATCGAATTTATTGGACAATCCGAGTTTGGCTTGCTGAGGTTTGTAACAAAATTTCATCATGTCGATCATCTGCTGGACGCCAATCACAATGGGAGGACAAGATTCCGTTTTAGTGTTAATTCTCGTTATGTTATCAAGAATTTTGAGCCAGGTACTTCTTCTTTTGAAGATCGCCTGTCAGCTGCAAGAAAGGTCGCAAAGGCTAAATATCCTTTAGGATTTATTGTTGCACCCATTTATTTACATAAGGATTGGAAGGAAGGCTATCGTGAGCTTTTTGAACGTTTAAGTAATGAGCTGGAAGGTTTAGATATACCGGATTTGACATTTGAACTTATTCAACACCGTTTTACTAAGCCAGCAAAGAACGTGATAGCTAAAAGGTATCCTAAAACCAAGCTAGAAATGGATGAGGAAAAGCGCAAATATAAATGGGGCCGCTATGGAATCGGCAAATATGTCTATCCAACAGAAGAGGCGAACGAATTAGAAACGACCATTCGTAGTTACATTAACGAATATTTTCCAAAAGCAATTGTTGAATATTTCACTTGAGAAATTTTTTGCTTGTACACCGTACTATTTTGATGACAAACCGCTTAAAGTGTAACAATGAGTACACCTTTAGGAGTGGCTGCCATGAAAATAGACGGTGTTTTTTCTGGAGGAGGCATTAAAGGTTTTGCCCTAATTGGGGCAATTCAAGAAATTGAAAAGAAAGGATTTCAATTCGAGCGTGTTGCTGGAACGAGTGCTGGATCGATTGTCGCGGCCTTAATTGCAGCAGGATATGGAAGTCATGAGATTGAACAAGTTCTTGATGACCTGGATTTAACAAAGTTCCTCGATGCTAGAAAAATGATTATTCCTTTTCCGCTGGCTAAATGGCTTTTTGTTTATTGGAAGTTGGGTTTATATAAAGGGAATGAGCTTGAAAAGTGGATTGAAGAAAAGTTAGCAGCAAAAGGTGTAAGAACATTCTCGGATTTGCCGCCGCAGAACTTAAGAATAATCGCTTCCGACCTCTCCAATGGCAGGCTGATGGTCCTTCCGGATGATTTAGTTAGATATGGTATTCCTCCTGAATCATTTTCGATCGCAAAAGCAGTACGAATGAGCTGCAGTATCCCATATTTTTTTGAGCCAGTTAAATTAAAATCGATGGATGGAGTAAATGTGATCGTTGATGGAGGAGTATTAAGCAATTTCCCAATGTGGCTTTTTGACCGCGAAAATATTCAAAAGGTAAGGCCAGTAATCGGAATTAAATTAAGCGCAGATGAATATGAGCACGAAAAACATCAAATCAAAAATGCCATTCAGTTGTTTGGTGCTCTGTTTGAAACGATGAAGGATGCACATGATTCACGTTATGTATCTAGAAAACATGCCAAAAACATCATTTTTGTTCCTTCAGAGGGTGCATTATCAATCGAGTTCCATCTGACAGATGAAAAGAAACAAGAATTGTTTGAATTAGGCAGAGAAGCTGCCAAAAGGTTCTTCAAGTCTTGGTGTTATTAAGGAAGCAAATAAAAAAGTCGAGCGTTTATAATGACGCTCGATTTTTCTTTTTGCCCTTTTTGCCATCGATAACTGTTAAGTGAACAGGGGACTTCTTTTTTGTCTTGCTTTTCTTTAAAGAAGTTAGTGAACCAAAGGATGTACTTTTTGTAGACTGTTCTCCACCTTTAGTCTGCAATCGTTTTTTGGACTTCTTAGCTGCCTTTATAAAGGCTTGCTGCTCTTTATTCCTAGGATTTGTTCTACGAATTAATCTAAAAACAAAATAAATGGCTAAACCGACCAATGCGAACACTACGATATTCTTAAGAAAACCGATAGGATCACCTGCAAAAGCCCCGATAATGCCAATTATTCCTAAAACAATAACACTACCAACCAAAGGAACGGAAATCCGATTTTTCAAGAAAGCCACCTCCCTAAGAGCATCATAAGCATTTTCTTAATTTTTTAAACACACAAATAATAATGTTTTAGACATTTCTTCCATTTTTACAATTATTTATCACTCTCCGTTAGTTCTTTAGGATTAAGACCGGAGATATATAGAAGATTCTGAACTTAATTTGAAAAATTTTATTGTACTTAATTTTATTCTACTTCAATCATGAAAAAACCTCTAGGAAGACATAATATTTCCAATTAAAAAGTTTTTCTATGCAAGTGGTTGGCAATTAAAGGGCATAATATGGTGGAATTCTGCTGGGTTAAGATTTTCAGTGAAGGCTGTGTTAAACAGGGCTGTTGATTTACGCACCGCTAAGGAAAGCTTCTTGGAATAATCACCGCAGGGAGAGGTGGTCTTTGCCTGTCCCGAGGCGCTGCGCTTTCCGCGGGCTTGCCCGTGAGCCTCCTCGGTCGTCCCGACCTGCGGGGTCTCACTCAGCTCGTTCATCCCGCAGGAGTCGAGCGCCTTCCGCTCCATCAATAGTATTTATTAACACACAGCCAATGTAAAAAACATTTTGAGGGGGTAGATTATTATGGCTAATGGACCAAAAAAATCAAATTATCCGAAACCTATGTCTTTTGCCGTATTAGTATTCTGGACGGGATTATTTGGAGGTCTATTTTGGGGGACCATCGGTTTTTTAGCATACTACTTTAATTTCACTGAAATTCGTCCGAATGTAATATTAGGTCCTTGGGCGTTGGGCAACTGGAAAAACGAAATGCTGGGGACTGTTATTTCAATTATTTTACTTGGTATCCTTTCTGTTGGTGCAGCTTTTGTTTATGCCCTGGCACTAAAAAAATTTAATGGAATTTGGTTAGGCTTGGGATATGGGATTATACTCTTCTTACTGGTGTACTTAGTATTAAATCCAATTTTTCCAGGGATAAAGCCATTTTTAGACTTAAATCGTAATACAGTTATTACCACTATTTGTTTATATCTGGTATATGGATTGTTTATTGGCTATTCGATTAACTATGAGTATGAAATCAATCATATGGAAGAAAATGAGACTGCCTCTTAACGCTTTATTAGTCTTTATAGACTTAGATGTGATAAAATAATTTTTGATATGGCTTCAATAGGGATTAAAATTATTACGGGATTACTTACGGGAGAGTGGGACGATGGAAAAGATAGAGAAATTAAGATCAAGTTTTTCTTCACATGGAATTGATGGTTTTTTAATTACAAGTCAATTTAACCGTCGCTATATGACAAACTTTACTGGTTCGGCTGGGGTAGTACTCATAAGTGCATCTAAGGCGCAATTTATTACCGATTTTCGTTATGTGGAACAAGCTTCAAGCCAATGTGAAGGTTATGAAGTTGTCAAAATGACAGGGACGCTTGTGGAAGAAGTAGCGAAGCAGGCAAAAAACCTTGGTATTAAAAAGCTTGGTTTTGAAGAAGATCATTTAACATTTTCCACTTATAGAGCTTATGAAAAAGAACTCGAAGCAGAACTTGTTCCTATTTCAGGTGTTATAGAAAAATTACGCTTGATTAAGACAGGAGCAGAGATTAAGATATTAAAGGTGGCAGCAGATATCGCCGATGCTGCGTTTAAGCATATATTGGATTTTATTCAACCAGGAAAGACGGAGCTTGAAGTATCCAATGAATTAGAGTTCTTTATGAGAAAGGCAGGAGCAACTTCTTCTTCTTTCGATATCATTGTTGCCTCTGGGTACCGCTCTGCTCTCCCCCATGGAGTTGCAAGCGATAAGGTGATTGAAAAAGGAGATTTTGTAACCTTAGACTTTGGTGCTTATTATGACGGCTATGTATCAGATATCACTAGAACAGTGGCAGTAGGTGAACCTGAGGCAAAGCTTAAGGAAATATATGACATCGTTCTAGAAGCCCAATTGAGGGGAATGGCAGGTATTAAACCCGGAATGACAGGAAAAGAAGCAGATGCACTAACAAGAGATTACATAACGGAAAAAGGTTATGGAGATTATTTTGGGCATTCTACCGGTCACGGAATTGGACTTGAGGTCCATGAAGGTCCGGCTCTTTCTTTCCGTTCGGATCTTGTTCTTGAACCAGGCATGATTGTAACGGTCGAGCCAGGTATCTACTTGCCAGGACTTGGCGGGGTTCGGATTGAAGATGATACTCTCATTACAAAGGACCATAACGAAGCTTTTACTCATTCTACGAAAGAACTCATTATTTTGTAATAGACATAGGAGGATAAAACATGATTTCTGTTAATGATTTTAAAACAGGTCTAACAATTGAAGTGGATGGCGGGCTTTGGCGCGTTCTTGATTTCCAACACGTAAAACCAGGTAAAGGCGCTGCATTTGTTCGTTCAAAGCTTCGTAACCTTCGTAATGGAGCAATCCAAGAGAAAACATTCCGTGCTGGTGAAAAAGTTGAAAAAGCGCAAATTGATAACCGTAAAATGCAGTATCTATATGCCAGCGGAGATCAGCATGTATTTATGGATATGGAATCTTATGAACAAGTAGAACTTCCTGCTAGCAATATTGAATATGAATTAAAGTTTTTAAAAGAAAATATGGAAGTTCATATTATGATGTTCGGTCATGAAACACTCGGTGTAGAATTGCCAAACACAGTTGTACTAGAAGTTACTGATACGGAGCCAGGGATAAAGGGCGATACATCTTCAGGTGGAACAAAATCTGCAACGCTTGAAACAGGACTTACTGTTCAAGTTCCTTTCTTCGTCAATCAAGGTGATAAATTAATCATTAACACGACAGAAGCTTCCTATGTTTCTCGTGCATAATTAGCTCAAAAAACTAAGGCCGATATATTCAGGTCTTAGTTTTTTTTATTTTTACTGAAAAAGATTATTACTTTCTCTATTGTGAAAACTTCACTAAATAGTAATATTTACTTTCAATTCAGGTTAATAGTTTTTGCTAAAATAAAAATAGAATTACATTCTATAAACAAAGGGGTGACACAGAAAATGAAAAAATTTCTATCTCTATTGTTCCTTATTGCTGCAATAGCCCTATTTTTGGTAGCGTGCGGCAGTTCTAAAGATATAAATGTGACTTTAGATAAGAAGCATGAGCCATTTCCAGATTATGTTTTGAACTCTTCAGACTTAGTTCAGGAAACTTATGCTATGGTATCAAACTATCCGGAGGTTGTAGCAGGTGTTCCATGCTATTGCGGATGTTTTGCTTCAGATGGACACAAGAGCAATTTAGATTGTTTTATTGATCAATTTGGAGAAGATAATGCAGTGACCGGTTGGGATTCAATGGGCATAGCCTGAGACGTTTGTATCGATATCGCCCGGGAGGCGGTAGAAATGAATCTAGACGGTAAAAGCCCTAGTAAAATTTATGACTTAATCACTAAAAAATATCAAGATTATGGGGAACCAACACCAACGCCGGAACCAAAGTAAAGGATAACCAATGAAAAAAATATTATATAGCCTTTACGGTGTCATTATAATTGGGATAATTATCTGTATCATAAATAGTGGTATTTTTAACAGTGAAAATTCAAATGCAATTGCGGCAGGTGAAAAAGTTTATCAAAAGCAATGTCTGATTTGTCATGGAGAAAATGGCAAAGGTGAAGGTAAAAATGCTGGCACAGCTATCAATAATCAACGGTATTTAAATGCTGTAAGTAACAAAGACATTTATAATAGTGTTAAATTTGGCAGAGAAGGTACAGCTATGCCGAGCTATGGTCCAAGACTCTCAGAGGATGAATTAAACAATGTTGTTGCTTTTATAAGGAATTGGCAAACACAAGAGATAGAGTTTGATGTGCCTAAAACAATTACTGGAGATTCTTTGAACGGTGAGAAACTATATAATATATCGTGCATTAACTGTCATGGAGAAGCGGGTAGCGGCAAACCTAAAATGGGGACATCTCTTTCTAATCCACAATACCTGAAATACACCACTGACAAGCAAATTTGGATTGGTACTGCCTATGGGCGTGAGGATACCAGAATGGGACCATCTTTAAAGGGACTTGATGGGGTTCGTCAGCTAAAGAAACAGGAAATCTCAGATATTGTTAGTTACATTCGTTCGATAAAAGTAAAACAAAAATCACATAATGATTACCTTGAACCTTGATTCCGATTATTGGGAATCAAGGTTTTTTTATATGAAAAATATTAACAAAACTTTCATTTTCAAACGAACTAGGTATATAGGATAAGGTTTATAGTACTAGTTAGGAAATGAAAAATAGGGAGCTAATTATCAGAGATAGGTAAATGTGAACATTCTGTGGGTAATTATTGACAAAATCGTAACGTTTTCTCTCCTTTTACAAAATGTTCAAATGTGAATCAACTATACATAGATGATTAATATTATATTTATTTCAAAGAGGGCTATAGTGAAAAATAGCGTTTTATAGGAGCTCAAGGAGGATTAACATGCTTAAAAAAAAGTTGTTGGCTTTATTTGTAATTACATCATTTTTCTCTAGTTTTATTATTCATAACGGATATGCTGAAACAACCTTTCAGCCAGAAAAGTTTCCCTATACTGAAATGCAAATTCAAGTTATGCCAGAGTTCGATTACCCAGAAGGCTGGGCAAAAGATACTCCGTCTTTACTTGTTGGGCAGTATGGAACTTTTACAAACAAGAGTGGACAGGATTTTAATGGAAAAGTTGAAATAGCTGTTCCCGCTAGTGAAAAAGGCTTCCAAGCATATCTAGTTGCAGAGTTTCCTGAAGATGATCAGCCAGAAGTGCAACGGCCATTTGATATTGATACTCAAAAGGGAATCATTTCATGGAAACCTTCAAAAGCAATTAAGAATAATGAGACCTATAGATTTGTAGTGGAGTACTATACCAGCGCAGTAGAAGTAAAGGATAAAAGAAGCTTTACATATGAATATAGCAACCCTACAGAGATTGGGACACTGGACGTAATTTTTTATGCCCCAATGGAGGCTAGTGAGATCACACTAGAGCCGAAGGCGCCCAATAATACACAAAGTGAATATGGTGAAGAGCTATTTTACTATCAATACAAAGATGTAAAAGCGGGTGAAAGCTATAAATATACTTTCTCCTATCAAAAAGATGATTTTAAATCGACTCTAGACGCTATCAATGAGAAACAACCGCCTAATGATGAAAACCACGCTAGTGTTAATGGTACTGCAACAGATCAAATTTCTGGTGGATCTGATGCATCTGCTGGCGACCGTCCTCTAATTGGAATGGGCGGTGCTATTGTAATAGGAATCGCTATTATCATTGCTGGTGTGTTTGTTTACTTAGGATTAAAGGGAAAATCACAGTCTACATCTAAAGCTTCAAGTTCTAAAGCAGCAAACCATCATCCAAAAAAGCAACTAGTAAAAAAAGAGATTAAAACGATTAGTAATGACGATAAAAAGGAATTACGGAAGAAACTTCTAAATGGAAAAATTGATCAAGAAACATATGATGAGGAAATGAAAAAATTAATTTAATGGGGTGAATGGGATGAAAAAGAATACGATTGTTATGCTTGGTGGATTTATTATCGCCGGTGCTATTGTTTTCTTACTTATGGCTGCAACACCAGGATCAAGTGGGATTGAGTTAACCATGAATCAGCTTTTGGAGAATCAAGAAAAGCATAAAAATGATTTTGTAACAGTAGAAGGACTACTAATCGAAGAATCTATTAAATGGAACCCAGATAAAATTGAGTTGAAGTTTGATTTAAAAGATAACGAGGGTAACTTAATGCATGTTATTCATAATGGAACCAGACCAGATAACTTCTCTGAAGGTGTTATTGTTATCCTTCAAGGAGCACCTACTAAAAAAAATACATTTGTTGCTGAGACCGTTAAAACGAGATGTCCTTCCAAATATGAGGGTGAAGATATTGAAAACTATGACCCTGAAGCACATAAAAAATTATTAGATCAGCCACCATCAGAAACCGATCAGGCAAAATAATAAGAAGGTGACAATATGTACTTATTTGCTAACGCAACAATATACGTAGGTTTAGCACTTGCAATCTATTCACTCCTCATAATTACATTGGGGATTAGCACGAAGAATCAAAAATTAATAAACAGTGGTAAGGGTGGAGTAATAGCTATTTTAGTTTGTGCATCAATGGCTATGCTATCACTCTTCTACTTACTAGCAACCTCTCAATTTCAATATGAATATGTTAGTGATTATACGAGTAGTGAACTGCCAATTATTTACAAGCTCACAGCACTTTGGGCAGGGAATTCTGGATCTTTGTTGCTATGGACTTTCTTCTTAGTTCTTTATACCGTAATGATTGCCTTCTCAAGAAAAATGAAAGGAAATCCAATGGTTCCGTATATTTCCGCCATTCTTTTAGGAAATATCGTTTTCTTCTTTTTAGTTCTTGGTTTTGTTGCTAAACCTTTCGTCCTCTTGGATCAAGTTCCAATTGAAGGTCATGGTTTAAATCCAATGCTGCAAAATCCAGGTATGATTATTCATCCTGTTACACTTTACCTAGGTTACGTAGGACTTGCTATTCCATTTGCGTTTGCAATGGCAGCACTAATCTTGAAAAACGTCGATGATTTTTGGATTAAGATGACTAGACGCTGGACAATAATAGCTTGGTTGTTTTTGAGCCTTGGAAATATATTTGGCGGGCAGTGGGCTTACACTGAACTTGGTTGGGGTGGTTACTGGGGCGTGGGATCCAGTTGAGAATGCGTCCTTTATGCCTTGGTTAACAGCAACTGCATTCTTACATTCAGTCATGATTCAAGAACGGAAGAACATGTTGAAAATTTGGAACATAGGCTTAATCATCACCTCTTATGCCTTAACATTATTTGGTACATTTTTGGTCCGAAGTGGTGTTCTAACATCCGTTCACGCATTTGCAAATTCAAATCTAGGGCTATACTTTTTAATTTTCATGGGGATAGCGGTTATAGGTGCACTTTATGTGTTAATGAGCCGTTACAATTTGCTCAAACGAAGTGCTGGAGAGTTCAATTCCTATATATCAAAAGAAAGCAGCTTTTTAATTAATAACCTTTTGTTGGTAGGAGCGGCATTTGGTGTTTTCTGGGGAACAGTTTTCCCATTAGTATCTGAAGCAGTAAGGGGTACGAAAGTTACAGTAGGTATGCCATTCTTTAACGCCGTTCAAGCTCCCATCCTACTTTCTATGATGTTTGTCATGGCTGTTTGTCCATTGCTGGCCTGGCAGAAGTCATCATTAAAAAATTTAAAGAAGAACTTTTTAATACCAGCAATCCTTGCGATAGTGGCAACGGCGTTAATGATTGTACTAGGTATTCAAAAGGCATGGGCAGTTATCGGCTTTGGTGTTATTGTTCTATTATTTATCACTCACTTCCTAGAGTTTTACCGTGGTGTCAAAGCTCGTAGAAAAATGACAAAAGAAAAAGTTTATCTCTCAATTTACCGATTAATGACAAAAAACCGTCGTCGTTATGGTGGTTATATCGTCCATATCGGAATTGCGTTTATCGCGATGGGAATTATCGGTTCACAAAACTATGATGTTCAAACGATGAAAACTGTCAATTTAGGGGATTCCATTGAAGTGAAAGATTATCGTATTAATTACGAGCGTTTGGACCAAAAAAGAGAAGGCATTAATGATATCGTTTATGCGGAAATGACCGTTTTTAGAAATGGAAAACGAATCGGAAATATTCAGCCTGAAAAAGTGTTTTATGGAAACTGGGATCAACCTTCATCAGAAGTTGGGTTAATCTCATCATTAAAAGAAGACTTATACGTTGTTCTGAGTGATTGGGAAGATGATGGAAAAGCAACCTTTATTGTAAAGATAAACCCAATGATGACTTGGCTTTGGATTGGTTCATTCATGATTGTTATTGGATCACTTTTTGCAGTTTGGAATGGGAAATATCAAAATATTACTCCGAGGTATACAGGAGTACGTAAAGAGGTGTCTTAATATGAAAAGTAAAATTTATATTGGACTCCTTCTGATCGCTTTTATTTTTCAAGCTTCTGTCTTCCAAGTACAAGCAAAAGAGTTTGACTACAAATCTAAGGAATTTGAAGCAGCAGCATCCCAATTTATGTGCACTTGCGGATGTGGGCAGGACCATTTTGAATGTGACCCTAAAACTTGTAATCTAACAGTTGGCTTTAAAGAAGACATCGTTGAGATGATGAACAAGGGGTGGGATAAGGATAAAATTCGTGAATACTACGTCAATATTTACGGTGAAGAAATATTAACCGCACCGGAAAAAAGCGGGTTTAGTTTAGTGGCTTGGGTACTGCCTTTTGCTGCATTAGGAATTGCAGGAGTGGCGATATTCTTCATCATTCGTAAATGGGTGAAGAAAAAAGGTACGGATGAACTAACCCCAGATAACGAAAACCAAACAGATGAAGTGGAAGAGGAAATCCTATCATCTATGATTGAAGAACAACGCAAAAAGTACCTTTAGGATGTGAACATGATGCAAGAAATCTCGATCGTTTCCATGATATTTACAGCAGCTCTTGTGCTCATTTGTTTATTTCTTGTTCTAGCACCCTTCTTTTCTTTGGATTCATATTTAAGTTTTACAAACAAAGGTCAAGATTCCGCGACAAATAAAGAAGTACTATTATCCACTCTTAACGAACTAGAGTTTGAATACAAAATGGATAAAATCTCCCACGCGGATTACAAAAACCTAAAGAAACAATATGAAGCACAAGTTGTCAGCATTATGAAGGATGAAGAAGAGCAAATGACATCTCAGACAGTCGACAAAGATTTAATGGCTGAAATAGAAAGAGAAATTGAGGCTTCAATGAAGAGTTATCAAAATAAAAAGGGGGAAGGAAAGTGATTAAAAAAATCACCGTTTTCCTCCTCGGGCTGCTGCTGCTCATTCCAATCAATGGAATGGCGGCTGCAGAATCAGCGATATCTGTTGATATGCATTATCTCGTCGTTAGCCCTGCAGAAGATGGTTCTACCAATATGATGAATATGGTGAACTATACCAATCCAACAGCAGAGGAGTATAAAGGTGACGGCACGGGTGAAGCGGTTCTGAATGTCACTATCCCGACAGGAGCAATAGGATTTACCTTTTTAGATAATAAAATGGCTCAAAAACAGGTTGAAACAGGTTTTATTACAACCGATCCTATCCCAGCCAACCAGACAGTAGTTTTGCCCTACAGCTATAGAATCGCAAAGGGTGAGGAAATTAGCCTAAGCTTTGATTATCCCGTTCAAATGATGCAAATTCTTGTCCCTGAAGGAATGGGAAGTATTGAATTTAAGAACATTACCGCAACAAATCAAGGGCTATTCAAGATGGATGATCAAAATTATCAGGGATACAGCGTTGAAGGTATTCAAGCAAAACAAGTCTTTACGATGATTTATGACCAAGATAAACAGCCAGCCGCAAGTGATGCTCAAGGTTCAACAGAACAAAGTGAAAGTAAATCAAGTGGAAATGTAACAAAAACAGAACCTGCTTTCCATAATCCTGGTCACCTTCGCATGTGGTCACAATCACCACTGCGCAGCTGGGATCCACATGTTTTCTTAATTGTCATGGGTGCGATTATTATTGCTGCAATTTCCTACTTTTCCTATTTTAGAATGAGGGCAAGGGCGGAAGAAAAGAGGCTTGGAGCTGATAAGGAAGAATCAGCATTTAAAAACCTAATGGCAAAGCAAAAAGCGATTATGGATAAAATCCTTGAATTAGAAGAAAACTTCGGTGATGGAAATATGTCAGAAGAGGATTATCAAGCTAAACTTGCTGCATATAAACAGCATTTAGTACAAGTAAAAATGAATTTACGCCATTTTGTAGAGTAGCAGTCGGAATGCGAGGGATACTTGATGATTGAAATAAAAAAACTTACAAAGCAAGCCGACAATAAATTAATCCTAAGAGGTATTGACCTATCAATTACTCAAGGCGAAACAGTTGCTATACTTGGTCCAAATGGTGCAGGAAAAAGCACCCTGCTTAAAGTGTTGGCAACATTAATCAAGCCTACATCTGGCCTTGTGAAGATTAACGGATTGGATTTAAAAAAGGATCATATTGAAGTGAAAAAAATGTTCGGTTATTTACCGCATTCCAGCTTGTTATACGATCACTACACGCCATTAGAAAACCTAGTTTTCTTTGGAAACTTATATGGTGTCAAGGATGTTGAGAATAGAGCTAGAAAACTTGTGAATGAGGTAGGTTTGTCATTCTTTATCAATGAACCTGTAAAGAATTTTTCACGGGGAATGATTCAAAGGATTGCGATTGCTAGAGCCATTATTCATGAACCGAAAATCATGCTGCTCGACGAACCACATACCGGTTTAGACCAAGGCGCCATTACCATTTTAAACAATGTTGTCCTTTCTATGAAAGAGAAAGGGTGTACCACATTAATGGTAACACATGATTTCAAACAAGCTGCAGAAATATGTGACCGGATTATTATAGTGAAAAACGGTAAGATTGCTGATGATTTTAAAATAAATAGTCAATCACTTAGTTTAGTTTCTGAAAAATATCAGGTTTTAGTAGAGGGGGTTTCCTGATGTTAAGAGCAGCCCTCACTATAGCAAAAAAAGATATCTATTCAGAATTAAGAACAAAACAAGTTTTGGGGACCATGATTATTTTTGCTGGGTTAGTCATCCTCGTACTAAGCTTTGCTTTTGACCCAGCAAACAATACGACAAAAGCAGTTATTCCCGGTGCTGTCTGGATTATCATAGTCTTTTCAGGAATATTGGGTCTAAATCGCTCGTTGGTATCAGAGCAGCGAAATGAAACGATGCATGGTTTACTGGTTGCACCTATGGATGCTTCTAGCATTTATTTAGGTAAATTCATGGCAAACTTCTCTATGATATTGATAGTAGAAATTGTGTCCATTCCTTTTCTCTTTCTCTTATTTGATTTTAAAATCACCGGCAGTATTCTCTATTTCATATTAGTTTTGTTTGTCGGTAGTTTTGGATTCATTGCGATTGGAACTTTTCTACTTCCAATTCCAAGAGTAGTGAAATGCTATTACCGCTTTTGCTTTTCCCAATGACAAGTCCTGTCTTGATTGGTGTTACGCAAGCTACAAAAATTATACTAACGAATATGGAGAAATTATCGACTGCTCTATCCTGGATGCAATTGGTCGCAGCCTATGATGTCATTTTCTTTGTTCTTTGTTTTTTACTAATTGAGTATGTTCTGGAGGTTTAAGAGATGAGTATGAATCTTGAAAGAGAAAAGGCACCTCTGCCCATAGTAGATTTGGCCTCAGTGAAAAGTTCTATGCTTACCAAAATATTATATGGTGGTATGGTAGTTTCAATGTTAGCGGCATTCTACTTTATTTTCATGTATGCTGAGGTTGAAAAGACAATGGGTGCTGTACAAAAGATATTCTATATGCATGTTCCATCAGCATGGGTAGCATTTTTAGCATTCTTCGTCACCTTTGTCTTTAGTATTTTATTCTTAATAAAACGTAAAAGAATTTATGACACATATGCCTATGTATCAGCAGAAATAGGGGTTGTATTTACTGCCATCGTACTAACAACCGGTCCAATTTGGGCGAAATCTTCATGGAATACATGGTGGGCATGGGAACCACGCTTAACTACAACATTAATTCTTTTCTTCCTTTTTATGGCTTATCTTATGGTTCGCCAGATGGATGGAGTTTGGGATAAAAAAGCAAGACTTGCAGCGGTATTTGGGATTATCGGGTTTGCAGATGTTCCCATTGTATTCTTCGCGATTCGCTGGTGGCAATCAAAATTCCATCCGATCGTTTTTGGGGATGGTCCTTCACAAGAAGGCGGTGGAATTGCACCTAGTATGCTTGTTGCATTGTTGGTTACGATTGCCGCATTCACTTACCTATATGCATACATCCTTCATAAGGGAGTATCATTTGAAAATATGAAAATTAAAGTAGGTCACTACAAAGAAAAATTACGAGAAAAATTGGAAAACTAGGAGGAATTAATCATGGGGTTCATGTATGCTGCATATTCAGTAGTTTGGGTAATTATTTTTGGTTATATGCTATTGATCGGAAAACGACATAACAGTCTTAAAAAGGATATCGAGTTTTTAAAACAATTAGATAGGTAGAAAAATGAAAAAGGCCTGTTTAAACAGAACAGGCCTTTTCTATAAAACTACTTATTGCTGTCAGGAGGTAGTAAAATGAGCAGACGAGTCATTAACTTACTCGTGTTGTTTCTTTTAATTGGAATGTTTGGCTTTTTTGGATATAGTTTAGCTAGCAAAGGTGACAATACCGATGTCGGGGATCAAGCCTATAATTTCGAACTGCCAAATTTAGATGGGACAAATACGAAGCTTTCTGATTACAAAGGTGAAATCGTTATTCTGAATTATTTTGCTTCATGGTGTAAACCATGTGTGGATGAAGCTCCAGAGCTTGAGGCATTTGCAAAGGAATACGGTGACCAATACCGATTAATCATGATTAACAAGGGTGAAACAAAGGACCGAGTTAAAAAGTTTCTAGAAAAATATAATACACCTGCTGTTTATGTATTTGACTATAATTCTAAAATAGCCAAAAAATATAATGTGACGGGACAGCCGGAAACATTTGTCATTGACCGAAATGGAGTCATAAGGGAGCATTATAATGGTCCTGTTACATCGTCACAATTATATGAAATGGTAAAGAAGTATGACCAATAACGGTAAAAAGGATTGAATCACTATTCGAGTGATTCAATCCTTTTTTTATCCACCAATTGGATGATAGTTATAATCTGCTGCAACACTTGCTTTAATAATCAGCTGACCTGGTTGAATCTGAGTTGAGCTAACTCCTTTAGAGAACGCTATTTGTTGGAACTCTAAGGGCTGAATCATTTCGCCGCCTTCTGTAACAAGAATTGGAGTGGGATTGAGTGTCACTCGTAAGGTATTGGCGATGGTTTTCGCTTTATTGCCGGCATTGACTAAAGCGACGGTGAGTGCTTGTTGGTAATAAGATTCTTTGGACCTCGTTGTAAACTGAACATTCGCCACATAGTTAGCTCCGTTCTCGACAGCGGTATCTACCACCTTTCCAATATTGTTTAAATCTTCTATCTTCACCTTCAAAATATGGGTGATTTTATAACCCCGGAAAATTTGTGTTCCTTGATCATAGTCATATTCGGGTTCAATCCGGTAATCAAAGGTTTGTATCCGATCTCTTTCAATCCCCAATCTCATAAGAGAATCAATTACTTTCTTTGCAGTCATTGAATTCTGTTGTTGTACCCCAATTAATTCTTTACCCTCCGTAACTACACCCAGATTAACCGAAGCTGTGTCTGGCTGAACTGCGATTTCTCCTTCTCCCCTTACTTTAATCAAGTAGTTCCTTTGGCTCAGGATATTACTCTGTCCAGGGTTCTGACTATACATGTTTTTCCCACCCTTATTAATATTTCTTATATATAAAATACGTTTATCTAAATGGAGTATTCCTAGTTCTAGTAACTCTCATATAAAAATAGAATATAAGAGTATTTTAAAAGAATAGATTTTCAAAGTCATAATGCTTATCAAAGGGCATACATTTTAAATAATGAGACAAGCAACACAAGGAGGATGAAATGTGGAAACGATCCTAAAATTCTTACCCAAAAACATTGGCGATTTAATCAGTAAAATCCCTCCTAATCAAAAAGCAGAATTGGAAGAAATCAGAATTCGCATCGGACGCCCTATAGAAATTACGATGAAGGGAGCTCCTAGATTCCTATCGTATATTATTCAGCAAGAAGATGCTTTCCATTTAATGAATAAAATCAGCCAATTCTCCATCTATACGCTTGAGGAAGAGCTTAAGCGAGGGTATATAACAGTTTCAGGAGGTCATCGAATTGGACTTGCAGGAAAGGTGATCCTTGAAGAGGGAAAGGTAAAAGCGATAAGGGATATTGCTTCTTTTAACATCCGGATTGCCAAGGAGAAGTTAGGTATAGCAGAGAAGATTATGCCCTTTATATTTAAGGATTCCTGGATGCATACAATGATTGTTGGTCCTCCCCAAACAGGAAAAACAACGCTTTTACGGGATATCGCCAGAATTATCTCAACCGGAAACCAAGAAAAAGGTATGTACGCATATAAGGTAGGGATTGTGGATGAACGTTCCGAAATTGCTGGATGTGTAAATGGAATTCCTCAAATGTCATTCGGTCATCGTCTAGATGTGTTAGATGCCTGCCCGAAAGCAGAAGGAATGATGATGATGATTCGTTCCATGAGTCCAGAGGTATTAGTAGTGGATGAAATAGGTCGTATAGAGGATTCAGAGGCTATTCAAGAAGCTGTCCACGCGGGAATAAAATTAATTATGACTACACATGGGTCCAGCTTGGAGGAAGTAAGAAATAGACCGTCATTAAGATCCATTTTCGATCAAAACATATTTCAACGATTTATTGTACTAAGCAGGTCTAAGGGCCCGGGAACTGTTACACATATTTTGGATGGAAGTGGAAAAGAACTGAGTCAAAAAGTGAGAGTGATGTAAATGGTTAAGTTAATTGGCGCCATTTTTATTATACTCGCCACCACTTGGACAGGCTTTGAAGCCGCCAAACATTTAAGCGAGCGACCGAGACAGCTTAGGCAGTTAAAATCTGCACTACAATCACTTGAAGCAGAAATTATGTATGGTCATACACCCTTGCATGAGGCTGCAAGGAGATTGGCTGCACAACTATCTAAGCCATTGTCATCCTTCTTTGAAAACTTTGCAAAGAAATTGACTGACACTGAAACAACAGTAAAAGAAGCCTGGGAAGACAGCTTGAAGGAGGTTTGGAAACAAACAGCTTTTAAACAAGGTGAATTTGAAATCATGAAACAATTCGGGGAGACCCTCGGCAGGCATGATCGTATTTCCCAGCAAAAACATATTATGCTAACTCTTTCCCATCTTGAAAGAGAAGAAGCGGATGCCATTGAAAGCCAAGCAAAATACGAAAAAATGGTAAAGAGTTTAGGGTTCTTTTCAGGATTATTGTTGATTATTTTATTAATTTAGGAGGAAAAGCAATGGGCCTAGAAGTGGATATTATTTTTAAAATAGCAGGAGTGGGCATAGTGGTTGCGTTTTTGCATACCGTTCTTGATCAGGTTGGGAAAAAGGAATATGCCCAGTGGGTAACACTATTTGGCTTTATTTATATTTTGTTTCAAGTTGCCTCAATTGTTGATGATCTCTTCCAGAAAATAAAATCTGTCTTTTTGTTTCAATAGAAAGGAGGGCTTTGCCATTGAAATTATTAAAATAGTTGGCGTGGCTCTTGTCGCAACCTTCCTAGCATTAATAATAAAAGAGCAAAAACCTAATTTCGCTTTCCTCTTAATTGTATTTGTTGGCTGCAGCATTTTTCTATTTCTAGTCGATAAAATTTATGAAATTATTCATATGCTTGAAAAACTTGCTGTGAATGCAAATGTAAATCTGATTTACGTTGAGACCATTCTAAAAATCATTGGAATCGCCTATATTGCTGAGTTTGCATCTCAAATTACTAAGGACGCTGGCCAGGGGGCAGTGGCTTCTAAAATAGAACTTGCTGGAAAGGTGTTAATTCTTGCCATGGCAATACCAATATTAACTGTCATGATTGAAACAATAATCAAGCTGATTCCAAGCTAGTGTTTTGAAAACAAGAGGTGAAAAATGATGAAGCAAAGGCTGCAGTTTATTCCCATTATGATTCTATTATTTTTATTTTTTACTTCAACAAGTGTACAAGCTAACGAAGAAGCAAATGTTGAGAGCACACCTCTATCGCCACAGGAATTAGTGGATGCCCAGCTTGAAACAATGGATTTAACAGAACTTAAACAATATTGGGAGGATATACAAAATAAATATGGCGGTTTCCTCCCTGAAAGCCAGAAAGGCAGTCTGTAT
Source organism: Neobacillus niacini (assembly GCF_030817595.1). GTDB lineage: Bacteria > Bacillota > Bacilli > Bacillales > Cytobacillaceae > Neobacillus > Neobacillus niacini_G. The sequence continues at coordinate 6,148,759 of NZ_JAUSZN010000001.1, forward strand.
GATTTTGTCAAGGGAGACAAGCAATTCTCCTTCAAGGAATGGACCCATGGAATCATTAAATTTTTGTTTCATGAATTCGTCGTAAATGGAAAACTGCTTGGTTCATTAATCCTTCTTACGATATTCAGTATGTTTCTTCAATCGATGCAAAATGCATTTGAGAGCAGTACGATCAGTAAAGTGGCGTATTCCATTGTCTATATGGTCCTAGTCATTATTGCCCTTAATAGTTTTCATATCGTCATAGAATACACCAATGAGGCAATAGGCAGCATGATTTCATTCGTGCTGGCACTGATCCCGCTTTTATTAGCCTTAATTGCTTCGTCTGGAGGAATAATCTCAGCCGCTTTCTTTCACCCGGTTATTTTGTTTTTAATGAATATCAGCGGAATGTTCATGCAATTTGTTATTCTCCCGCTTCTCTTTTTGGCTACGCTTTTAAGTATTGTCAGTACGATGTCCGACCAGTATAAGGTGACACAGCTGGCCCAGCTTTTAAGAAACTGGAGCATTGGCTTAATGGGGCTTTTCTTGACCGTTTTTCTGGGAGTCATTTCGGTCCAGGGTGCTTCTACCGCCATAACAGATGGTGTGGCCATTCGTACAGCGAAATTCGTTACAGGTAACTTTATCCCTGTCATTGGCAGAATTTTCACTGACGCAGCAGATACAGTAGTCAGTGCTTCCGGATTATTGAAGAATTCAGTTGGAATTGCAGGGGTAGCCATTCTCCTCATTATCGTTGCTTTCCCTGCTTTTAAAATTCTGATGATTGCGTTTATCTATAAATTTGCAGCAGCGATATTACAGCCCTTAGGCGGGGGTCCGGTTATAAAATGCTTAGATATAATCAGTAAAAGTGTTATCTATGTTTTTGCTGCACTGGGTATTGTCTCTCTCATGTTCTTTTTAAGTATTACAGTAATTGTCGCAGCCGGGAATTTAACAATGATGATGAGATAGGGGAGAACGTTATGGAGTTTTTAATAGAATGGGTTACGAATATCATCCTATTTATTCTTTTAGCAACCGTTATTGACATGCTGCTGCCTAATACGGGGTTACAAAAATATACGAAAATGGTTACAGGACTCCTGCTTATTGCGATCATCCTTACACCAATTTTTAAGCTAATCTCTAAGGACTTTGAAACAGTGATGGCTCAAATTCCAACTTTTCAGGATTCTGGAGAAAAAAATATGGAAAATTTAATAGAAATGCAGAAAAAAGAAATACAAGCCTCCAATCATGCATATATTTTAGAAACAATGGCTGTCCAGCTTGAAAAGGGAGTAGAGGAGGAGTTGATGGAACAATTTGGTTTAGAAATTGCAAAAATAGAGCTGACAACCAAGAATGATAGTCAAGAATCATTCCCTGACAATCTAGAAATGGTTACAGTGCACCTAAAGCAGCCGGAAACATCCGTCACGACAGTTGAAGCCATACAACCAGTTAGTATTACTACAGATACACCTCTTCCATCTAAGGATCCAACAGAAGAATCCGAAAAAATCGCCGCATTTCTTTCGAAACAATGGAATGTAACCGAAAAAACAATTGATGTCTCGGTTGAAGGGGGGATGAATAAGTAGAATGGAAAATAATAAAGGACCATTTTCATGGTTGAAAAACATATTTGCTAAGGGTGAGACTTCCGATAAAAAGTCCGGGAAATATCAATATATGATTCTAGTGCTATGCATTGGTGCTGCATTCATGATTGTCGGAAATGTAGTTTTCTCCGATAAATCAGCTCCACTTGATAGTAAGGCCGTAACCAGCACCCAAGCAGAAGCAACAGATGTTGAGGCATTTAGCCTTAAGAAGGACTCAAATAATAAAAGTATTGCTGGATATGAGGAAGAGTACGAGAAGCAGCTTAAGAAGGCACTAGAAGAAATGCTGGGTGTCGACGATGTAACGGTTGTAGTGAACATTGATTCAACTGACAAGAAGGTGCTTGAAAAAAATACCGTAACAAAATCTCAAACAACGGAAGAAAAAGACAACGAGGGTGGGGAACGAAAGGTACAGGATACCTCCACGGACGAGCAATTAGTCATCATTCGTGAAGGAGAGAAAGAGGTACCCATTGTAGTTGAATATCAAAAACCAGCTATTCGTGGAGTGTTAGTGGTAGCGAAAGGTGCAGAAAATATTCAAGTTAAAAAATGGATTATCGAGGCAGTAACAAGGTCGCTTGATGTACCAAGTCATCGCGTTGCCGTTATGCCTAAAAAATAAAAGGAGGAATTTTAAAAATGCTATTGAAAAAACAAACAGTTTGGTTATTAACAATGTTAAGTTTGGTGGTTGTATTATCCGTTTATTACATCACTTCACCTGAACAAAAAAGTAATGAACTTGCTGCAGTAAAACAAGAAGAGAAAGCAGATCAAAAGGAAAAAGAAACGAAAACTGATTCTGAAGCCAAAGAAGGCGACACTGTTATTTCACAAGTTGCAGGTGATGAAGAATTTGAAGCGCTTCGGTTAAAGCTTCAAGATGATCGCAGCGAATTAAAGGAACAATTAAACGCTGTAGTTGCCACGACTGATCTACCCGCTGCTGAAAGAAGCGAAGCAGTGGACCAAATGAAAAAATTAAATGAAATTGCCCAAAAGGAAGAAATGCTAGAAACGTTAATTAAAGCAATGGATTATGAAGACGCTCTTGTCAGAGCTGATGGTTCCACAGTTAAAATTATTGTGAAGTCTAAGAAAGAGTCTTCTAAATCAGAAGCAAATGCGATTATTCAAATGGTTAAGAAAGAAATTGGCGAAACTAACTTTGTTGCAGTTGAATTCCAGCCAACTAAATAAAATATCCTAAAGGAAGGAGAGCACAGGCTTTCCTTTTTTTATTGTTCGTTAACAAGATTATTGAACTTTAATAAGGTATTAGCGTATAGTATTAGTAGTTAGTCTTAATTTTGTAGTACAAGGAGTGTTCAGATTGTTAAAAGTACAAGAAATTCGGGAATTAATTAAATTAGTTGACCAATCTAGTATTGATGAATTTGTATATGAGAACGAAGGTTCAAAAATTAAAATGAAAAAACATACTGGAACATCAACTGTGACAACGGTACAGGTACCACAAGCAGCTACGCAGGCAGTTCCTGTCGTACAGCCAGCAGCACCAGCCGCAGTTTCAAGTACAACACCAGTACAAGAATTAAAGCAGGAAGAAGCAGTAACTGCAAAGCAGGCTGATAAATCGAATTTACACAAAATTACTTCGCCAATGGTTGGAACTTTTTATGCCTCACCAACCCCAGAGGCAGACGTTTATGTTAAAGCTGGTTCTGTTGTTTCGAAGGATTCTATCGTATGTATTGTAGAAGCGATGAAATTATTTAATGAGATAGAGGCAGAAGTAAATGGTGAAATAGTTGAAGTTCTTGTGAAGAATGGCCAATTAGTAGAATACGGACAGCCTTTATTTTTAGTGAAGCCGGAATAAGGAGCGAAAACTGGATGATAAAGAAACTGTTAATTGCAAACCGCGGAGAAATAGCGGTAAGAATTATTCGTGCTTGTCGAGAAATGGGAATTGAATCAGTTGCCGTTTTCTCCGAGGCAGACCGTGAAGCCCTGCATGTACAACTTGCAGATGAAGCCTATTGTATAGGACCGACATTATCAAAAGACAGCTACTTAAATGTTACAAATCTGATTAGCGTAGCAAAGCTGACTGCATGCGATGCGATACATCCTGGATATGGATTTCTAGCAGAAAATGCCGATTTCGCAGAGCTTTGCCGTGAATGTAATATCACCTTCGTAGGACCAAGTCCTGAAGCGATTACTAAAATGGGCACAAAGGATATTGCCAGAGAAACGATGAAAGATGCTGGGGTACCCATTGTACCTGGATCCACTGGAATCATTAATGATATTGATGAGGCGCTTGAGCTTGTTGCAAGGATACAATATCCTGTAATTATTAAAGCAACTGCTGGCGGGGGCGGTAAAGGAATCCGTGTAGCAAAAAATGAGCAGGAACTAGTTAAGGGAATTAATATTACCCAGCAGGAGGCTCTCACTGCTTTTGGTAATCCAGGAGTATACATAGAAAAGTATATTGAGGATTTCCGTCATGTTGAAATACAAGTACTTGCAGATTCCTATGGAAACACGATCCACCTAGGAGAAAGAGACTGTTCGATTCAACGTAGACTTCAAAAGCTTTTAGAAGAAACACCTTCACCAGCCTTAGATGGAGAAATTCGTGCTGAAATGGGAAATGCAGCAGTAAAAGCCGCAAAAGCAGTTGATTATTCCGGTGCAGGAACGGTAGAATTTATATATGACTACCGCAATCGTAAATTTTATTTTATGGAAATGAACACAAGAATACAGGTGGAGCACCCAGTTACTGAAATGGTCACAGGTATTGATTTAATTAAGGAGCAAATCCGAGTAGCTTCTGGAGAAAAATTAACAATTAATCAGCAGGATGTTACGTTTACCGGCTGGGCGATTGAGTGCCGAATCAATGCAGAGAACCCGGAAAAGAACTTCATGCCTTCAGCGGGGAAAATTAATATGTATTTGCCTCCTGGCGGCTTTGGTGTTCGAATTGATTCAGCGGCATACCCGGGTTATACCATTCCACCTTATTATGATTCCATGATTGCAAAAGTCATCACATATGGTAATAGCAGGGAAGAAGCAATTGCACGAATGAAACGTGCGCTAAGCGAATTTGTGATCGAGGGTATTCATACAACCATTCCGTTCCATTTAAAATTACTTGAGCATGAAGATTTCGTAGAAGGACAATTCAATACAAAGTTTCTTGAGTTACACGATGTGATGAAGTCTAGCTAAAATCTGGAGGTGTACTTTATGAGCGAGAATAATGTACTGGAAATGAGTCAAGGAAACAGCGGGCATGGTAAAGTAGAAATTGCACCTGAAGTCATTGAAGTCATTGCGGGTATAGCTGCTTCCGAGGTCGAAGGAGTAGCGCAAATGCGTGGGAATTTTGCTACTGGTGTAGTAGAACGGTTAGGCAAGAAAAACCACGGTAAAGGTGTTAAAGTGGAACTATCAGAAGAAGGAATTACTGTAGATGTATACTGCTTAATGAAATTTGGTGTATCCATTCCTACAGTAGCAGGAAAAATACAAGATAACATTCGCCAAGCCTTGTTAAACATGACTGCATTAGAGGCAGAGGCAGTAAACATACACGTTGTCGGTATCTCCTTCGAAACCCAAAAACCCGAACCAGAAGTTGAAGAAGAAATTTAATTCATTGACCAAAGGAGATATCCTTTGGTTTTTTCTTTTTTACGGTTATTAGTATACTGGTTCTAGGTAAAAATAAGTTCTTACAGTGCGAATCAGTTTTAGTTATGCTATTATCTTTTTATGTACAAAACAACATCATGCAATGGTTGGATTAAATTCGACAAAAATTAATTACTATCTCTAAAGGAGTTAAATGTATAATGAAGAGAAGAACAGCAAGGGAAAAGGCGTTACAAGCTCTTTTTCAAATCGATGTAAGTAACACAGACCCATCTTCTGCAATTGAACATGTTTTAGAAGGTGAAGCGGGAGATGACTACTTAACAAAGCTAGTATTGGGAGTAGTCGAACAAAAGAATGAAATTGATCCACTTATTAAAGAAAATCTTGAAAAATGGACGATGGATCGTTTAGCAACTGTTGATAGGAATTTATTAAGGATTGCTATATATGAGTTACTATATTTCCGCAATGAAATTCCTGAAAATGTTATTTTAGATGAAGCGATAGAAATAGCAAAGATTTATGGGGATGAACAATCAAGCCGTTTTATTAATGGAGTCCTGTCGAAAGTAAAAGAAAAACTATAATTAACACTTCTTAATCTGAATAAGGGGAGATACTCATGGCAGCAATTATTATTGATGGGAAAGAAATAGCAGCAAAGAAAAAAGTAGAAATTGCATCTGAGGTCCAAAAGCTGAAGGAGTTTGGCGTTACACCTGGACTTGCAGTTATTCTTGTAGGCAATAATCATGCATCGAGAACATATGTTACGAATAAAGAAAAAACTTGTCGAGAGCTAGGTATGCATTCCGTGTTGATTGAATTACCGGAAATGGCTACCCAGGAAGAACTACTAACAAAAATAGAGGAACTAAATGGAGATCCGGCTATCCATGGCATTTTGGTACAACTTCCACTTCCAAAGCATATCGATGAAACAAGAGTTATTGAATCCATATCTCCTTTAAAGGATGTAGACGGATTTCATCCGATAAATATTGGAAGAATGATGACGGGGCAAGATGCATTCTTACCGTGTACCCCTTATGGAATTATGGTCCTCTTAGAAGAAATGGGTATATCTGTTGCAGGTAAACATGTTGTTGTGGTGGGGAGAAGTAATATTGTTGGGAAGCCTGTTGGTCAGTTGTTTCTCAATCAACATGCAACTGTAACCTATTGTCATTCAAAAACAGTCGATCTACAGTACCATACATCTCAAGCTGATATTCTCGTTGCTGCAGTTGGTGTAGCCAACTTTATTAATGCTGATCATGTAAAAGAAGGTGCAGTTGTCATTGATGTAGGAATAAACCGGAATGATGCAGGTAAGCTTTGCGGTGATGTTGCGTTTGATGAAGTAAGTCAGAAGGCAGGCTATATTACCCCTGTACCAAAAGGAGTAGGTCCCATGACGATTACTATGCTCATGTATAACACTCTTAAATCAGCTAAAAATACGCTGCGGTTCTAAAAAGGAGTTCCTTATGCAGGAAAAAAAGTATTTATCTGTCCTCGCATTAACAAAATACATAAAAAGAAAATTTGATGCAGACCCTCACTTGCAGGATGTACATGTAAGAGGGGAAATCTCTAATTTCAAACAGCATTCAAGCGGACATATGTATTTTACCTTAAAGGATGAAAAAGCACGTATTCTTGCAGTGATGTTCTCAAGCCAATCACGTACTATGAAGTTTTTACCTGAAAACGGAATGAAGGTGGTTGTAAAAGGGGATGTCTCTGTCTATGAACCAAGTGGTCAATATCAAATGTATATTAAAGAGATGCAGCCAGATGGAATTGGGGAATTATTTTTAGCGTACGAGCAGTTAAGAAAAAGACTTGAAGCTGAAGGCTTATTCTCTATAGAGCAAAAAACGCCAATTCCGAGTTATCCGAAAACGGTAGGGGTTATAACATCACCAACAGGGGCAGCAATAAGGGATATTATCACCACTATTAAAAGGCGTTATCCGATTGCGAATATCCTTGTTTTACCAGCGCTTGTACAAGGCGAAAATGCTGCAGCATCGATTGCGCGAGCTATTGATAAAGCAAACAAGATGAATGAGATAGATGTACTTATTGTTGGACGCGGAGGCGGCTCAATCGAAGAATTATGGGCTTTCAATGAGGAAATAGTAGCTAGAGCCATTAATAAATCAGCTATTCCTATTATTTCTGCCGTCGGACATGAAACAGATTTTACGATTGCAGATTTTGTTGCGGACATGCGTGCTCCTACCCCAACTGCAGCAGCCGAACTGGCTGTTCCTCATATCGATGAATTAATGGAAAGACTGCTCCAACGGAAAACCAGGATGCTTCAATCTATGAACGGCAGATATCGATATGAAAAACAACGGTTAGAGCGTGCACAAAAGTCCTATGCATTTCGTTACCCACAGCGCCTTTATGAACAAAAGCTAGAACAGGTAGATAAATTAACAGAATCACTTGTGCGTGGTGCTGCTAGATTAACTGATTTAAAAAAGTCTAAGCACCAAACGATACATAACCGACTCGTTCGTAACCATCCAAAAGTAGCATTACGAGATGCGGAGGTTAGATTTGAGCGTTCAAAAAAAGACATTCAACGTGCGATGGGACAAATCTTTTTGAAGAAACAAACAGAATTCGAAAGAATCCTCGCAACACTTCAAGCCTTGAGCCCGTTAAAAATAATGGAACGAGGATTCAGTCTCGTCTATTCTGAAGACAATGTATTAATAAAAAGTGTTAAACAAGTAAAAGAGAACGAACCACTTCAAATTCAATTAACAGATGGCAGCCTTCTCTGTAATGTACAGAACATAAAGGAGAGCGAAAACCGTGAGTAATGAACAAAAGATTTCCTTTGAGGAAGCAATGAATAAGCTGGAACAAATCGTGGATAAGCTTGAAGAAGGGGATGTCCCACTCGAAGCCGCCATTGCCTTTTATAAAGAGGGTATGGAGCTGTCAAAGCTTTGTCATGATAAGTTAAAAAGTGTTGAAGAACAATTAACACAGATTATTACGGAGGACGGACGAAAACAAAACTTTACGATTGAAGAGGAGGAATAGGCTTTGACTACTAAAGTTCTAGATGCTTTTGCACAAGAACATAAACAACTGCTTGAATCAGAGCTTCGAACCTTGGTGGAAAAGCTGAATGCACCTTCTATTATTAAAGAAGCTATGTATTATTCTCTTGAAGCAGGCGGAAAGAGAATCCGTCCTCTACTAGTATTTGCCACGCTCTCTGCTTTTGAGAAAGATCCCAAAATCGGTCTAATGGCGGCAGCTGCCATTGAAATGATTCATACCTATTCGTTAATCCATGATGATTTGCCAAGTATGGACAATGACGACCTCAGAAGAGGCAAGCCTACGAATCATAAGGTGTTCGGGGAGGCAGTCGCCATTTTAGCGGGAGATGCATTATTGACCTACAGTTTTCAAGTCATTGGCCAAACTCCTAATGAATTTGCTTCTTGTGAAACCAAACTCCAATTGGTTATGGAGATGGCTAAAGCTGCTGGGAGTGAAGGTATGGTGGGAGGTCAAGTGGCGGATATGGAAGGAGAGGGAAAAACTCTCACCATTGAAGAACTAGAGTATATCCATATACATAAAACAGGGAAGTTATTAAAATTTAGCGTCATAGCAGGTGCACTGCTAGGTGGAGCCAATCAAACTCAACTAGAAAGCCTGTCAGCATTTGCCCATCATTTAGGACTTGCTTTTCAAATACAAGACGACATTCTCGACTTAGAAGGAAATCAGGAGTTATTAGGTAAACCTGTTGGAAGTGATTCCTCTAACGAGAAAAGCACCTATCCACAATTATTGTCCATGGAGGGTGCCAAAAAAGCATTAAGACAGCATTTGGACTTGTCAAAACAACACTTAGAAAAGACAGGTCTTAACATTCAGTTACTCAAAGAAATTGCTGATCTTATAGCATCAAGAGACCACTAAATAACTGGTATTTGAACAACAACGTAATTGTGTTATAATTGTTGTCAATGTAGAGAACGTTGTCAATGCCGTTACCACTTTTTTGTGATAGCGGCTATTTTTTACTAGGTGAATCGATAGAAAAAGTATGAAAGTGAGTGGTCCAAAAATGGATCTATTATCAATAAAAGACCCTTCCTTTTTAAAAGGGATGTCAAATCAAGAATTGGAGGTTTTGAGTCAAGAGATACGACAATTCTTGATTGAGAAACTGTCTGTTACTGGAGGCCATATTGGACCGAATTTAGGTGTAGTTGAATTAACCATTGCCTTACATAAATGTTTTGACAGCCCCAAAGATAAATTTATTTGGGATGTAGGACATCAATCCTATGTTCATAAAATTCTTACTGGCAGGGCTTGTGAATTTGATACATTGCGTCAATTTAAAGGACTTTGCGGCTTCCCAAAAAGGATTGAAAGCGAGCACGATGTTTGGGAAACCGGCCATAGCTCAACATCCCTTTCAGCGGCAATGGGGATGGTCATAGCTAGAGACCTGAAAAAAGAGAGTTCCTTTATTGTACCTATTATTGGCGATGGTGCGTTAACCGGAGGTATGGCGTTAGAAGCATTAAACCATATAGGTCATGAAAAAAAGAATATGATTGTTATTTTAAACGACAATGAAATGTCCATTGCACCAAATGTTGGTGCTCTTCATAATATCCTAGGCCAATTACGTACAGCCGGTAAATATCAATGGGTTAAAGACGAGCTAGAATTGTTATTGAAAAAGGTACCTGCTGTTGGAGGGAAACTGGCAGCAACGGCGGAGCGTGTGAAAGACAGTCTGAAATATTTATTTGTATCCGGCATGTTTTTTGAGGAATTGGGTTTCACTTACTTAGGTCCTGTTGATGGACATGATTTTGAAGCTTTATTTGAAAATTTTAGGTATGCTAAAAAAACGGAAGGACCAGTCCTTCTTCATGTTATCACGAAGAAAGGGAAAGGTTTTCATCCTGCTGAAAGTGATACAAAAGGTACTTGGCATGGTACGGGGCCTTATAAAATGGATACAGGTGCTTTTGTCAAACCAGATAAGGCACCGCCAGCCTGGAGCAGCCTAGTAAGTGAAACAGTTCGCAAGCTGGCTCGTGAAGATGAGCGTATTGTGGCGATAACGCCTGCTATGCCAGTTGGGTCAAAGCTAGAGGGCTTTGCAAGTGAGTTTCCGGAGAGAATGTATGATGTTGGAATTGCAGAACAGCATGCAGCTACAGTTGCCGCTGGATTGGCAACCCAAAATATGAAACCATTTTTAGCGATCTATTCTACCTTTCTGCAACGAGCTTATGACCAGGTTGTTCATGATATATGCCGTCAAAATTTAAATGTTTTTATTGGAATCGATCGAGCTGGATTAGTAGGTGCGGATGGTGAAACACATCAGGGCGTATTTGATATTGCTTTTTTAAGACATGTCCCTAATATTATTTTAATGATGCCTAAGGATGAAAATGAAGGCCAGCATATGGTTTATACTGCGATGGCTTATGATGATGGTCCTATTGCGATGAGATTCCCAAGAGGGAATGGTTTGGGTGTACCAATGGATGAAACATTAAAGAGCATTCCAATTGGTACATGGGAGATTCTGAAGGATGGCGAGGATGCGGCAATCTTAACTTTTGGTACAACAATACCGATGGCTCTTGAAGCGGCAGAAACGCTAGAGAAACAAGGGATTTCGGTAAAAGTAATAAACGCGCGTTTCATCAAGCCTTTGGATGAAAAGATGCTTAATGAGTTATTCTTAAATAATATTCCTATCCTAACCATTGAAGAGGCGGTCCTGCAGGGCGGCTTTGGAAGTTTTGTTCTAGAACATGCACATGAAAAAGGATATTACCATCAAGCAATCGACCGGATGGGGATCCCTGACCAATTTATCGAACATGGTGATGTAGAGTCACTTTTAGAAGAAATTGGAATGACTACTGCAGAGGTTGTAAAAAGAATAACTATACTCGCACGAAAAAAACAACAAAGGGCATAACCTATGAAGAATAAAGAACGATTAGATGTTTTATTAGTTGAAAGAGGATTAGCAGAAACAAGAGAAAAAGCAAAACGTTCTATCATGGCAGGTCTTGTTTATACGAACGAAGAAAGGTTAGACAAGCCTGGTGAGAAAGTAAAAGTAGATATCCCTCTAGCGATAAAGGGAAATGTTCTTCCTTACGTCAGCCGTGGTGGTCTTAAATTAGAAAAAGCATTAAAGATTTTTGATGTCACAGTTAAAGATAAGGTTATGCTCGATATAGGTGCCTCGACGGGTGGATTTACTGACTGCGCCCTGCAGAATGGAGCAAAAATGTCCTATGCTTTAGATGTCGGCTATAATCAACTTGCTTGGAAGCTGCGTCAGGATGAACGAGTAGTGGTAATGGAAAGAACCAACTTTCGATATGTAACACCTGCAGATTTAGCAGGTGAAATGCCTAATTTTGCAACGATAGATGTTTCTTTTATTTCATTAAAATTAATATTACCTGTATTAAAAACCTTGCTTGTACCTGGAAGTGATATTGTAGCACTTGTTAAGCCGCAATTTGAAGCGGGTCGTGAGCAGGTTGGGAAAAAAGGTATTGTACGTGATGAAAAAGTCCATGTACAGGTTGTTAATAAAATTGTTGATTTTGCACTTGGACAAGGGTTTAATGCGATTAATTTATCCTTTTCTCCGATTACCGGTGGAGATGGAAATATTGAGTTTCTCCTTCACCTAAAATGGATGGGGGAGCAGGAAACCGGCCAAAATCAGTTGCCTGAACAACCTGCACAAATTGTAAAAGATGCTCATTCGGAATTTAAATCTAAACAAGACGTGGAAGGATAAGCCTATGCTTTTCCTTCCTTTTTGATATGGACCTTTTTCATAGGCTGTGTTAAAGCAAATTGTTAATTTTGCACCCTGTTGATTGGAACGGAAGGCACGAAGACTCCTGCGGGAGTACGGGGCTGGGGAGACCCCGCAGGCGCTTAAGCGCCGAGGAGGCTCCCCGGCAGCACGCCCGCGGAAAGCGAAGTGCCTCGGGACAGGCAAAGACCGCCTGTCCCTGCGATGATTATTCTAAGAAGCATTCCTTAGTGGAGTGGAAATCAACAGGTAATATTAACACAGCCTTTCGCAAAATATTAATTGTACTTCCTTAGCAAAATGGGCTAACATATGGGTATAAGCGACATTTTTGTACAAGATACGTAAATGTTTTAATAATTACGGGGTGAATCGATTGAATAAGGGTCAACGTCATATAAAAATTAGAGAAATTATCACTGCTAATGATATTGAAACACAAGATGAACTTGTTGATGAATTAAAAAGTGCAGGGTTTAATGTGACACAAGCAACAGTTTCTCGAGACATTAAAGAACTACATCTGGTTAAAGTTCCGTTATTAGATGGGAGATACAAATATAGCCTTCCAGCCGATCAACGATTTAATCCATTGCAAAAATTAAAAAGATCATTGATGGATGCCTTTGTCCGCATAGATTCCGCAGGTCATTTATTAGTAATGAAATGTCTGCCTGGTAATGCTATGGCAATTGGTGCTTTATTAGATAACCTTGATTGGGAGGAAGTACTAGGAACCATTTGCGGCGATGATACGATATTAATCATTTGTCGTACACCAGAAGATACAGAGACAATCACTAACCGGTTCCTTGACATGCTTTAAAGGGGGAATATACCTTGTTATCAGAATTATCGATTAAGAACTTTGCTATCATTGAGGCCCTTTCCGTTTCTTTTGACAAAGGGCTGACCGTTTTAACAGGAGAAACAGGTGCGGGGAAATCCATTATTATTGATGCTATCCATCTGCTCGTAGGTGGCAGAGGTTCCGCTGAATTTGTCAGACATGGAGAGGAAAAAGCCGAAATCGAAGGTCTTTTTCAAATTGATGAACACCATCCTTGTCATTCAAAGGCTCTTGAGTTTGGAATCGAAATCGAAGAAGGAATGGTTGTTTTACGGAGAGATATCTCTCATTCAGGCAAAAGTGTCTGTAGAATCAATGGAAAGCTAGTGACGATATCGACTCTTCGTGAAGTAGGTTCAACCCTAGTGGACATACATAGTCAGCACGAACACCAAGATTTAATGGATGAGAGCAGGCACTTACTATTACTCGACCAATACGGGATTGAAGAAATTTCTCAGTCACAAGCAGAATATCAAGAAGTGTTTCACCGCTATGAACAAACGTCCCAGAAGCTTAAATCATTAAGTGAAAATGAGCAAAAGACAGCGCACCGACTCGATCTTATTCAATTTCAGTTTGATGAGATTCAAAATGCAAAATTAAAGATTAATGAAGATGAACAACTCTTCGAAGAAAAAAGAAAACTTGCGAATTTTGAGCGTGTATTTGAGGCGATTCAATCCAGTTATAATGCTCTTACGGGAGAACAAAAGGGGCTAGATTGGATTAGTATGGTAATGGGGCACCTTGAAGATGCTGCTTCATTGGATTCCTCTTATAAAGAAATATATGAATCCGTTATGAACAGCTTTTATCAATTGGAAGATGCTTCTCGGACATTAAGGAATGATCTAGACGGATTAGAATATGATCCCCAACGTTTAAATGAGATTGAAGAACGGTTAAATGAAATTAATCAATTGAAGCGGAAGTATGGAAAAACCATTGAAGAAATTATAGAATACGCTGCAAAAATCGAAGAAGAAATCGAAACATTGCAGAATAAAGAAACTCACATAGGTCAATTAGAAAAGCAATTAACATCCATTAAAAAGGACTTAATTCTGGAGGCTAAGCAGTTAACCGAACTCCGAAAACAATGGGCTGATAAGCTTACTAACTTAATACACAATGAGTTAAAAGAACTTTACATGGCGAAAACTGTATTCGAAATTCGATTTGAAACTATATTACCCCATTTTTCAAAAAACGGAGTCGATCACGTGGAGTTCTATATTTCCACAAATCCTGGTGAACCATTAAAGCCATTATCAAAGATTGCCTCCGGCGGAGAGCTATCAAGAATTATGCTGGCACTAAAAAGTATTTTTTCAAAGCACCAAGGTGTTACCTCGATTATTTTTGACGAGGTGGATACAGGAGTCAGCGGCAGAGTGGCCCAGTCAATTGCTGAAAAAATATATAATGTAGCTGTTGATTCGCAAGTTTTATGTATTTCTCATTTGCCGCAAGTAGCGGCCATGGCAGATACTCATCTTTTTATTTCCAAGGTTACTGAAGGCGGCCGGACCAAAACTTCGGTCAGTCCACTTAGTGTCGAAGAGAAAATAAAGGAAATTGGCCGCATGATTTCAGGTGCTGAAATTACTGATCTAACTAAAAAACATGCCGAGGAATTGTTGTTTTTAGCTTCAGAAAATAAAAAAATTGAAAAGCTTCCCAATTAGGGGAGCTTTTTTATGTTGTATCAGGTTATAAATGGCGCAGATGCAGGCAAAATTAAAGATGTAGCCATTTCGATATAAGTGTGAAACAGAAGCGAGGAGAGTGAAGATTTTGAAGTTAGAAATAATTAGAAAGATCATTGGTGGAATTCTCCTTGTTTCATTAATCAGCGTTCTATTTTTTCAGCCATTTCAGCAGTACCTTGATATACCAAAGACCATTACAGTCTTTGAAGGACAAGAATATACTTTCCAAAAGGCTGTACCGGTATCAGCCTCATTAGTATCTCACAATCCAAATATCACACTTGAGCAAGATCAAAGCAGTGTTTCCCTAACAGCCAGTGTAGACGGTAAAGATGAAATGTTACTGGAATTTGCAGGAATTCCCGTAAAAAAGGTCGATGTAAATGTCTTAAAGGATTTTAAAGTACAGCCAGGAGGACAATCCATTGGTGTTAAATTAAACACGGTTGGCGTATTGGTCGTAGGTCACCATTTAGTTAATACCGAAGACGGAAAAAAATCACCTGGTGAAATTGCAGGAATAAAAATTGGTGATATCATTACCGAAATCAATGGAAACAAAATTGAAAAAATGACAGACGTAGCTCCTTTTGTACAAAATGCAGGACAAAGCGGGCAGGCATTAGATATGGTTATTAGCAGGGAAAGTGGTAAGTTCACAACGAAGCTTACTCCGCTTAAAGATAAGGGAGAAAACTCCTATAAGCTTGGATTATATATTCGTGATTCAGCAGCAGGTATTGGAACCATGACTTTTTTTCATCCACAAACGAAAAAATATGGTGCTTTAGGACATGTTATTTCTGATATGGATACAAAGAAGCCGATAGTTGTTGAAGATGGTCAAATCGTTCGTTCAACTGTTACTTCTATTGAAAAAGGAAGTAATGGTGATCCTGGTGAAAAGCTTGCACGTTTCTCTTCAGATCGTGAAATTGTCGGAAATATCACAAAAAATAGTCCCTTTGGCATATTTGGGGTGTTAAATAGAGATTTAAAGAACGGAATTATGGATAAGCCAATGCCAATAGCCCTTTCCCACCAAGTAAAAGAGGGTCCGGCAAAAATCTTAACAGTTGTAAATGATGACAAGGTTGAAGAATTTGATATTGAAATTGTCAGCACTATCCCGCAGAAATTTCCAGCAACGAAAGGCATGGTATTAAAAGTTACCGACCCAAGGCTTCTAGAAAAAACGGGTGGAATCGTTCAAGGTATGAGCGGAAGTCCTATTATTCAGGATGGTAAGCTGATTGGTGCCGTAACACATGTCTTTGTCAATGATCCAACCTCCGGTTATGGAGTGCACATTGAATGGATGTTAAATGAAGCAGGAATTAACATATATGAAAAACCACAAGAAAAAGCAAGTTAAAACGAAAACGAAACTCCATTACAGCTAGACCATACTAAGAATAAAAACAAAATAGGCGATTCAGCCTATTTTGTTTTACATAAGATTATTCGACAAAACAATGGAAGAATAAGGCATATATGCGAATTTAGTCGAAATTTAAAGGAAAACAAAGAAAAGATAAGATTTTATCACTATTTTAAGAAATATTAAAAAAACTAGAGGAATTTTAGTTGCATTGTCGAATTTCTAATTTAGAATAGAATTAAGACAATAAAAGATAAACGATAAAATAGAGATATGACCATTTGGATTTGAGGAGGAAATAAAGGTGAAAAAGATTAAAGTTTGTGTCGTTGACGACAATAGGGAATTAGTGGGGTTATTAGAGGACTATATTTCGTCCCAGGATGATATGGAGATTGCAGGTATTGCTCACAATGGTCAGGATTGTTTAGATATGCTTGAATCAACGGATACGGATGTACTCGTTTTAGATATTATTATGCCTCATCTTGATGGATTAGCCGTTCTAGAGCGCTTAAGAGAGTTGAAGAAAGGCGCTATTCCAAACGTTATTATGTTGACTGCATTTGGTCAAGAAGACGTTACGAAGAAGGCTGTAGAGCTTGGAGCGTCTTATTTTATTTTAAAGCCGTTTGATATGGAGAATTTAGGAAACCATATCCGTCAGGTGAGTGGTAAAAGCAGCCAGGTTAGCCGCAAGGTACCTACCGGAAATTACCGGACACACACTGAACATAAACCAAGGAACTTAGATGCCAGCATTACAAGCATTATTCACGAGATTGGTGTTCCTGCGCATATTAAGGGATATTTATACTTACGTGAGGCTATTTCAATGGTATACAATGATATTGAATTACTGGGATCGATTACGAAGGTATTATACCCTGATATCGCAAAGAAATATAATACGACAGCCAGCCGTGTTGAACGTGCAATCCGACATGCTATTGAGGTTGCATGGAGCCGTGGAAACATTGATTCCATTTCCTCGTTATTTGGGTACACCGTAAGCATGTCCAAAGCTAAACCAACAAACTCAGAGTTTATCGCTATGGTTGCGGATAAATTACGTTTAGAACATAAGGCAAGCTGAGAGGGTTAGGAATAGGCTTTAGGGGAAACACTAAACCAATGAATTTCTTAAATACCAACTCATCTTTCGGATTTAAAGCCAATAAACTTTACTAATCTCACCCAATAAATCAATTGATTTATTGGGTTTTGTGTTTTGTTGGAAAATGAGGAGGATTTTTTAATGAAATTATCTGAACTAGAGTTTCATCTTGAGGACTTTTTACTGGCTTGTCAGAGTAAAAATTTGTCACCTAAAACATTATCATCCTATGAGCAATCACTGAAGCTATTTTTAGCCTATTTAAAAGCGGAGCATGGGGTAGATGATGTCCAACGAGTCAAAACAGGCCATATACGCCAATATGTAGCTTATGTGCAAGAAAGAGGGAAATACACCGTTGTTAATAGAGAAATATCAAAGACAATTAATCACCCTCAAAATCGAAGGGATTACAAGAAAACCGTATCAAGTGTAACCATTAACAATTATATCCGTAATATAAAGGTATTCTTTAATTGGTTGGAACAAGAAGGTGAACTTCACAAAAATCCAGTTACCAAAATTGAACAAATTAAAACAGAACGAAGACAAAAGGTTGGAATAAATCAAGATGAATTTAATCGTCTACTGTCACAGTTTGATTACACAACGTTTCATGGGTATCGAAATAAAATCATAACCATGTTACTTCAAGACACTGGTATGCGAATTACTGAATGTTTAGCTTTGGAGGTAGAATCAATTGATTTTAAACATCGAATGATTTTAGTAACCAAAACAAAAGACAGAAAGGAAAGGTACGTCTACTTTTCTCAGGTTATGGCAAGGGAACTAAAACATTACTTTAAATTTAAAGACAGATATACAGAAACGAATTTGCTCTTCCCGACAACTAGAAACACGATTCTTACTATCCACTCCTTTGAAAAACAGCTTAAAAAAGCAGGACAACAGATTGGACTTAATATACATCCACATCAATTACGGAATAACTTTGCAAGGCATTATTTACTGAATGGTGGAGATTTTTATACATTGAGTAGAATATTAGGACATAGCTCCGTAACGGTCACAGAGCAAGCCTATATGGACTTAACCAGAGAAGAAATTGGACAAAAGTATAACCAGCATAGTCCGTTGTCAAAATGGGGTATTAAGTAGGTATGAATAAGAAAATCAAACATATTGCCTATTACACCAAAAAAGTAGCACAAGAATGTACAAAGGCAAGACCAACATATACAGGTATTAGAAACTCTTTCCGTCATAAACGATTATTAATGTATAAAAAAATGTTGAATGAAATGCTAACGAAATAAGTATAAAGCGGAAGGTGTTCTCCCTTTCTTCACATCGTTTTTTTAAAACTAAAAAAAATATGTATTCATAATATTAGAACATTATGGTACTTTTTAATTAGTGAAAGGTGCAAGGGATTAATAGAAATGAAAGTAAAGTAGGAATACGAGGAGGAGAAGCGATGAAAAGATTTTTTTCATTAGTATTAGTATGTCTACTCATTTTTGTTGTTGGTTGCAATAAAGAAGACAAAGCCGAAGCAACTAAAACAGAGAATAGGGGAAAAGAAGAAAGTAAGAAGAGTGAAGCAATAAAAGCAAGTGACAATATTGAACAAACAGACACTACAGAACAAATTGAAGAAACTCAAACTATAGAAAAAATACCTTTGAGTGAAGATGAGAAAAAATATCTTAAAGTATTTGAAGATGCATTTGACAATGTATTGCTTACAGATTCAATGGCACTTCTTGATTTAATTCAAGAAGCGGAGAATAATTCTTCCTTATATAAAGATGAAAATTGGAAAAATCAATTTACAGAGACATTAGCAAAAACGGCAACATTTGGCGATGTCCTGAAAAAAGGCGATGAGAAAAATGGTGTACCAGAGAAATTCAAAAAATTAAATACATTGACAATAGAATTTACAGAACTTGTTTTTATGGGTGGTGTAGCCGTAATGAATGGAGCAACACATGAAAATGAAGAAACTTTTAGCAAAGGTGTTAGTGTATTAACTAATGACGTAAATGATAAACTCGATGAAATCAATGCAGAAGCGGAGAGAATAGGGAAAACGTATCAACAATGAATGTAACTTTTGAAAGGATGGGCAAATATGTTCATCCTTCATTTGTTGTCAGATACTCTACTGAATTATCATACTTATAGCATTTGCAGAAAGGAATATTTATCTTGCAGTTGCAACTCCGATACTCGTTCCTTCCTTTATTAGTGTAATTATTTTCATGAGTTAAAAGGTTATGATTATCGATTGTAAAAATCCAGCGGTAATTTTTGCACTAAATCAAAGCATTTATTACAAATTGATTAGAAATTTTTGCATCAAATTTGAGCATTATTTCCGAGCGTGTTTGGAAAAAATGCTCCTAAAAAGAGCAGATATTACCGAGTATAGAATAAATATAGTGAAAAGAAATAAAGATAGAAACAGGTAGTCGCTACGCTCCATCCTATCTGTTTTCGCTAACGCTCTTCTTTTATTCGCTTTGCTCACTACCTCACTCCGTTCGGTTGGGCTTCGCCCTTCCATTACAGCAATTTTTTCCTATAGAGATAGTATTTTAATTGGGTCTTATAAAGGGAAGGGGAAAAAGGAATAGTTGAATAATGTCGTTAATAGAGCGTTTTTGTTAATATCATAAATAAACAATAATGTCAATAGTTATATAGCGTAAAATTGGACAAAAACTAAAAAATATGGTATAATAGTAATATAGTCAAGGGGTTTACTTGACTGAATCAATATGAGCTAATCCAGAAGGAGGATAATCAGAAGGTGTGCATAGCTTAATCCCTGTAATCTTTTATTAGAGAACAGGGGTAGAAGAAAATGAATGCAAGAGATACCAGACAAACGTGACCAATGTCATGTTTTTTATTTTTTTGTAATACATAATCTCAACAATTACTTTAAAAAATGTAAGGAAAATCACAAAAGGAGAAATGAAAATGAATGGAGAAAGATACTTCTTCTGCTACTCAACAAATTTACTAGAGTTTTTGCGTTATGAGAAGGGAAAAAGGTATATTTGTACCGCTTTGCATGACAAAACAATGAAACGTTTTTGGCTTTTTGAGAGAACTGAAGAATTAAATCAATCGTTGGTTGAGTACACCAATCGTAGCAGGGATTTAGGGTTACTCACTATCTAGGTCGTGGATAAGTAGTTAAATTAAAGGAGTTAATTAAAATGAAAATGAACAATGTTAAAAGTTACGCCATTATTCCAAATGTGGCATTTAGTTTTGGTACAAAGTACCACTTAAATAAGGATGAGTTTATGTTGTTTGCTCACCTGCAATTCATGAAGCAAATTGGTTTAGAAAATACAACAGTCACAATGGTTGATATGTTGGTTAAAGGTCTTAGATGGGAGACAAGCACTAAATCTCGTGACAAAAATAGAGTAGTTGATGCACTTGAAGGGTTGAAAACAAAAGGATATATATCATTTGAGCATGAAGATAAAATCTTAAAAGATATTTTAGTCATCACAATCAATAAAGAAATGGAAAAACTTGAAGCAGAAACTAAGGTTGAGTGGAAAGAAAATCCCTTCGTTTGGAAAGGCTTCACAAAAGTTAAGTATGTCCAATACAATCTAGCAGAGAATAATGGTCATTACTTAATGGCTATTTGTTACACAATGTGGCGAGAGAATGCCCAACACAAATGGAGAATCTCAATCAAAGAGTGGGAAGGAATACTTGGTGTAACTGATAAAACGGCAAGAGAAATTCTCATTGGTTGTGAAAAATTTATAGCTAAAATTAGTGGTAGTCATTATCGAGATGGAGATGGAAAAGTTAAACAAGAAGCAAATCAATACACAATGCAAACTGTATCAGTTGAAAGCAATATCCAAAAGGTTACAAATGAAACAGTTGTAGAAAAGGCACTTGATAAAGCATACGCAAAAGTTACAGATGAAAACATCAAATTTAATAGTGACCTGTTTAATCAAATTTTCGACAAGAAGACAAAATGGCAATCTAATGGGTACAAAGCTTGGAAAGAAACGACTTGTCCATTCGTTAAAGAAGGAGGTCAAAAGAAAATTGATGCAATGAGAGTGAGTAAAAAAAAGGTTGCAGGTGAAGTTGCTGACAGATTAGAAAGAGAGTATCAAGAATATCTTTCAGAACAAAAACAACAAAGTGAATGGATGGAACGACAAATGGCAAGGCATAACAACATGGACGATGATGAATGGATTTCCTCTTACAAACCAAAAGAAAAACCTAGTATTGATAATACATATTTCTTAGAAGACTGATTATAGGTAAAACAAAAAAAGTAATAGGTTATGATTACAAAATGTATCTAAGATTTTGGATATTGGATTAACCTTAAGTTACTCAACATAAGACACAACCCATGTATGGGAAAACTTAATGCTAATCGAGCATTCAAACACAAAAACATAACATAGATGAGAAACCCCATTCATTAATGGGGTTTCTATCTGTGTATAGGAGAGGAATATTACTAATACCCTCACTTCTCGTATTTCTGTACTTTTTCGCTTCCAGTAGGCAAATTATTTAAACTGAGTTTGGAAGAATATGTTATTCTATTAAAAACTATTATTATGTAATTGGCGATTAACATAATCTGGAATCATGTTGAGGAGGGATAAAGTGAATACAGCACGTTCATTTGAAATAATTGATGAAAAAACAGGCATTTTAATTGAGAAAAAAAGTTATCATTCTGCGACTGAACATTATTTGAAAAACCTAAAACTACAACATGAAAAAGGAGAAATTTCTCTATATTGTTCTTGTTTAAACCATATAAGGATGAACATATCCGATAAAGAACCTTTTTTTCTATATCCTGCCACGAGGGAAAGAAGACATTCCAATGATTGTTGCAGACATCCAGAATTTGAAGGGGGAAGCATCTATGAAAAGGCATGGAGGTTCGATGAAGATACTGGAGAATATTTTGTTAGAATAGAGAACTTTATTCCATTAACAAAAGGTAAGGTTGAAGATAGAAGAGATAATCTTAAAAATACTGAAGAGATTCATAAAGTGTACAAAAGATTCCCTAATTCCACTCGTAAAGGTGAAGTGACAATCTTTGGTCTAGCAACAAAAATAAATATGATGGCATGGGAAAATATTGTTATCGGAAAAGAGCATAGACTTCCTAAAGATAAATACGAAGTAGCAAATCATGTTTTTGGGGTATCAAAACGTATCAGATTTTCAAATAAGAGAAATAGTTTAAATAAAATGTATTATAAACGTAAGAGTATAAGGGAAGTAAAAGTGAATAAAGATATTTTCTTTGTTTATATGTACTTGTTTCGTGAAACTACTGGAAAAATAGTTACACTTTATGATGGTACAAAAAAAACGTGTGTATCATGTGAGGATTCATTTAAAAATATTCATGATTTTTATATTGATGTGCCTACTTTCAAAGAGAAAATTAAGAAAGAACCGCATAGTTCAACATATGTGGTAGCTGGTTTTGCGTATAAAGAGGATAAATACCATAAGAATTTAAGCTTGGGTAATTATTGTTTAATTCCTGTAACAGATAAGGGTTTATTTGTGGAAAGTAGTAACGAAAAGGTGATTTATGAAGCTCTTTGCAGACAGGAAAAACGATTTGTGAAACCTTATCATCCAATAGAGTTTTATGATAACTTTATTCCTGATTTTATTATGTATGAAGAAGATATGAAACCATTGGTCGGAGAAATATTTGGAATAGAAAATAATGATGATTACGAAAGGAGTAAAAAAAAGAAAATTGCTCTTTCTCAAACAGAACAATTTTGTTCTAAATACCGATTTTGGAAAAAAGATTTTAGTCACTGATTAGTTGCATGTATTAATATAACATGAAGATTATTTTAACCCCATATTCTTTTGGGTTTTTCTGTATAAAATTCGATTTTTATCAAGAGAAATAATTAAATAAATAAAACTATGTTTAACTAAATAATTATTTCTCCAGCTTCATTTATCCAACATTTTTTAAATCCTTGTAGGGATGGTCTAGAAGGGTGTCTGGGGTATCTTTCATTAGTTAAAATTTTTTTATAATGTGTTTTTATGACATAAGTTTTGTTGTTTTTTAAGGCTCTTATATAACTTTTTATATAATTGCATTGGTCGAAGTGTAGCTTTTTGTTTATATTATCAGAAGGATTTCCCCATGCCAAAACAATATAATTTGATGATTGTAGAGAATGCTTAATAATTTTATTATTCAACGATATTATATCTTTGAAATTTATGTTAGGCGTATTTCTCACATGATTAATAACTGCTTGTAAACTACTAGACTGAGTTTCATAAAAAGGAAATAAATTTACGATATTTATTAAACCTATACTTCCCTTACCTTTAATGAAAGCGAATTTAATAACTTTATTTACTGTTAAATCAGAGGTATTATAGTCTGCTTTACTAGGATTCATCATAATAAAAGTGGCAACTTTATTTGATTTATTATTAAGGTCAATACTAAGAATATATCTGGCTTGGATATTACTTGTTAATTGTTTATATTGGCAATCAATTATGCTTTAATGTATTTTGAATTATACCGAACCATAAAAATTCACCACACAATTATTGGTTATTGTAAAAGAATGATTTAAAAATGTTTTAATACCTTTTTAAACGCTTCATCAATAAGCGGTTTGATGTATTCTAAACTCTTAATATATTCCAATTTAATTTCAATTTGATTAGGCTCTTTGTCCTTTTTCTCAGCAATCTGTAAATTCTTATCTTTGAATCGATATAATTCGGGGATTATTTTTTTGTATTTCTCGTATACCTCATCACGGTTTCCATTTGGGAAATGAAAAAGCAATCGATTTCCAATAGTTGATATTGATAGAAATTTCTCGTTACATTGCACGACTTGAAACATAATTCCATCTGAGATATTACAGATAATTGGTGTGTCTAAAGTATGTAAATTGTTAGCTACATATTCATATATTCCATTTGCTATAAGGCTATTTTTGCCCAGTATTCCAATGATATTTTCTTTAGTTTGATAAATAGAATTTCCTTTCGGAATTTCTAGTACGTTTTTTAAATGTATTTCAATGTCATTCTTATTAATATTCTTATACTCAATTTGTAAATTGTTTAACTTTAATTGATAAATCTCATGTATTGGATAGTTTGAAAGTAACATAAATCTTGAATTTTCTTTTCCTACCAATATTCTATATTCATTAATTTGTTCAATAGCTTTATCATCCACTACTTCTTTTACTTCGATATAAAGTTTTGTTCCAGTTTTATCTTCAAATAAAATATCACATCTTTTTTTTGATGAGGGAATAACCGTTTCTCTCTCTATAAGCTTTAATCCATCTTCTATGTAACTATGCTCAATTATTATTTTATTTTGCAACACAATTTCTTCGTTTTTATAAACCATCATAATCTCCCCCTTACTAAGATTATTAATTCAACAAAGTAAACCTATTTTCCTATATAATTTTACTAATGAAATTTTTATTAGTAAATTTTTCCTTGCTAATATGTTAAATTAGTAAAAGAAAGGGGATATAAATACATTGTTAAATATTCTTAAAAGTAGTTTTAAATTTATTGTTTTTTTACTTATATTTTTTATTATTTCAACAATATTTGTATTTATTGCGTATCTAATAAATCCCAAATATGTCGATTATGTTATCCTTATTATTCTAAACACTTTTATCATCATATTTTTCTATTATTCGCTAATTTACTCCAATAATAAGAAACAGAATAATAAAATACTATACAATTGGATTGATAGGTTGGATGGAAGCGACAGTTTTATCATTAAGATTCTAGACAATGCAGAAGTTAAAGAAAATTTACTAGAAAATTTGGAGTTTGTTTATAAAAAGCTACTAGTTTATTCAGAACATGATGTAACAAAATTAAGGTTATTAAAAGGGTATTTTAAATCCCTAAACAATGAAGCTCCATTTGATTTATTTGGAAAAGTGTTCCTCACCTTTTTGTTTGGAGTTTTTGCTACAAATCTTAGTAATGGAAATATAATAAATTATTTTACTCGAGTAACATCACATGAAATCGATGTATCACAAATATTTCAAACTGTAGTTAATTTATCGATGCTAATTATTATGTTTTTAATAGGTATTGTATTTATTATCCGGGACATATTTGCTAATAAAAAGAGAACGAAAATAATTGAAGAAATTTTAGATGTTTGTATAAAAGAGTTAGAGAGTAAAAAATGACGGTTGCTTAAAAAAACAACCGTTTTATTGATTAAACAGTTATAAAATCATTTTTTACCTACAAAATAGTATCCTATCCCCACAATCTTGTTAAATGTTATCCCCGTATGATTCTTTTGAAAAACCTGTCAATTGAGATAGTTTTTACGTGTGAACAATTATTCAACTATAGACAGTGTAGTTCAAGAAGGACAAATAAGGATAATGGTGTAAAATATATATAGGAAATCTATAAAGTTTAATTTATAGGGGAAAATAAAATGGATAATAAAGTGAGAGAGATTGATGATATAAAATACCAAGTAAAACAATTAATACAAGACAATTTATATAGGGAAGTTACACCAGAAACGAATCTTAATGTTTCAGGTATATATATGATTTATATAGACAATTTCACTAATGAAAAAATTGTCCCCATTTATATAGGACAAGCAAAAAATATACAAAATAGATATAAACAGCATTTCGAAGAAATTATTGCTTTAAATAGGCTTTCATATGATGAGTATCATAAATATTTCTTTTCAAGAAAAGCATCCTTCTATGACGGGAAATATAAAGCATGTAAAATTTTTAAATACATGATAGAAAATAATTGTACTCTACATGACTTCCATATGGTTGTTTTAGAAGAGGTACAAGAAGAATATTTAGATGAAAAAGAACATGAATACTTTCAAAGATTAATACCTTCATTTTTTGGATTTAATCAATTAAATTCTCTTCTTAAACAACTTAGTTTTCGATTTTCAAAATCACAAATGACTAACTCCGAAATAGATGATTTTTTGAAGATATTGTTGGAAGATATTAAAGGTATAAAGTCTCATTACGAATATGGATTTACAAGATTTAATTTTGAGTATTCCTTACCTAGAAATATCAACTATCTATTGGAAAAGAAAGAAGAGCTAAATAATGACACGCTAATAAAATTTGATGAAGTAAAATTTAATCTTGATGAATTGATAAAACTATATAAGCTTAACGCTGAAATTAGTGAAATTCAAAGGTTGAATCAAAAGATAGACAAAACATTAGTAGATTATAACCTGGCTAAGGTTGAATACGAAGAAGCGGTAAATCGACAAAACAAAGGGATGATTCAAAAACTTAAAGATAAGATAGGTATATTTGATAAAAAAATTAAGCAACTACAAGATGAAATGAACTATAAAGATAAACTTTTTATAAAAGCTTATGACTTACGGAAAAACTATTTGAAGGAAATGAACCATAAAAGATATAAATTGATTTTTCCTTCTTTGGAATTTGAGTCATTTTGTCTAAAAGACAGGTCGAATAATCTTACTATAAAAATGAATGAAGATAATGATTTGTTAAACACATGTCATATTAAAATATACATTTCAAATAATGGAAGTAGCAGAAGTGAATTTATTAGAAAAGACCCAAATATTATCAGGATTGATTATTGTTTTATTGATAATGAAGGAAAGAAATTAGAAAAAAAGAATTATATCAAGAATGAAACAACAATAAATTGTCAGTCTCAAATGGAGTATATTGAGAAAGAGTTTATGTTTCCTGTAAAACCAACAAGGTTTAACATTTCTTGCGTAATTGATAATGAAATAGATAACTCTTTTATTTCTACAAAAGCTGAATATAAGCATGGGATTAATGATTATACAATTAAAGGTAGAAAATTGAATAAATTATCGGCTGTCTTGGATGAAATTCATCAATTAACCGATGAAGAAACTCAATTTAGTATAGATCCTTCAGAATCGTATAACTGTTTAAAAGTATGCATGATAAATGAAGGAGTACAAAATAATGAGTTTGTAGAAAAATTGCTTACAAAAAAATTGTCCAAAATTAGGAAACGAAAAAAATCTAAAGCTACTAAGAAAGTAATAGATAAGCCTAGCGAAGATAAAGTTGATAACAAAGTAAAAAGGGCAGAAGCTTATAAACAGAAGGTATTAAAAAAATCAGATAATACTATTGAAGTATTAAATTACGTTTCAAGTAGAGAAAAAGTAACAGCACAATGTATGAGTTGTGGGTATAAATGGGAAATACGTAGTGATCATTTATTAGAAAGACCCTATTGCCCTTCGTGTAGAAAAATGACTAATAATAAATAAAATATGCTATGTAACCAAGAACAAGTATAAATAATGTGGATTTTCTATCTTCAAATAGGTATACATCATAAGGCTACTCTTACTGGAGTAGTCTTTGTTTGAGTTTTCTTTGTACAAACTTAAAGGAAATGCCTGTCTAAAAGTTTCAACTTTTGTCCAATATACAGTCATTGTCTTAAAATTAATCTAAAATCATCTTGATTTGTCTAAAAGGTAGTGTGAAATTAAAGTATAAAACAACATAGACTTTTGGATAAATGGGGCGGTTACCATTGGCGTACATAGGCTACGCATGTACTTCTGCACTGGTTAAGATAATGGAATAGAAACACAAAAGCAATTATTTGCTAAAGTGGGAAGTTAAAAAGTTTTTGTCATTAAGACTATAACTTATCTTTTGATTTATACAAAATTCAAAATTTCTTTATCACTAACAAAATGATTGGTATAATCTGGTTAGTACATAATGAGGTGGGATTATTTTGAATGCGAATCTTGAGATAGTTAAAAATGTTGCCCCAATAGTAACTCCGTTCATTTCTTCGGTGGTAGATGTATGGATAAAACCTAAATTACAGGAGATGTATAAAAAGAGCAAACTTACAAATGATTTATATGAAAATATATTTGAAGATAAGTTCAAAGATTACTTAAAACGGGGATATGAGAGAAATAATATTATGAATACGGTTGTATTCCAAAATAGACCGAAAAACCTTGCGGAGCTATACATTCCCTTATCCCTCCAATCTTCACACGCGAATGAAGAAGTTTTGATTGATAGATATAAAGCAGAATTTATTTCAAAATATAAGAAATTAGTTATTACAGATTCTGCTGGAATGGGTAAATCTACCTTGCTTAAATGGATGTTTATAGATTCTATCAAGTCTAATGAGGGCGTTCCGATATTCATAGAATTGAGAAAATTATCCAAAACCAATAAAGTTCTTGATGAGATTTTTAAAGAATTAAACCCGATAGATGGGGAGTTTGACAGAAATTTTATTTTGAACCTTATCAAAAGAGGTGACTTTATATTCTTTTTGGATGGATACGATGAAATTCCTTTAGATGATAGGAGTAGCGTGACGGAAGACTTGCAAAGTTTTATTTCAAAGGCATCAGAAAATATCTTCATTCTTTCTTCGCGACCTCAAACAGCTATAGCATCATTTGCTGATTTTCATGAGTTTAATATAAAGCCATTAGAACAAGATGAAGCATTTAATTTATTAAGAAAGTATGATGAAAAAAACAATATAGCAGAACAGCTTATAGAGATAATTACAGAAGGAAAAAACTATCAAAATTTGGAAGAGTTTTTAACAAATCCTTTAATGGTATCGCTTTTATTTAAAGGATATGAATATAAACAGACTATTTCATACAAAAAAAGTATCTTTTATCGTCAAGTTTATGATGCGTTATTTGAAAATCATGATTTAACCAAAGGAGGAATGTTTGTACACGAGAAATTAAGTGGCTTAGATATTGAAGAGTTTCATACAGTTTTGAGGTATGTTGCTTACTTTACATGGAAGAAGGGAAAGGTAGAATATGATAGAGATGAAATAATAAAGTACCTTTCTAACGCAAAAGGTCATACAAAAATCCCATTTAAAGAAAGTAAATTTTTAACTGATTTAGTTGCGAATGTTCCCCTCTTTTACAAAGATGGAAACCTATATAGATGGAAACATAAATCCCTTCAAGAGTATTTTTCTGCACAGTATATTTGCACAGATACAAAAGAACTGCAGGAAACGATATTAAATAATATCTACTCTAGTAATAACTTTGCTGATTATCTTAATGTCCTAGACTTGTGTTACGATATAGATTATAAAACTTTTAGACGTTCAATAATATATAAATTTATCTGCGATGCTTTAGAATACAATAGTAACAGTTACCAATATTTTGATGCAGTAAATACTGATAGTTTACTGGAGAGAAAAAAACTCACATTCGGGAAAAAATTCTTCATTGTATATCATGATAATAATGAAACAAGTGGAGATGTAGACTATCTACAAAATGTGTTTATGTCGATTTACGCAGATAGTATGCAATACATAGAAGAGAATTTTCATGAACAAATTAAAGGTTACAAATCGAGTGGAGGTCAAAAAGGAAGCGATTGGAATAATTTTATTGTTATAACTTTTGAAAAGCCAAATTATAAAATATTGGAATTGCTTTGGAATAAAAAAGAAAAATACATTGAAAACTCAAAAAAGTATGGGATTTCGGAAGAGGAAATGGATATTTTTAATAAAATTATTACGCCAACTACATGTATAAAAGGTCAAATCATAGATGATAATTCTTACTCATGGTTTAACCATCCTAAAAATTTTGAAGTAGTAAATCATTTTTTATTAGATTGTATCGGCATCAGTTATTCTATAAGATTTGACATACTAAGAGAACTAAAGAAAGAAATAGAGAGAGAAAAAGAATCTCTCATCAGTGATGATTTAACATCGTTTTAAGTTAGATGATTTATAAAACTAAAGTTAAGAAGGTTTCCACAAATAGTTTTTATATGTGGAAACTTTTTTATTTAATGAATGTTTATTAAGGTATAGGTTTATAACACGAATAAAAAAGTACATTTTAAGCCGTATTTATTGTTTATAAAGGTTATTTTAATAATAAACATTTATTTATAAAATATATCGACCTTTATAAATGCATTGGTTATAATTGGATTATAATATATTCGGAGGTTACAAATGACTAAAACAGTAGCTTATTTACGTGTATCTTCAAAGGAACAGAATTTGGCTCGTCAATATGATGAAATGAAGGCATTAGGCATTGAGGACAAGTACATATATGAGGATAAAGCAAGTGGTAAAGACTTTGACCGTGTAGGGTATCAATACATGAAAAGAGCCTTAGAGAAGGGTGATACACTTGTAATTAAATCATTAGACCGTCTTGGTAGGAATCAAGAACAGATTAAACAGGAATGGCAATTCTTTAGGGATAATGAAATTAATGTTCGTGTATTAGATATGCCAGCTCTAAACATTGACTATTCTCAAAAGGAAATAAAAGATATATTTAAAATGATAAGTAATATTGTCTTTGAAGTAATGTCTTTTATGGCAGAGGATGAACGGAATCGTATTAAACAACGTCAAAGAGAAGGCATAATATCAGCCAAAAAAGCAGGAAAACATCTTGGCAGACCACAATTAAACTTAAATACACTGTCAAAGAAACAACTTGAAACATTAAAAAGTAATTATCAAAAATGGAAAACAAGACAATTAACTGGAACAGAGTTCATGAATCTTCTAGAGTTAAAGCGTAACTCGTTCTATAAAATTGTAAAGGAATATGAACAAACAGTGTAGGCACTCACAAAAGTGTATTTTCTTTATAGTGGGGCATTGGTACCATTGAAATTATGTTTGAATGCAATATCTCCCAACTACCCCTGCAATTTAATATTCAGATAAAGCACTTGTTATTTAACAAGTGCTTTAATAATTATTTAATTACTTTCTATCTGATTTCAATACAATAAAGATTTCTTCTTCTTGATAATCAAAAACTTCAATTAATTGTTTTAAGATTTGTAAAAGGGTTTTTGTATTAGTGTTCCCCTCTATGTAAGCTCCATGAAAAATCTCTATAGGTTTTCGTAGGTCAATTTGATTAAAACTAATATTATTTGTTAGTAGGTTATTATACTGTGAACGTGATTGAATAATCTTTCTCATTTTTACTGAATCATGGTCATTAAGTACATTTATAATACTTACTGAAAAATCTCTCCAAGAGTCCACTTCAAATTTCTTGTCCCCTAAGAGATATGCTTCAATCTTTTCACCTGTAAAATCTTTAGATTCATCTATAATAGAATAAATTAACTCGTTATCAATTTTTCTTTCATAGTTTACAATAGGATATTCCCATATCTCTTCAGCAATAATACTTAAATTTTCTGCTCGATTAAGAATTTCTTTTTCTCCCCAAGAATTAAGTGTTCTAAGGTATTTATTTAACATTAGCTTGCTGTCATCGAATCCATTTTTCATTTCCTTTTTTTCCTTAAATGTTCGATTACTCAATGAAGAATTATATCCTGTTAGTGTTAGGTTACCTATAGTATGGAGATATTTATCGTGAATTTCTTGATAATGTGTACCTAATTCATCAATCCATTGAGGAGTGAGTTTTCTTGGCATAATGTGTTCGATGTTAATTGTGTTTTCAGAAATAAGTTCCTCAACTTTAACCTTTTCTTTGTGTCCATAATTTTCTAATCTCTCAAACAGATAGGTCTTGTTTTTAGCTTTAAAATTATATACATCCCTATTTTTAAATGCTTCTTTAAATTCTGCATCATTTGGAAATCTTTGATTGCCCTCTTTTTTTATTAAGAGGTACTGAAATATAGAGAAATAGTTTTTTGTATAATCATCAAAGCGTTTAATTTCTCTTCCTAGTGACATAAATGTCTTATTTAGTGTATTGGTTGGTATACTACAAATTAAACGTCTAAAGACATAACTCTCAATATTTCCTAAGACAACCACAAGTTCCTCTTCATTTAAAAGTCCACTTGAAAAATCATCATATAATTCAAGCAAGAATGGATAGATTGTGTAGTTTTCTAAGTTATTAAGCCTTTTCATAACTAGGTTAAACTTATCATTTGAGGAGTTTGCATTAATTATATAATTGTAATATTTAGAAAATGTTAGCAACTCACTTAGTAGTTCTACTAAATCAATGTTCTTTATTGATACATATCTCTTAAATTCTTTAAACAATTTATTAATATTAGGTATCTTACGTTCTTTTAATGTTAAATAGTGTCTAATGAATGAACTAACATCATAATTTGTATTTTTTTCTATATTATTCCAATATTTATTGTATAGAAATTCTTGTTCTGAAATTGCCTTCTTCATAAGTATGAAATTTCGAACTTTATCAGCTTCTGTCAAATCTAGACCTGTTGAGTTCAAGCTTTCAAAAATTAATTGGGGGTCATCATTTGGTTGTAGTTCAATTTCAACAATCATTAGATGTTCAATTGCTCTAAATAGATTATCAATTGTGATTTCTTGTTTCAATATTCTATTGTAAAAGTAGCGATAATTTTCAGTAATATTGGAGTCCTCAATTACTTGTAAAGATGAATCAAAAAGTCTTATGAATGCTTGTTGGTCATCCTTAATTGGTTTTAATCTAATCTTTTTTTCTTTCTCATTAGACCACTTATTAATAAGATAAACTTCCATAATCTTTTCGGCTAAGTTAGGAGACTCGAAATGGACGTTCTCTTGAATAATTACATTATGTATTGCAAGTAATAACAAAGTTACAGTAGTTAACCTTTGCTGACCGTCTATAATAAGAAATTCGGTATTAGTAGAGCGTCCGTATTGGTTATATAAATGTACAACAGAGCCAAGAAAATGTGTTCTGTAGTCATCATTTACAATAGAAATTAAATCGTTGTACAGTTGTTCACATTGCTCTTTCTTCCATTCATAGTTTCTTTGATATACAGGTATAACAAAATTTTTATTAGCACCATCTAGAAACCTAATTAGATACTCCTCTTGGGCTTTCATATGTACCTCCACAAATAAATATTATTATAATTTTTTCAAAAAAATGCAGGGTTTATTGTTGTAAAAAATGTTATTTTTTACAATGAAAGGATACTTAAGAAGATTATAACACGTCCTAGAGTTGTACCTTAATAGAATAATACTTTAAATTAAAATGCAATCACCGTGAACAAACATTGTAGGTACTTAAAAGAGTGTGCTTTTTTTTAGTGGGGGTACTTTTCACCAAAAACCAACGTTAGTTACAGTAAATATGCTTTAGCACTTCCACTCCTCAACTCTGGATTAATCGGGGTTAAACAAGTGTTTTCAATTCTAGCTTTTTAATAAAATCTTATTCTATAATTAGCATTTTCTTGATTTGCTCTAGCGAATAGTATAAAAGTTGGTTTTAAAATACAAAAAACCTGTCTTATGTTGTAGGGAAATGTTATTATTTGTATAATTGCATCTCTTAGGAGTGAATATAAGTGGATAATATTAATAGAAGAAGTGTTCTGGATAGAGCTTTTTATAAATTTACTAAAATACAAGTAATAGAGTATATAAAAGGTTACAAAGTGGGATATGTCCTTGACAAAAATAAAAAAAATAAAAGCGATTTAATAGAAGACTTTCTCCTTTTAGATAAAGTGCTTAGCGAACAAGATATAATTGATTTGGCTGAAATGGCAGTTATGAAAAGGAAAAAAGGTTTATCTGCATATACTTATAATTATAAAAATTTAGGTAAGCTTAAGGATAAAAATCTTGAGCAGATTAAAACTGAATTTGTAAAATCTTATGTATTAACCCCTATATATGAGATTGCTTTAATTGATGTTGAATCAGATGATGAGAACCTTGTGTTAATCATAAAGGTGAAGGAATACGGAACATATTGGAAGATGGGTGTTCAAGATTTAAATTCATTAACAGCAGTTTATGATAATAAAGTCACTTTCGAGAAGGACAGTAATAAGGTATCAATTGAAGCAGGGGATGATAATATTGAAGATGTTATTGAAAAATTCCTTTCGAGTAGATTGGGGATACCATTAATCCCTTACACTTTAAAAATGTTTAGTGGTTTCTATTCTGACCAAGATAGTGCATCAGAAAAAACTATGCTAATCTTTGATTTTATTTATAATAGGTTACCCTCAAGAGGAATTAGTTCAAGCTTTAATGATGTTAAATTTAAAATGAATAATACTTCTCAAAGTGGTGGGGTAAAAGGTATTACTGTTCATGGGAATGATATTATTGCATCAGATGAAGCATGTAAGTATATTACCCTTTCGAATGATATTATATCATTTAAAACTACCTCGATATACAAAGGTGCTAAAGTAAGTGTGCAATTTAGTTTAAAAGGAAAAGACTTTGATAAATTAAAAATTGTTATTCTTGATAACAAATCAGAAGAAGCTAAACAAGAAGTAATGGACCTTATGCAAGAAGAATACATTCTTATGTGTAATGAAGGAATAAAAAACATTGAAGAAACAAGAAGAAAACTTGAACCTATATACCAATCGTACATAGCTTCTAGAATATAGAAGCTATGTAACCTCTTTAAAGTAGGTGATATTTAATGCTACATAGGGATTGTATCTTCTATAAATATAGTGGAACTCCAAATTGGCGGGATGTTCAGAGCAATAGTAATGATAATTATTGCTCGTTTAGCTGTGATTCTTACGAGGAAGAAATTCTACATGCAAGCATTTCATGGTTAGACCCAATAAAGGTAAGAGAGAAAATTATCACAACAGAGCGTAAAGCAATAAATTTTCTTGTCTTTAAGGAAAATAAAGTTATATGCCTTTTTGGCGGTTCTGAAAGTCAAATTGCATATACTATTTCAAAATTATTTACTTTTTTTTCTGTTTTGTTGGAAAAAATCGATATTTTTGGAATTTATAAAAAGAAGGTTTTAAAATCAAACAGTTTTAATGGATTAACCATAACTAGTATTGATATGGCTAAACAACAATCTGGTTTTGATAATAATACATATATTAATATTTCTGTTAATGATATTAAGGAAAAAAATCTAGAGAAATATATCAATTCGCCAGAAATCTTAAGTTTAATTCTCCTTTATAAAGAAAAACAATTATACTTTTCATTGGATGTGTTCTCTGTTGTGTCTTTTTTTGATACTGACGAAGTTGCGTTCATTTTTGAAGTATGCAGAAGGATTGTGGTCGATATTGTTTAAATGGTGGTCTACATTTTTAGTAATAATTCCTTTTGTTTTAATCATGGGATTATTATTTGTGTTTAAAGATTTTCAGAGAATTTTTCTAGTGAATGATTTGCCAGATTCAATTTTAAATTCCTCTAATTTGGTCAGTTGGTTGTTTGGAGGAATTATGTCATTATTAGGTTTTATAACATTATTTATTGCCTTTTCGTACGAAAATAAGCTTTTAACCGCTTCAAAAATTAAACAACAATTATTAAGACCATATGCCTTAAGTCTTGAAGAAATAATTTTGAATTTTAGTGTCTATAAACTTTATATTTCAAAAGATTTTTTACTCAATTATATTTATTGGGTTTTTGTTATTGTTTCAAGTATTTCTATCTTTACTTGGGGAATAATTATTTGTTTTTATACTCATTTCGAATTTTTAACCCTTCCAATTGGTTATGTGCAAATAACTAATATAATAGTGGTAGTAATTTGGGGATTATTATCTTTTGTGTTAATAGCTATTTCTATTTTATTAAACCTCATCCGCTCCAATAAAGACCCTCTAGAGAAAGGCTATTTACTAAATGAAATACAATTATCAGATATTCAAAAACTTAAAGAAAAGAATGGTGACTTGCAAGAACTTTTCTTTAAGATTGCTCCAACCATAACTATTTTAAGGATACCTCAGCAGGATATTGAGGAATATGAGCTGAACATTCATTTTCCTATTAAACTGTCTAATATAAGGTTTGTTGCCAAAATATACAATGCCAATAAAGACGTTTCAATACAAATGTTTGGTGTAATACAAAGAATTGATAAAATAGGGGAAAGTTTTTCTCATATCTTTACCAATCAACTTAGCTTGGCAAATATTAATTTGAATGAAAATTCTCATGGCAATTTGAAGTTTTACGATAAAGATAATAAGTTAGTAAGTTTATTAATGTTAAAAGCAAATAAAAGTGATGAAGGTTTAAAATATCAAGTTAGTGACAAGATGGATTTGAAATTAATAACAAATGATAATGATTACAGGGAAATAGAAAATAGAAATGATGAATTTATGGACTACACTTTAATAGATTAAACAATGGTTGTAGGTACCCTTGTAATGGGGTACTTCTTTTTTATAGGTGGGGGTACATATCACCAATAACAAAGTATTGTATATTCAAATAAGATATAGCTCTTCTGCTCCTGCAATCAGAGGTAAAAAATAACTACCGTGTAGAATACTAAGAAAATACTCTTAATTGACAGTATTGTTACGTGTGAAATCATTAGGAATTTTAAATTAATAATAGGAGATGAGAAAATTAGAACTTGAATAATATTCCAAATAATATATAATTAATAAAGAGCAACAAATACTTTATTAAAAACCAACAAATACATATGAGATTGTAAAGGTTATATGGTTAAAAGCCGTGGAAACATTGATTCCATTTCCTCGTTATTTGGGTACACCGTAAGCATGTCCAAAGCTAAACCAACAAACTCAGAGTTTATCGCTATGGTTGCGGATAAATTACGTTTAGAACATAAGGCCTCTTGAAGAGATTAATAATATAAGTAAAGAGGCTGGGACATAACTAGCTTCAAATAGTGAAAAAGGTGAAATTGAGTGTGCTCAATTTCACCTTTTTCTATTTTTATTCATAATTGTTGTTTATTCTTAGCTGTTAGCCGTGAATTTTCGTAAATTCACGGCCATTAACGCTAGTCCCATTTCGTTTTCAACCTTCGATTTTCCACGTACAGAAAATCGAGTAAAACGCAAATTAGCCTTCAAGAATCCAAAAACTGGCTCCACATCGATTTTGCGTTTTCGATAGATCGCACTCGTTTTTTCTTCTGAAAGCTTCGCTCTCACATATTCTTTTTGTTGTTCCCATTTCTTGTTCACCATTAACGTTCGATTATTGCCTTCTTTTGCCTTCGTACATGATGAACGGAATGGGCATCCCGAACAGTCTTCACATTTATAGATTTTAAACTCTCGTTTGAAACCTGTTTTATCCGTGCGTACAGAAGAATATTTAAATACAAGGCGTTGCTGGTTCGGGCAAATGTATATATCATCTCCTTCATTATACTGCCAGTTGTCTGGATTGAATTCGTTTTGTTTATATTTTTTATTTTGCTCTTTCAAGTACATGTTATATGTAATGAGCGCTTCTCGTTTACGATTGGAAAGGATATCTTCATAATTTTGCTCACTGCCATAACCTGCATCTGCGACAATATGCTTTGGTAACTTAAAATAATGTTGCTCAATTTCATCCAGGAACGGGATTAACGTTCGTGTGTCTGTCGGATTTGGAAATAAACTATAGGCAAGTGCGTATTGACCTTCGGTTGCGAGTTGTACATTATAACCAGCTTTCAATTGACCATTTTTCATATAATCATCTTTCATGCGCATGAACGTCGCATCGTGATCTGTTTTTGAATAACTATTACGTGTGTCAAAGATTTCGAAATCTCGTTGATATTTCTGTGTTCGCAAGATGTAATCAAGCAACTGTTTGCGCACCTGCTTGGGATATTTCCTCTCACTCCTTAACGCCTTTCGTTCCACTACGTCTGACGATGCTTCTATTTTTTTGTCATACTCGGTAACCATATCATCTACTTTTTGAACCATTTGACCAAGTTCCTCAAGCGATAACTGTTCTTCACTTTCTCGTTCAATCTCAGGTATGATTTCCTTTTCAAGTAGCTCGTTGTATAGTTCATTTGACTTTTCAATTAATGCTGTGTGATATTTCTCAATCGATTTCTTCCAGACAAACGTAAACTTATTCGCATTCGCTTCAATCTTTGTGCCATCAATAAAAATTGCATCTTGATCGATAAGTTTTTCTTCGACTAATTGGCAACGGAATTGGACGAAACATTGGCGAATTAATTCTTTCACTTCTGATTGAACACGGAATCGGTTGATTGTACGGTAGCTTGGTTCATGCCCCTGAGCCAACCACATCATACGGATACTGTCTTTTAATAGGGCTTCAATTTTGCGCCCTGAGAAGACAGATTGCGTATAGGCACATAAGATTATTTTAAGCATCATGCGTGGATGGTAGGCAGGACAGCCCTCATTTCGAAGAAATGGTTCCAACGCTTCCTGAGGGATACTTTCAACTAAATGATGGACATGGAAGGCAATATCATTATTTTTTAATTTTACTTCTAAATCTAAAGGCAAAACTAATTGATTCATGATATAATTTTTAAACATAAGGACACTTCTTTCTGATTTTATTTTGTGTGGTAACTTAATTTTATCAGAAGTTGTCCTTATTTTATTGAAAAAAATAAAGCCGGTGAAATTTTACGACGAGTAAAATTTCACCGGCTTTTTCATTCCAGAGGAGGGTTTTGTCCCAGCCTCTTTTTCATTAGATATAATGATTATTTATTTTCTTTTTCAAGTTCCATTAATTTTTGAATAAGTATATGTTGAGGCATGTGCATAAGCTTTTCTAAAGGAACATTTAATTTTTCGGCAAGTTTAACGGCTGTTTCCGGCGATAATTGTAAAGGTTTCATTGTAAGAACTACCTCCATTCTTTAATTGGGAAGTGAATAAAATGACACAAATATTTGCTCATCGAGGTTATTCTGCACTTTTTGCAGAAAATACTATGAGTGCATTTATAGCTGCAGAAAAAGCAAATGCTGACGGTTTAGAGCTTGATGTCCAATTAACGAAAGACGGTGAAGTCGTGGTCATTCATGATGAAAAAGTTGATCGGACAACAAGTGGCACTGGCTTTGTTAAAGATTTACCCTTTAAAGAGATACGAAAGTTCAATGCCAATAAAAAAGGTGAGAAAAAGGAACCAATTCCGTCCTTAATTGAGGTTCTTGAATGGATGCAATCCAATCAATTAGTTTGTAACATAGAGTTGAAAAATAATCTATTTCCTTATGAGGGATTGGAAGAAAAGGTCATTCAGCTAGTTCGAAAATATAACTTAAATGATCGAATTATTATATCATCATTTAATCATTACAGTATTGTCTTAAGCTATCGGACAGCACCTGAAATCGAGACAGCACCGCTGTTCAATGAGCGAATTTATATGCCATGGGTTTATGCACAGTCAATACGCGCAAAAGGAATTCACCCGAAGTTAGTGTCGGTAACTGATGAAATTATCAAGGGTTCAATGGAAAATGGGATAGCAGTAAGACCATATACTGTCAATAAAGAATCAGACATTAACAGGCTTTTAAGAATTAACTGTACAGCAATTATTACTGACGATCCTGTAAAGGCGTTAAAAATAAAGCAACAATTTGAAAAGAGACCGTAAAAGGCCTCTTTTATTTTTTTGTGTTAGAAAACCTGGTTTGTACTTTATTTCTCTTTCTATCCCGATGAAAAATAAAGCCAGCAACGAACCCTAATCCACCAATGAATAATATCAGGCCTAATAGAAATTGAAGCCATAAGAAGGGGATTGGGCTTTGAAGAATCCCGAAAGTCATATCGCGCATTAATTTAATGCCATAACCAGCTAAAAAGCCTGGGATAACCAATATAAGTAGAGCAATAATCCGCCTCATAATTAAATCCTTCCAATTGTTTGATCAGTCATAAGAATTATACCTTCAAAAGAAATATTAGTACAAGGATATAATTTGTCAAGGCAAGTAAAAAAATATAAAATAGATAATGAAAAATATTGCATGTTTTCGATTATGTTGGTGTGAAAAAGTTTTCTTTTTCAAATATAATAAAGGGGCGAAAAAATGCAAAATGTGATGATTGTTGGTGCCGGTAAAGGTGGTACAGCGATCCTTAAATTACTCAACGAAACGGAAGTTTTGAATGTTCAGGTTGTGATTGATAGAAACCTTGATGCACCAGGGATTACGTTGGCACAAAGTGAAGGGATCACTACTGGGACAGACTGGAAGCCTTATATAAACGAACAGATTGATATCATCATTGAGGTAACCGGGAATGAAAATGTTTTTCAAGAGTTAAGGAGCACTAAGGAGAAGAAAACGGTTCTAATTCCTGGCAGTGTTGCCTTTCTTCTAGCAAAGCTTTTAGAAGAAAAGGAAGAATTAATCGTTAAGCACCAGAATGCTTCCTATCAGCAGGAACTAATCTTTAATGCAGCGAATGATGGGATGCTGGTAATAGATTCTACGGGGATAGTGATTCTATTTAATCGACGAGCGGAAGAAATGACCGGTGTAAAACGGGACCAAGCAATTGGGAAAAACGTTGTCGAAGTCATTCCTGAAAGTAGACTTCCATTAATTCTTGAAACGAGAAAAATAGAGAAAAATCAAGAAATGAATTTGGGGAACGGGCGAAAAATTATCACAACCCGCATTCCCATCATTGAAGAGAATGGTACTTTAATTGGTGCATTTGCCGTTTTTAAAGATATCACAGAGGTAGTGAATCTTGCGGAGGAAATTACCGATTTAAAAGAAATTCAAACCATGCTACAGGCTATTATTCACTCCAGTGATGATGCGATTTCGGTAGTGGATGAAAACGGAAGGGGTCTTCTCATTAATCCGGCGTATACCCGTCTAACGGGCCTTACACAAGAACAAGTGATTGGTCACCCAGCAACAGCAGATATATCCGAAGGCGATAGTATGCATATGAAGGTTCTTCAAACAA
The DNA here is from genome assembly GCF_030817595.1 of Neobacillus niacini. Classification (GTDB taxonomy): domain Bacteria; phylum Bacillota; class Bacilli; order Bacillales; family Cytobacillaceae; genus Neobacillus; species Neobacillus niacini_G. The sequence continues at coordinate 6,189,791 of NZ_JAUSZN010000001.1, forward strand.
GAAGAGCAGTCCGTGGGGTCCCGATGCGAGTAGGAGCTAATAAGCGGGAAGTTATTGTTAATGTCGCGCCGATTATTGTAAAAGGGAAACTAAAAGGCAGTGTTGGCGTTATTCATGATATGTCAGAAATTAAATCTTTAAACCGAGAATTGAATCGCGCACGACAAATCATCCGCACGCTTGAGGCGAAGTATACTTTTGAGGATATTATCGGCAGTTCTGAGGAAATGAAGCTTGCAATTGAGCAGGCTAAGCTTGGTGCTAAAACGCCGGCAACGGTCCTTTTACGAGGTGAATCTGGCACAGGGAAAGAATTGTTCGCCCATGCTATACATAATGCAAGTGATCGAAAATACAACAAATTTATACGTGTTAATTGTGCTGCCATATCAGAGACCCTTCTAGAAAGTGAATTATTTGGTTATGAAGAAGGAGCGTTCTCCGGGGCAAAAAGAGGGGGAAAAAGGGGTTTTTTCGAAGAAGCAAATAACGGAAGTATTTTCCTTGATGAAATAGGCGAACTTTCAGCTAATACTCAGGCAAAATTACTAAGAGTTTTGCAAGAAAATGAAATCATCCGAGTAGGCGGCACAAAACCCGTTCCAATAAATGTAAGAATCATTGCCGCAACCCATGTGAACCTTGAAAAAGGAATTGCAAAAGGTTCTTTTAGGGAAGACTTATACTATCGTTTAAATCGTATGCCAATACATATACCGCCGCTTCGGAATCGAAAAGAAGAGATTCCTGTATTGTGTGAAAGGCTTATCCAAAAAATTAATCGCGATTACGGCAGAAATGTGGAGGGTGTTGCTCAGGCAGCACTTCTGAAATTAATGAATTATGATTGGCCGGGTAATGTAAGGGAACTAGAGAATATTCTTGGCCGGGCAATGATTTTTATGAATTACAATGAAACATTCATTAATATACATCACCTTCCCGAATTAAGGCCTAAAAAGACGGGAACTGAACCACAAGTATCCGACAATAGCGAATCAATCCAGCAGGATCGTTCCTTAACTGCAATGGTTGAAGATTATGAATCAGAAATTATCCAACAAACGCTTCAACGTTTTAATGGTAATAAGACGGCCGCTGCTAAAGCCCTTGGTTTGTCGGTTAGGAATCTTTATTATAAGTTAGAAAAATACAAACTTGAAAATAATAGCATGCAATAAATTTCATGGTATGAAAATAATTGCACTATCTACTCTGAGTTATAAAGCGTTTTCATAGGATTTAACTTGGCACGGATATTGCATATTACATTTATGGAGTTGAAGATAGAAAGGGTTGATGACAACTTGTTGCTTGAATCACTAATAGACAAAGCAACCCAACTGGATAATATCACTGTAGCTGTTGCAGTCGCAGAAGATGAAGAAGTTATAGAAGCAGTTATCGAGGCATTAAAGAGAAATCTTGCCAATTTTATATTATTTGGTGATAATGAAAAAATTAATACGATATTTAATGTGAAACACAACGACCAACAAAAAAGTAATAAAAGTCTGACTGTTGTTCATGCTGATTCCAATACCATGGCTGCTGAACTGGCGGTAAGGGCTGTATCGACTAAGGAAGCAACTGTGTTAATGAAAGGGAATATCCCTACGAGCGTTCTTTTAAAAGCAGTATTAAATAAAGAATATGGTTTAAGAACAGGAAATATTCTATCTCACGTAGCTGTGTTTGAGATTCCAGGTTACGACCGGTTTACCATCGTTACCGATGCAGGGATGAATATTGCTCCAGATTTAGAGGAAAAAGCGCAAATAATAAGAAATGCTGCAGCCATAGCAAGAGCGATTGGAATAGAATATCCTAAGGTTGCTCCTATAGCCGCCGTTGAAGTAGTGAATCCAGCTATGCAAGCGACTATTGATGGTGCTGCATTAACCGTTATGAATAAACGCGGGCAGATTACAGGCTGTATTGTAGATGGTCCATTAGCATTGGATAATGCCGTTTCTGCTTTAGCTGCCGAACACAAAGGTATTCAAAGTGAAGTAGCAGGAAGAGCTGATATTTTATTAGTTCCCGCCATTGAGGTTGGAAATGTCTTATATAAGTCATTAATTTATTTCGCAAAAGCAAAAGTAGGGGCAGTCATTGCCGGGGCGAGGGCTCCTATTGTATTGACCTCTAGAGCTGATTCAGCGGAAAGTAAGCTATATTCACTAGCACTTGCTATCTGCTCTGTTACCAAATAGATCTTTTAACTAAAGGGAGGATTTTTAACATGGAAATTTTCAAGTACTTAGAACAATACGATTATGAGCAAGTGGTATTTTGCCAGGATAAGCAATCTGGATTAAAAGCAATTATTGCTATACATGATACAACATTAGGTCCTGCTCTAGGTGGTACTCGTATGTGGACATATGAATCAGAGGAAGCAGCCATCATTGATGCATTACGTTTAGCAAAAGGGATGACGTATAAAAACGCAGCGGCAGGGCTAAATCTTGGCGGTGGTAAAACTGTTATTATCGGTGACCCTCGCAAGGATAAAAATGAAGAAATGTTCCGTGCGTTCGGCCGCTATATTCAAGGGTTAAATGGAAGATATATTACTGCGGAAGATGTTGGAACAACGGTTGCCGATATGGATTTAATTCATGAAGAAACAGACTATGTCACTGGTATTTCACCAGCATTCGGTTCTTCTGGCAATCCTTCACCTGTTACTGCTTATGGTGTTTATCGCGGGATGAAAGCCGCTGCTAAAGCTGCTTTTGGTTCTGACTCTCTTGAAGGTAAAGTAATAGCAGTCCAAGGTGTTGGAAACGTTGCTTATAATCTTTGCCGTCATCTTCACGAAGAAGGAGCCCAACTAATTGTAACGGATATTAATAAAGAAGCAGTCCAACGTGCAGTGGAAGAATTTGGCGCACGTGCTGTAGATCCAAATGAAATCTATAGTGTGGAATGTGATATTTATGCTCCATGCGCTCTTGGTGCAACAGTAAATGACGATACCATTCCACAGTTAAAAGCAAAAGTAATAGCTGGTGCAGCCAATAACCAGTTAAAAGATACTCGCCATGGTGATCTCATTCATGAAATGGGCGTTATTTACGCTCCTGATTATGTTATAAATGCTGGCGGCGTTATTAATGTAGCAGATGAGCTTTATGGCTATAACCGTGATCGTGCCTTGAAGAAAGTCGAGACCATCTATTCAAATATCGAAAAAGTAATTGAAATTTCTAAACGTGATGGTATTCCTACCTATTTAGCAGCCGATCGTATGGCAGAGGAAAGAATTGAAAGAATGCGTAATTCCCGCAGTCAATTCCTCCAAAATGGTCATCATATTTTAAGCCGTCGTTAAAAAAAACGGAAAGGAAGAGCGCTGAAAAAAATAATTCAGCGTCTTTTCCCCTTTACTAAATGTCAAATGTAAAAAAATGGAGGTCTAATACGTTGCCTGATACTAAATATCGAATACTCGTCATCAATCCAGGTTCCACTTCTACTAAGATAGGCGTCTTCGATAATGAAATTTCCATTTTTGAAAAAACAATCCGTCATGATTCAGAAGTGATTAATTCATTTGATAATATTATTGATCAATATGAATTTAGAAAAACAACAATCCTGGAAACACTGGATAATGCCGGGATTAATATATCGAAGCTGAGTGCAGTTTGTGGACGCGGAGGTTTACTTCGTCCAATCGAAGGCGGAACCTATGCTGTTAATAACACGATGCTTGAGGATTTACGGACTGGTTTTGCCGGTCAGCATGCTTCAAATCTTGGTGGTATTATTGCCTTCGAGATTGCTTCTGGTTTAAATATTCCTTCCTTTATTGTCGATCCCGTTGTTGTGGATGAACTAGAACCCATTGCTAGAATTTCTGGTTTTTCCTTAATTGAGCGGGTAAGTATTTTTCATGCACTGAATCAAAAAGCTGTTGCACGAAGAGTGGCAAAAGAATTAGGAAAAAAATATACCGAATTAAATCTTATTGTTACCCATATGGGAGGCGGGATAACTGTTGGGGTACATAAAGAAGGCAAAGTCATTGATGTAAACAATGGCCTTCATGGTGATGGTCCTTTTAGCCCAGAACGAGCAGGAACTGTTCCGGCAGGGGATTTAGTTGCGCTATGCTATTCAGGTCAATACTACCGTGATGAAATAATGAAGAAACTTGTGGGGCAAGGTGGACTTGTTGGCTACCTTGGAACCAACGATGCTATTGAGGTTGAAAAAAGAATTGAGGCTGGCGATGAACAAGCTTCTCTGATCTACGAAGCAATGGCTTACCAAGTCGCAAAGGAAATAGGAGCAGCCAGTGCGGTATTAGCAGGAAAAGTGGACGCCATTGTGTTAACTGGCGGTCTTGCGTATGGTAAAGGATTTGTGAAATCCATCACCGATAGGATTAACTGGATCGCAGATACCATTGTCCATCCAGGTGAAAATGAACTTCAAGCATTAGCTGAAGGTGCACTAAGAGTTTTGCGTGGAGAGGAAAAGGTAAAAGAGTATCCTGGTACATTCAAAACAGCAAAAATATAACAATTTGGGGAGGAAATACAGTGTCACAAGAATACGATTTAGTCATTCTTGGCGGTGGAACCGGCGGTTATGTGGCTGCCATTCGTGCCTCTCAGCTTGGCTTAAAAACAGCAATAGTTGAAAAAGGAAAGCTTGGAGGAACATGCCTTCACAAAGGATGTATCCCAAGTAAAGCTCTTCTTAGAAGTGCTGAGGTTTATGCGACAGCTAAGCATAGCGAAGATTTCGGTGTCATTACAAGTGAAGTTTCCTATAACTTTGGAAAAGTACAGGAAAGAAAAAATAAAATCATTGAACAGCTTCATAAAGGTGTTCAACATCTTATGAAGCAAGGGAAAATTGATGTATATGAAGGGCTGGGCAGGATCTTAGGGCCGTCGATTTTTTCTCCAATGCCTGGAACAATTTCAGTCGAAATGAATAATGGCGAAGAAAATGAAATGCTGATTCCGAAAAATGTTGTTATTGCAACAGGTTCGAGACCTAGAACGCTTCCTGGACTAGAAATTGATGGAGAATTAGTCATTACCTCTGACGAAGCACTAGAGCTAACAAACTTACCTTCTTCTATTATTATTGTCGGAGGCGGTGTTATTGGAATTGAATGGGCTTCTATGCTATCAGATTTCGGGGTCGAAGTCACGGTTATTGAATACGCAGATCGCGTTATTCCAACTGAAGACCAAGAAATCTCTAAAGAAATGCAGCGCCTGATGAAGAAAAAGGGAATTAAACTTGTAACCGGAGCAAAGGTCCTTCCTGAAACACTTGTAAAAGGTGATGGCGTTACGATTTCTGCAGAGTTAAAAGCGGGATTGAAAGAATTTAAGGCAGAGAAACTGCTTGTTTCGGTTGGACGTCAGGCCAATGTCGAGGGGATTGGTCTGGAAAATACAGAAATTCAGGTTGAAAAAGGGTTTATCGTAACGAATGAGTTTTACCAAACAAAAGAATCTCATATATACGCAATCGGAGATGTGATTGGCGGCCTGCAGCTTGCACATGTCGCATCCCATGAGGGTATAATTGCAGTTGAGCAAATTGCTAGAAAAGATCCTTCAGAGCTTAATTACAATCTAGTTTCTAGATGTATATATAGCAATCCCGAGGTATCTAGCGTTGGGATTACCGAGGAACAGGCGCGTGTTAAGGGTCATAAAGTAAAAGTGGGCAAATTTTCATTCCGTGCAATCGGGAAGGCTCTTGTATTTGGAGAATCCGATGGTTTTGTCAAGATTGTTGCTGATGAAGAGACCAATGATATTCTAGGGGTACATATGATTGGTCCTCATGTAACTGACATGATTACAGAGGCAGGATTGGCAATGGTATTGGATGCAACGCCATGGGAGATTGCTCATACGATTCATCCACATCCAACCCTATCAGAAGCGATTGGAGAAGCTGCACTAGCAGTTGATGGCAGAGCAATCCACTCATAATTATTTTAAAGTGAGCAAACGGGAGGTAAAAAATAAATGGCTGAAAATCGTCATCATGCATTAGGTTTAAGTGATGAAAAGGTTTTGGAAATGTATGAAACTATGCTTCTAGCCCGCCGGATTGATGAACGGATGTGGCTGTTGAATCGTGCTGGTAAAATACCATTTGTTATTTCATGTCAAGGACAAGAAGCAGCACAAGTGGGTGCGGCATTTGCACTTGATAAGGAGAAAGATTATGTACTGCCATATTATCGCGATATGGGCGTAGTTTTAACATTTGGAATGACACCTAAAGAATTAATGCTCTCTGGTTTTGCTAAAGCGGAGGACCCAAATTCAGGCGGCCGGCAAATGCCTGGGCACTTTGGGCAAAAGAGAAATCGAATCGTTACGGGATCATCCCCTGTAACAACTCAGGTTCCACATGCTGTCGGTGTAGCGTTAGCGGGCAAAATGGAAAGGAAGGATCTCGTGACCTTCGTAACCTTCGGTGAGGGTTCCTCAAATCAGGGTGATTTCCATGAAGGAGCTAACTTCGCTGGAGTTCATAAACTGCCTGTCATTTTCATGTGTGAAAACAATAAATATGCGATATCTGTTCCGATTGAGAAACAATTAGGATGTGAAAAGGTATCTGATCGTGCAATTGGTTACGGTATGCCAGGTTTTACGGTTGATGGAAACGACCCATTAGAAGTATATAAAGTGGTGAAGGAAGCAGCAGAACGCGGTCGCCGCGGTGAAGGCCCTTCACTAATAGAAACAGTCTCTTATAGACTGACACCACACTCTTCTGACGATGATGACCGTTCGTACCGCGCCCCTGATGAAGTGGCTAAAGCAAAAACAAAGGATCCAATTATTACTTTTGGTGCGTACTTAAAAGAAACAGGTGTAATGAATGATGAGTTGGAAAAAGAAATTAACCACCGTGTGATGAAACAAGTGAACGAAGCCACTGATTATGCTGAGAATGCACCGTATGCAGCACCTGAACACGCGTTGAAATACGTTTATGGTGATAAGTAAGGGGGATGTAACATGGCAGTAATTTCTTATATAGATGCGGTCACAATGGCCATTCGGGAAGAAATGGAACGTGATCCAAAGGTTTTTGTACTCGGTGAAGACGTAGGGGTTAAAGGCGGAGTCTTTAAAGCTACGCAGGGCTTATACGAACAATTTGGTGAAGAGCGTGTAATCGATACACCGCTTGCTGAATCCGCAATTGCCGGGGTAGGAATCGGTGCAGCGATGTACGGAATGAGACCAATTGCTGAAATGCAATTTGCTGATTTTATTATGCCTGCTGTAAATCAAATTATCTCAGAAGCGGCAAAAATTCGCTATCGTTCAAATAACGATTGGAGCTGTCCAATGGTTATTCGTGCTCCATATGGCGGCGGCGTACATGGCGCCCTTTATCATTCACAATCAGTTGAGGCGGTTTTTGCAAATACACCAGGATTGAAAATTGTAATGCCATCAACCCCTTATGATGTGAAGGGGTTATTAAAAGCAGCTATCCGTGATAATGATCCAGTGCTATTCTTTGAGCATAAGCGGGCATACCGGTTAATTAAAGGAGAAGTCCCAGCTGATGATTACACATTGCCAATTGGAAAAGCAGATGTGAAGCGTGAAGGTGAAGACATTACGGTTATTACTTATGGGCTTTGTGTTCATTTTGCCCTCCAGGCAGCTGAAAAATTAGCTAAGGATGGTATTTCTGCGCATATCCTTGACCTAAGAACTGTATATCCGTTAGATAAAGAAGCAATCATTGAAGCTGCCTCTAAGACGGGTAAAGTGTTACTTGTTACCGAGGATAATAAAGAAGGCAGTATTATTAGTGAAGTATCTGCCATTATTGCTGAAAATTGCTTATTTGAGTTAGATGCGCCAATTATGCGCCTGGCAGGACCGGATGTCCCAGCAATGCCATATGCACCAACAATGGAGAAGTTTTTTATGGTCAATCCAGACAAAGTTGAAAAAGCAATGCGCGAATTGGCAGAATACTAATAGGAGGTTGGAATCTTGGTAATTGAACAAATTAAAATGCCTCAGTTAGGGGAAAGTGTAACCGAAGGAACAATCTCTAAGTGGCTGGTTTCTGTCGGAGATAAAGTAAACAAATACGATCCATTAGCTGAAGTGATGACCGATAAAGTAAACGCAGAAGTTCCTTCTTCTTTCACAGGTACAATTAAAGAATTAGTTGCAGAAGATGGTGACACACTCGCGGTCGGAGAAATCATTTGTACCATTGAAATCGAGGGCAGCAATGCTGAAGAAGTAAGCGTAAGTGAGCAAAAAGCGGATGTGTCTGAAACAGTTGCAGTTACCCAACAATCTGAGCAAGGTAACAAAGCCCGTTATTCACCTGCTGTTCTAAAGATTTCTCAAGAACATGGAATTGATCTAACACAGGTGACAGGCACCGGTGCAGGTGGCCGTATTACAAGAAAAGATTTATTGAAATTAATTGAATCTGGTAATATCCCAACTGCAGGAGCAAAAGTAGAAGCACCTAAGCAGGCAGAGGAAGCTCAACCTGCTGCAGTACAAATAACGGTACCATCTGTTTCAACTCAGCCAGTTGCAGCTCCGAAGCAACCAGTTCCTGCTCCGAATATCCCAGTTGCAGCAGGCGATATCGAAATACCGGTAACAGGAATCCGTAAAGCAATTGCGGCAAATATGCTGCGCAGTAAGCATGAAGCACCGCATGCTTGGACCATGATAGAAGTGGACGCAACCAATCTTGTAGAATACCGCAATTCTTTGAAGGATGAATTTAAGCAAAAAGAAGGCTTCAATTTAACCTTCTTTGCCTTTTTCGTTAAAGCTGTTGCGCAAGCTTTAAAAGAATTTCCACAGATCAATTCCATGTGGGCCGGGGATAAGATAATTCTAAAGAAAGACATCAATATCTCTATTGCCGTTGCAACGGACGATGCATTGTATGTACCTGTCATTAAGCATGCCGATGAGAAAACGATAAAGGGAATTGCTCGCGAAATTTCTGAACTTGCTGTTAAAGTAAGAACCAATAAACTTCGCTCAGAAGATATGCAGGGCGGAACGTTTACTGTCAACAATACTGGTTCATTTGGATCGGTACAATCAATGGGAATTATCAATTATCCACAGGCAGCAATCCTTCAGGTAGAATCAATTGTCAAGCGGCCTGTCGTGATGAACAATGGAATGATTGCCGTTCGCGATATGGTAAATCTATGTATGTCACTCGACCACAGAGTATTAGATGGACTGGTTTGCGGTCGATTCTTACAGCGAGTAAAAGAAATTCTTGAAAATACATCAAAATCTACTACATCAATATATTAGTAAATAACCGCCGCCGATTTGGCAGCGGTTATTTTTATTGCTTGATATGTCCATCTATCTTACAATAAAACTAAGTTGAATTTATTGAATATTAGTTTAATTTATGAGTTCAAGGAAGGGGGATGCTACGCTTGGATAACTTTCGGAATCAATCTTTTCCTTTAATGACCAAAGAGGACTGGAAAGCAAAAGCAGAGGAATCTTTAAAGGGTAAAAGTATTGAAACATTAAAAAGCAGTACATATGAAAAAATAATTTTGAAACCGCTTTATTCTCAGCAGGATGCTCAGAAAGCACCAGACTATCCGGGAGGTTCAGATTTTCGCAGAGGTATTAATCCATTAGGATATGTAACAAATGATTGGAAGATAGCACAGCGAATTTCATATCAATCGGTGGACGAATTAAAGGAAAAGCTCCATGGGAGCATTGGAAAAGGACAAACAGCGCTCTCATTTGAAGTTTCAGAGGTTCTTTTTGAATCAAATGAAAAGATATATGACATACTGGGAGATTTACCTTCTAGATTCCCGTTTGCTATTAATGGGAAAGGCCTACAATCAGCGTTTTTAGCAGCATTAACAGAACGTGAGACAAGCGCTAATAAAGTTAGTGGCTATGTTGGCAGCGATCCATTCTCTTTGTTTGTGGAGGAAGGATTCATCGTAGAAGAATTTTTCGAGGGTTGGATGGATGATATAGAGCTTGCAAATGAAAAACTACCAAAATTACGGACTGTTTTAATAAATACCTCAACCTACCATCAAGGCGGTGCCAATGCCGTTCAAGAGCTGGGAATTGCAGCCGCAGCCGGTACATTCTATCTTCAAAGTCTATTAGATAGAGGTATGAAGTTAGAGGATATTCTTGGAAAAATGATTTTTCAATTCTCAATTGGCGGCAATTTCTTTATAGAGCTAGCCAAGCTGCGTGCAGCACGTATTCTATGGAATAAAATTACGCAAGTTTATGGTGCTGATACTAAGGACCGGGGAATGCATATTACTGCAGAGACGTCTTCGTTCACAAAAACAGTTTATGACCCATATGTTAACCTTCTTCGTGCTGGAAATGAAGGATTCGCAGCAGTAGTCGGAGGAGTCCAATATCTTCACATAACTCCGTTTAATGGTATAACAGGCTGTTCGCAGCTTTCAGAACGGATTGCGAGAAACACACAAAACATTCTGAAGGAAGAAGCATATTTACAAAAAGTGGTTGACCCTGCCGGTGGCTCCTGGTACGTAGAAGCGCTGACAAAGGAGCTTGCAGAAAAAGCATGGCAGTATTTTCAGCAGATTGCAGCAAAAGGCGGTATGTTGGAAGTATTAAAATCAGGCTGGTTACAAGAAGAAATAGCAGCTGTCCAGACCAAACGGGAACAGGATGTCTTTACAAGAAAACAAAGTATTGTTGGAACTAACGTGTATGCTAATCTTGCTGAATCGGCTGGTTCCGCCGCAGTACAGATATCTAATAACCCTTTAAGTGTGGATCGTTCTAATAGAATTAACATTAGGAAAATTAACAACGTGAGATTATCAGAACCGTTTGAAAAACTGCGTAAAATAAGTGAAGAGATTACAAGTAAATCTGGTTCTAAACCCCAAATCGGCATGATTTGTCTAGGCGAGTTAAAATACTATAAGCCTAGGTTAGATTTCATGCGAGGATTCGCAGCTGCTGGGGGGATTGAAGCGGTCGATAGTGTTTCCATTACCTCGCTGGAATCTGCCAAACAATTTGTTTTAAGACAAGATACAAAATATTTTTGCTTTTGTGGAAGCAATGACCAATATGAATCATTTGGACATGAGATTCTATCAACACTTCATAGAGAATTTCCGGATCGGACTTTTTACTTAGCGGGTTTGCCAGAAAAAGACTTACATGCAAAATGGGCAAGTGAAGGAATAAAGCAATTTATTCATATAAAAAGTAACTGCTACGAAATTCTTTCGACCATTCTTACAGAGATGGAGGTGGCACTAGATGAGCGCACAAAAGCCTGATTTCGAAAATATTTCCTTGTTTGATGAACAAGACTTCATGACGACAGAACAATGGCAGGAACAGGTTAACAAAGAGATAGATACCTCCATTGATGATTTATTGTTCGAAACGAATGAACAAATTCAACTAAAACCACTCTATACTTCTGATGACCGTACTGGGATTCAGCATTTAGATGACTTGCCAGGTATTCCGCCATTTACTCGAGGACCCTATCCGACCATGTATGTGAATCGTCCATGGACGGTAAGACAATATGCAGGGTTTTCGACTGCTGAGGAGAGCAACGCATTCTATCGACGTAATCTAGCGATGGGTCAAAAAGGCTTGTCGGTTGCCTTTGATTTAGCGACACATCGCGGCTATGATTCTGACCATCCGCGTGTTGTTGGGGATGTCGGCAAGGCTGGGGTTGCTATCGATTCGATTCTTGATATGAAGACCCTTTTTGACGGGATCCCTTTGGATCAAATGTCAGTATCCATGACGATGAATGGCGCGGTTTTACCGATTCTTGCTTTTTTTATTGTTACAGCTGAGGAACAGGGAGTCACACAGGATAAGCTGTCCGGAACGATTCAAAATGATATTTTAAAAGAGTATATGGTCCGTAACACATATATTTATCCACCTGAGATGTCAATGAAAATTATCGCAGATATTTTTGAGTATACCTCCAAATATATGCCAAAGTTTAATAGTATCAGTATTTCTGGCTATCATATGCAGGAGGCTGGTGCGCCAGCTGACCTGGAATTAGCCTACACTCTTGCTGATGGGTTGGAGTATGTAAGGACAGGGCTGAAGGCTGGAATTGACATTGATAAATTTGCGCCAAGATTGTCCTTTTTCTGGGCAATAGGAATGAATTATTTTATGGAAGTTGCTAAAATGCGGGCGGCACGTTTAATCTGGGCAAAAATGATGAAATCATTCGAACCGAAAAATGAGAAATCAATGGCACTCAGAACTCATTCCCAAACATCAGGTTGGAGTTTGACGGAGCAAGACCCATTTAATAATGTCATTCGTACCTTACTTGAAGCACATGCTGCGGCAATGGGACATACGCAATCCCTCCATACCAATGCTTTGGACGAAGCAATTGCCCTGCCAACTGATTTCTCAGCTCGAATTGCCCGAAATACACAATTATTTTTACAAGAAGAAACAGGTATCACCAATGTAATTGATCCTTGGGCTGGATCTTATTATGTTGAAAAGCTGACACAAGAATTGGCAGAAAGAGCTTGGACACATATTGAGGAAATTGAAAATCTAGGCGGCATGGCCAAAGCGATTGAGACAGGTCTTCCCAAAATGAGAATTGAAGAGGCTGCCGCAAGGAGACAAGCTCAAATCGACTCAGGAAAAGAAACAATAATTGGTGTAAATCGATATCGTCTAGAAAAGGAAGAAGCAATTGATATATTGGATATTGATAATACTGCAGTTCGGTTAAAACAAATAGAGAAATTAACTAGCTTAAAAGCAGGCCGTGATGACACAAAGGTGGCAGCAGCTTTGGCAGCTTTAACAAAGGGTGCTGAAACAGGTGAAGGCAACTTGTTAGAACTTGCAGTTCAAGCTGCAAGAGTTCGCGCCACCTTAGGTGAAATATCCGATGCGATTGAGAAGGTTTCCAGCAGACATAAAGCTGTGATTCGTTCTATTAGCGGGGTGTATAGTAAGGCATTTTCAAACGAAGAGGAAATTACTGAAGTGAAAAAGATGACAGATGAATTCCTCGAGAATGAAGGCAGGAGACCAAGAATTCTAATTGCAAAAATGGGTCAGGATGGACATGACCGTGGTGCCAAGGTGATTGCCACCGCCTTCGCAGACCTAGGGTTTGATGTTGATATTGGTCCATTATTCCAGACTCCGGAAGAAACGGCCATGCAGGCAGTAGAAAACGATGTTCATGTGATCGGAATGAGCTCATTGGCCGCAGGTCACAAGACTTTATTGCCACAACTTGCGCTTGAGTTAAGAAAGCTTGGCCGGGAAGACATATTGATCGTCATTGGCGGCGTAATCCCAGCACAGGACTATCAATTCTTATATGACAATGGAGCAGCGGCTATTTTCGGACCAGGAACCATTATCCCAGTTGCTGCCCAAAAGGTGATAAAAGAAATTTATAAGCAGCTTGGCTATGAGGAAGTGGAAAAATAGATGTCGGAGGATCTGAAACCGGAGTGGAGCAACCCGAATGAACCGGATAAATTCTCGAAGCTGATTAAACGGGGACAGGAGCTGGAAGGTCAGCCAGTCACCATTGAAAGAAACACCGTCTTTCAGAAACGCAAGTCTATGGAACCAACGATTGAAGCATTAGTTGATGGGGTTCTCTCGGGAAATAGAGGCCAGCTCGCACGCGCCATCACACTAGTTGAGAGTAATGCTGAACAACATTTTCATAAGGCACAGGAACTTCTCCAAAAGCTCCTGGCCCACAGTGGTAAAGCAATTAGAATTGGGATAACGGGTGTGCCTGGTGCTGGCAAAAGTACATTTATCGAAGCGTTTGGCACCTACCTTTGCGACCTAGGTTTACGAGTGGCGGTGCTGGCGATCGATCCTAGTTCGAGTCTCTCGGGTGGAAGTATTCTTGGCGATAAAACGAGGATGGAGCAATTGTCGCGAAATCTAAGAGCTTTTATCCGGCCATCACCAACGGCTGGAAAGCTGGGTGGAGTACATCGAAAAACTAGAGAAGCAATGTTAATTTGCGAAGCTGCTGGTTTTGATGTGATCTTAATCGAAACCGTCGGAGTGGGCCAAAGCGAAGTGATTATTAGAGACATGGTCGACTTTTTTATGCTCCTTGTCCTAACTGGTGCCGGTGATGAATTACAGGGTATGAAGAAAGGAATTATGGAGCTGGCCGACGCAGTCCTTGTTCATAAAGCAGATGGATCCAATAAAGAAAAAGCGGAGCAGACAAGAAAAGAGTACAGCCGTATCCTTCATTTCTTACAGCCAGCTACAAAGGGCTGGGCGTCCAAGGCTTATACCTGCTCCTCTATAACAGGCGAGGGTATTAAAGAGGTTTGGGATGTTATCAAGAATTTTGAGGAGAAAGGAAAATCTTCTGGGGTGTTTGCTGAGCGACGAAAAGGGCAGCAGCGTGATTGGATATATTCTCTCATAACCGATCAGCTGCACTACAGCTTCTTTCACCATCCGGAAGTTAAAATCAAATTACCTCAATTAGAAAATGAAGTAATGGCTGGAGAAAAAACTGCAGCAGCAGCTGTGGATATACTCTTCAATACATTCCTATCAGATGGTAAGTAATGGCTTACAATTGATTAAAAGTCTTTCTCATTATGCTATGTTAAAGCTAAACATTTAATATTGCACTCTGTTGATTTGTGCGGAAGGCACGAAGACTCCTGCGGGAGGACGGGGCAGGGGAGACCCCACAGGCGCTTTGGCGCCGAGGAGGCTCCCCGGACTGCCCGCGGAAAGCGAAGTGCCTGGAGCGCAAATCAACAGACTAATTTAACGCAGCTTTCATAAAAAAAGTTCCTATTTATTTGAAAGAAACACAATTTTACTGTTATCATGTAGTTATATCGACATAAATTTAGGAGTGAAAAGTATGAGCATGGATTTCAATTTTTTCATGAATGATGTTGTAACTCAAGCACGTAATGAGATCACAGCAGCTGGCTATAAAGAACTTAGAACACCAGAAGAGGTTGAAGAGGCGCTTGAACAAAAAGGTACAACCTTAGTGATGATTAACTCTGTATGTGGTTGTGCAGGCGGAATTGCACGTCCAGCAGCAGCTCATGCCCTTCATTATGATAAGCGTCCTGACCACCTAGTAACAGTTTTTGCAGGCCAGGATAAAGAAGCAACAGAAAAAGCACGCAGTTATTTTACAGGTTATCCACCATCCTCTCCATCTTTTGCCTTATTAAAAGACGGAAAAATAATTTCAATGGTTGAAAGACACCAAATTGAAGGCTACGATCCAGCAACTGTGGTAGCTAGACTACAAAAAGAATTCGAAGAAAACTGCGAAGAGCTATAAATACTAACCAAATGGGCTAATTTCCTTAAGAGGAGGTTGGCTCATTTTTTATTTTAAAAAAGTAATAATAAATTTTTATAAATATACTTGCATAATTATTTTATCTTGTGTTAAAATTCATTACGTTGCATAAATATTGAAATTTTACTCTATAAAGTTAGTAAATTGTTATAATTAATTTTCAGAAAATTATAGGAGGAAAACATATGAAAAAGGTAATTGGTTTATTCTTAACAATGATTTTAGCTGTCGGTGTACTTGCAGCATGTGGTGAAACAAAAGATGAAAATGCAGGGGATAAGAAGACACTAGTGATGGCAACTTCAGCCGATTATGCGCCGTTTGAATATATTGAATCAGATAAAAGTGACGAAATCATTGGCTTTGATGTTGATTTAGCTAATGCGATTGCTGGAAAACTTGGCTATGAAGTTGAAATAAAAGATATGGATTTTGGCGGCTTGATTCAATCACTTAAATCTGGACAAGCAGACTTTGTATTAGCTGGAATGACTCCAACGGAAAAAAGAAAGAAAAATGTAGATTTCAGTGATATCTACTATACTGCACAGCACATGGTTATCTCTAAAAAAGAAAGTGGCATTGCAACAGTAGAAGATTTAAAAGATAAAACAGTTGGTGTTCAGTTAGGTTCTATTCAAGAAGGTAAAGCAGAAGAAATTAATGAAACGGTAGCTATTACAGTAGAAAATCGTAACCGTATCCCAGAGCTTATTCAAGAACTGAAAGCCGGTCGTTTTGACGCTATCATTATTGAAGACACAGTGGCTAAAGGATATCTTGATAAAGAAACTGATTTAACTAACTTCACCCTCAGCGATGACCCAGAAGAAGCAGGATCTGCGATTGCTTTTCCAAAGGATAGCGAGCTAACAGAGAAATTTAACAAAGAGCTTCAAAAAATGAAAGAAAACGGTGAATTACAAGAATTGATTGTTAAATGGTTTGGTGGGGAAAACTAAAGTTGTATCCAAGACGTTCAGAAGTCTTCTGAACGTCTTACTAATTTCATTATGTAGAGAGGACGGCAGTTGAATGAACTTAGATTTCACGCAATTTATTCCTTCGATGCCATACATTTTAGAGGGAATACTTGTTACACTTAAAATTGTCATTCTAGCAGGGATATTAGGATTTATTTTAGGAATAATCCTTTCATTTTTTAAAATTAGTAAATTCAAATTTCTTGGCTGGTTTGCTGACATCTATACATCGATTTTTCGTGGTACACCATTAGTATTACAATTGATGTTGATTTATTATGGGTCACCACAGTTAGTCGGGTATCAAATTGAACCATACACAGCTGCGATTTTATCTTTTGCGCTTAATTCTGGTGCTTACATATCTGAAATTATCAGAGCAGGTATTCAGGCGATTGATAAGGGACAGCAAGAAGCAGCAATGGCGCTGGGTGTGCCTTACACAAAAATGATGTGGGATATTATCCTGCCGCAAGCACTTAAAAATATCCTTCCAGCATTAATGAATGAATTTATTACATTAACCAAAGAATCTGCGATTGTTACCACA
This sequence comes from Neobacillus niacini, assembly GCF_030817595.1. Classification (GTDB taxonomy): domain Bacteria; phylum Bacillota; class Bacilli; order Bacillales; family Cytobacillaceae; genus Neobacillus; species Neobacillus niacini_G. The sequence continues at coordinate 6,206,741 of NZ_JAUSZN010000001.1, forward strand.
ATCGGAGTCATGGATATTATGCGTCGTTCTTATCAGGTTGGGGCAGAAAACTATTCATTCTTCGAACCATTATTGATTGCTGGTCTAATCTATTACTTAATGGTCGTGACCTTGACCTTCCTAGGAAAAGCCGTTGAAAGGAGAATGAGACGCAGTGATTAAAGTAGAGAATTTGCATAAAAATTACGGTAAGCTTGAAGTATTAAAGGGAATTTCCACAACCATCGAAGCAGGAGAAGTTGTGGCAATTATTGGACCATCTGGTTCAGGAAAGTCAACCTTCCTGCGCTGCATGAACCTTCTCGAAAACCCGACTAGCGGAAGAATTCTCGTAGGGGACCAAGATGTAACCGATAAAAAGACGAATATCATGAAGGTGCGGCAGAATGTTGGTATGGTTTTTCAACATTTTCATTTATTCCCTCATAAAACGGTTTTGGAGAATCTTACCTATGCACCAATAAAAGTTAAAGGGCTATCAAAAGCAGATGCAGAAAAGATTGCTTTTGACTTGTTAGATAAAGTTGGATTAGCGGAAAAAGCCAAAGAATACCCGACGAGATTATCTGGCGGACAAAAGCAGCGGGTTGCCATCGCAAGGGCACTGGCAATGGAGCCGGAAGTTATGCTTTTTGATGAACCCACCTCTGCTCTTGACCCTGAAATGGTGAAGGAAGTATTAGAGGTTATGAAATCCCTCGCGCATACCGGGATGACAATGGCAATTGTTACGCACGAAATGGGCTTTGCTCGTGAGGTAGCTGACCGAGTATTGTTCCTTGATGGAGGAGTGCTGGTGGAAGATGCAGCGCCGCAAGAATTTTTCACAAATCCCAAGAGCCAGCGCGCACAAGATTTCTTGCAAAAAATGCTCTAAAAAGGATAAGCTAAAGATGGTCTATATAGGCCATCTTTTTTTATTATTTTAAGGGAGTTTTCTATGAAATTTCGAATTGGTTACAGAACATTGAAGACAGCCGCGGGCACGGCCATTTCCATTCTAATTGCCCAACAGCTCGGGCTAGATAACTTTGCATCTGCAGGAATTTTAACGATTCTTTGTATTCAAGTAACGAAAAGAAGATCATTACGAACAGCTTGGGACCGATTTTTAGCCTGTGTGTTGGTAATGCCCTTTTCTGCGCTGTTTTTTGAAGGAATTGCCTACCATCCAATCGTTATTGGAGTCATGCTGTTATTTTTTATCCCGACAGTGGTTATGCTTAAAGCTACGGATGGAGTAGTTACCAGTAGTGTTATTATCTTACATATCTATTTAGCTAACAAGATTACCATGGATCTCTTTATCAATGAGCTTGGTGTTATTATCACTGGTATTGGTGTAGCGTTGTTGATAAATGTCTATATGCCAAGCGTAGATAAAAAATTAAGGGATTATCAAAGTAGAATTGAAAGCAATTTTAAAGTTATATTTTGTGAAATGGTTAATTACCTGAGAACTGGTGAGAGTGACTGGTCAGGTCGAGAAATAACGGAAACAGCACAGGTGCTGGATGAGGCGAAATCAATTGCAATTCTAGATGTAGAAAATCACGTGTTAAGGGAAGATAATGACTATTTTTATTACTTTAGAATGAGAGAAAAACAATTTGAAATTCTAGAACGGGTCTTATCGATTGTTACTTCACTAACTGTGACGGTACCACAAGGTAAAATGATCGCAGAATTTCTTGAGGAATTGTCTGAAAACATAAAACCTGGTAACACAGCTCACATTTATCTTGGAAAGTTAAAAGAGATGAAAAAGGAATTCGAGGAAATGGAACTACCGAAAACCAGAGAAGAATTTGAAGTCCGTGCCGCACTTCTTCAATTAGTGAAAGAGATGAATGAATATCTAATTATTAAAAGTTCCTATAGAACATCAAAATGGAATAAATCAAGGAAATTAGAAGCAAACTAAGGAAAAAATGGCAGGTGGATTTTTATGATAAAGTTACTATCGCCAATCCTGTTTGCTTTTTTTATTTCACCACTTTGGCCTCTTGGTCCTAATCCTCTTCCTGGTGACCCTTTTGTTATCGTCAATAAAACAACAAATGAATTGGCATTGATTGATGACAACAAAGTCCAAACTGTTGTCAGTGTTGGTACGGGTAAGACGAAGGAGTTGACACCAGAAGGAATATTTACAATAACGGTAAAAGCAGAAGAACCCTATTATCGCCGTAAGGATATTCCTGGGGGAGACCCTAAAAACCCGCTTGGCTCTAGATGGATAGGTTTTGATGCCGAGGAGACAGATGGAAGAACATATGGAATTCATGGTACCAATCAGCCGGCCTCCATCGGAAAATATGTATCACAAGGGTGTATTCGTACACAGAATGAAGTCATTTCTTCCTTGTACCCATTAATTCCATTAGGTACAAAAATATTAGTTACTTCGACGAATAAATCTTTTCAGCAGATTGCAAAAGAACATAGAGCTATTCAATAAAATATCAAAAGGGACTGTTTTCCGAAACAGTCCCTTTGTATATTTTTTTATTAGATAAATTGAGCAATCCCAATTAGGAGAGTTGAGGCTAACATAGCGATTAGCATTAAATATACAACTATTTTTCTCGTTTTTTTATTAATCAAAGTGGGTTCCCCCTTTATTTTTAATAGCATTATTTATATTTTACAGGGAAAAGCCCAATTGAACAATGGTACAACATCTCATTTTGGGAAGGAATTATGAATTTTTTAGCGAATATGGTAATTGTCGAGACTATTTTAAATTATGAAAAATAGAGGGGTATAAATGATTAAAAAAGTGGATCACATTGGAATCGCTGTTCGATCGCTCGAGACCACCCTGCCTTTTTATACGGAAGTCCTGAAGCTCCCTTTAATTGGGATTGAAGAAGTCGAAAGTCAAAAAGTTAGAGTAGCATTTCTAAAAGCAGGGGAAACAAAACTAGAGCTTTTAGAACCGACAACACAGGATAGTACAATAGCCCAATTTATTGAAAAACGTGGTGAGGGGATGCACCATATCGCTTTGGGTGTTAACTCTATTGAAGAAAGAATAATAGAGATGAAAGAAAAAGGGATTCGGATGATTGATGAAGAGCCAAGGATTGGTGCTGGAGGAGCTCATATTGCTTTCATGCATCCCAAGTCAGCATCGGGTGTACTGGTTGAGTTATGTGAAAAGAAGGGGTGAAGAGGTCAATGATAGACATCTATGAAAAAATAAATGAATTATATGATAAACGCCGGGAAGTGGAGCTTGGCGGCGGTGATGAAAGAATTGAAAAACAGCATGAGAAAGGAAAATTAACGGCAAGAGAACGAATTGAGCTTCTAGTAGATAAAGGGTCATTTGTTGAATTAAGCCCATTTATTGAGCACAGGACGAATGATTTTGGTCTAGATGAACAGAAAGGTCCTGGAGATGGTGTTGTAACCGGATATGGAAAAGTAAATGGCCGGCCAATCTACTTATTTTCACAAGATTTTACCGTTTTTGGCGGAGCTCTAGGGGAAATGCATGCAAAAAAAATCTCCAATGTAATGGATTTAGCAGCGAAAAATGGTACGCCGTTTGTCGGTTTAAATGATTCTGGGGGAGCACGAATTCAAGAAGGTGTTGTTTCACTAGACGGTTACGGTCATATCTTTTATCGAAATGCTATTTATTCCGGGGTAATTCCGCAAATTTCTGTCATCATGGGACCGTGTGCTGGCGGGGCTGTTTATTCACCTGCCATTACCGATTTTGTATTTATGGTTGAAAAAACAAGCCAAATGTTTATTACCGGTCCAAAGGTAATTGAAACGGTAACTGGTGAGAAGATATCTGCTGAAGACCTTGGCGGTGCTCATGTTCATAATAGTATTAGTGGAAATGCGCATTTTGAAGCTGCTTCCGAGCAGGAAGTATTGGAAGAGGTTCGAAGGCTTCTCAGCTATCTACCACAAAATAATGAAGAAAAGCCTCCACGTCTTCCAGTAAATGAAGAAAATGATTACCGTCCAGACTTGACGGATGTTATTCCCTTCGACGCCATTCGTCCTTATGACGTTCGAAAAGTAATTGAACAAGTTGCGGATGCAGACTCTTTTATGGAAATTCAAAAAAACTTTGCAAAAAATATCGTCGTTGGCTTTGCGCGGATTAAAGGAGAAACAGTGGGTCTTGTTTGTAATCAGCCAAAGGTTATGGCTGGCGGGCTTGACATTAACTCCTCTGATAAAGCAGCAAGATTTATTCGTACCTGTGATTCATTTAATATCCCGATTATCACATTTGAAGATGTCACCGGCTTCTTCCCAGGGGTACAACAGGAGCATGGTGGGATTATCCGCCACGGTGCAAAGATTCTATATGCTTATTCGGAAGCCACTGTTCCGAAGTTAACCGTTATATTAAGAAAAGCTTATGGAGGCGCCTATGTAGCACTTAATAGTAAGTCTATCGGCGCAGATTTAGTTTTTGCATGGCCAAATGCGGAAATTGCTGTAATGGGACCGCAGGGGGCTGCAAATATCATTTTCGCTAAAGAAATTCAAAATAGCGATAATCCAGAACTGGTCAGACAACAAAAGATCGAAGAATACCGTGAAAAGTTTGCCAATCCATATGTAGCAGCAAGCAGAGGAATGGTTGATGATGTTATTGACCCTCGTGAAACGAGAATAAAAATTATCCAGGCATTAGAAATGCTGCGAAACAAAAAAGAGTCGAGACCATTCAAAAAACACGGAAATATCCCGCTTTAAAGCTATCATTTGAAGACAGGTTTATGAAGGAGTATACTCTAGTAGTGAGTACATAAAACGGAGGGTTATTCAGATGATTAATCATGAACGTCTTTTGAATGTATTTTTAGAACTTGTACAAATAGATTCTGAAACTAAATACGAAACGGAAATTGCTAAAGTTTTAAAACAAAAGTTTACAGATTTAGGTCTTGATGTTATCGAAGATGATACAACCGCTGTAACCGGGCATGGTGCAGGTAACTTAGTTTGTACACTTGCCGCCACTAAAGATGGCGTAGATCCAATTTATTTCACGTCTCATATGGATACAGTAGTTCCAGCAAGAGGTGTTAAACCATCGATCAAAGACGGCTATGTGGTGACAGATGGAACAACTATTTTGGGTGCTGATGATAAAACAGGTTTATCTGTTATGCTTGAGACCATCCGCGTCTTAAAAGAACAAAATATTCCTCACGGACAAATCCAATTTGTTATCACGGTGGGTGAAGAATCTGGCCTTGTAGGGGCAAAAGCACTTGATCCTTCCTTGTTGAAAGCAAAGTATGGCTATGCCTTAGACAGTGATGGTTTAGTAGGTAATATCGTGGTTGCTGCTCCTACCCAAGCTAAGATTAAAGCAGTCATTTACGGAAAAACGGCTCATGCTGGTGTGGCTCCTGAAAAAGGAGTTTCAGCGATTACGATTGCAGCAAAATCGATTGCGAGAATGCCATTAGGCAGAATTGACTCAGAAACAACGGCAAATATTGGCCGCTTCGAAGGCGGTACACAAACGAATATCGTTTGCGACCGTGTAGATATTCTTGCAGAAGCACGTTCCCTTATTGCTGAAAAAATGGAAGCGCAAGCTGCTAAAATGAAGGAAGCTTTTGAAACAGTCGCTGCTGAAATGGGCGGTAGAGCAGAAGTGAACATTGAAGTGATGTACCCTGGTTTCAAATTTGGGGAAGGTGACCAAGTTGTAGAAATCGCACGTAAAGCGGCAGCGAAAATTGGCCGCAGCTGTGAATTACAGCAAAGCGGCGGAGGAAGCGATGCTAATGTCATTGCGGGCTTTAATATTCCAACGGTAAACCTTGCAGTTGGTTATGAAGATATTCATACTACAAACGAACGTATGCCGATTGAAGAGTTAAACAAGCTGGCAGAAATGACAATTGCCATTATTGAAGAAGTTACAAATCAATAAGGATTTTCACTTACAAAAAAGTCGGAAATAGACAAAAAACAAAGAAATTTAATACATTCATTATGTTTGACTGTTATTTTTAAACCATAATCTAGTATAAAAGACAAAATCAAAGGGCCCTAACTGAATATTGGTTAGGGCCTCTTTAATATATGAAGGGGAACTTTACTACTTTCTTTACAACGGAGAAATATTTCCAATTTTTGCTTCACATGACATAGAAGTTTGGATTTCTGTTTGAACTTCCCGTTGTCATTATGTTTTTAACAAGTTTAGGAATTATAAATCCATATCGTTCGCATACAGTTAGGAAATATGTATAATTTCTGTTAATCTTCGTTTCTATTTTGATTACGCCTCCAGACTTTCTTTAAGATATCCTGGTGGTTACACTTTATACTCTTATATGTCGAAAATGATTACAATCATCGTATGACTGGGCTCCTAAACAAGGAGTCTATTTTCATTATCCTCTCCTTACTCGGGGGAGGATTTTTCATTTGCTTTTATACATGAATTCTATAATCTTTGACACAAAATCTATGTGGTAATACAGATTTAGTAGAGATTAGATATAACGTTTAGTAGGGCACTCCGGCTTCGGCATTTATTAAAACTATATCTATGTTCTACTTTAATTATCCCGATACAAAATCTAAAGTCACTCTATTTACGAAAAAATATTTTACATTCTTGTGAATTTTTAAAATATTTATTGTGTTTTGGAAAAAATGCACATATAATCAAAAGTGAGCATAAGTAAGCAAATTCATTCAAAATGATTATCTGAAATAATCATTCTTTACATTCTAAAAAAATAGGAGGGAAATGATTTTGTGTACGGTATAGAAAGAAAGTCTGCCATATTAGATTTACTTAACAAAAATTCTAGAGTGGATGTGCAAGAATTAAGCCAATACTTTAATTTGTCTGAATCAACCATTCGCAGGGACCTAAAAGAACTAGAGGAAGCCCAATTGTTAAAAAGAACACATGGTGGTGCTGTCCTTTTCCAAAGTGTGACGTTTGAACCGACTTACAACGAGAAAGAAGTGACTTTTCAGGAAGAGAAAAAGGCTATAGCAAAGGAGGCTGCTAAGTTTATAGAAAACGGAGAAAGCATTTTACTTGATTCGGGTACCACAACTTATTATCTTTCTCAAGAACTACGAAACTTTTCAAGCCTACGGGTTGTAACGAATTCAATCCTCTGTGCCAACGAGTTAAAGGATGTACCAGGAATAGAAGTGGTTTTATGTGGAGGAAGTCTACGCTCTGAAACTCTAGCGTTAGTCGGTCCTTTAGCCGAGATTTGTTTTGACCAAATCCGTGTAGACAAAACCTTTATTGCTACGAATGGCGTTGATGTTGAAAATGGTTTAACCACCCCAAACTTAACTGAAGCAGCAACAAAAAAGAAAATGATCGCTTGTGGGAAAAAGGTAATTCTCATCACCGATCATACCAAAATAGGCCAGGTAAGTTTTTCAAAGTTTGCGGATATTCATGACATAAATTATTTAATAACCGATAGTGCAGCACCTAATACGGTAGTTAATCGCATTAATGAAGCGGGTATTACGGTTCATATTGTCTAACCGTGGTGGCCAAGTAAACTACCAAGATAAATGAAAGTGTTTGGAAATGAAAGCGGTTTAAAGAAGTTTGATTGAAGTTTAGGAGGTGAGGCCTATATAAAGTAAGGAACAGCTCTTTCATAAGGTATGAAAATGAGAAAAATTCACAAAAAAAGATGCGATTCAGGCTCCCACGACCAAATGGAATTTAGCCCTAAATCACACCTTTGCTTGAGTTTGACTAAAATTAATAAAATTTTAGCACTCATTTTCATAGTAGAGCATAACTGATTTTTTTACAAGGATTGACTTATTTAAAAATCTTTTACTAACTATTATTCGGGGGTTTGCACACTATGAAAAATATAAAAATTTTTAGCATTGTACTAGTAATTGTCACTTTATTCTTATTAAGTGCATGTGGCAATAATGAAAACGTTTCTGGTTCTGATAATAAAGATAAAAATAACGATACTGATAAAAAACTTAAAATTGGATTAACTGTTCCAACATTAGGTAATCCGTTCTTCGTAGCAATGTCCAAAGGTGCTAAAGAAGTGGCTTCTAAGTATGATGCGGAAGTGATCACGGTAAGTGCCGATCATGACCTCGCGAAACAAACAGCACAAATCGAAGATTTCATTACAAAGAAAGTTGATTTAATCTTGTTGAGCCCATTTGATTCTGCTGGTATCGCAGGTGCGGTTGCTCAAGCAAAATCAGCAGGCATTCCGGTTGTGGCTCTTGATGGTTTTGCAGAGGGTGGCATTGACACAGTCGTTATGTCTGATAACGTTCAAGCAGGTAGATTAGCGGCAGAGTACCTTGTGAAGCAGCTTGATGGAAAGGGTAACATTGTAATTATTGATGGTCCTCCCGTTTCTGCAGTAACAGACCGAATAAAAGGTTTTAACGAAGTGATTAGCAAATATCCAGACATTAAGGTTGTTGCAAAACAAAACGGTGAAGGAAACCGTGAAAAGGCACTAACGGTAATGGAAAGTATCCTTACTGCAAATAAAGAAATCAATGCCGTTTTTACCATTAATGATGAAGAAGCTACCGGAGTACAAATTGCTCAAGAACAAGCAGGCAGACAAGATGAATTCTTCGTGGTAAGTGTGGACGGCGCACCTGCAGCGGTGGATGCTTTGAAAAAAGGTGGAAGCTTTGCGGGTACTTCCGCACAATTCCCCAACCAGATGGTGATCGATGGTGTCGCTTTGGCATTAAAAATCATTGACGGAGAGGAAGTCGAGTCAGAGGTTCTTATTCCAACTGAATTTATCACTCAGAAAAATGTTGATTCCTATAAGGGATGGTAATCATACCCCTTAGTGGTGTATTAATTTATGGTGCTCTTTCTAGAGCACTATATTTACATCATGGAAAAAACACATAAAAGTGACCTAGGGAGTGGAATAAATGGCAGTATCTCAAATTCAGGAACATACCAATCGTCAATCACAAACACGATCACCTATCATGAGTATGAAGGCAGTAAACAAACAATTTTCCGGTGTTAAGGTATTACAAAACGTTAATATAGAACTTTATAAAGGGGAAGTTCATGCACTAATGGGCGAGAATGGTGCAGGGAAATCTACCTTAATGAAGATCATGGCAGGTGTGTATCAGCCTGATGCTGGAATGATTGTATATAAAGGTCAGGAAGTGCATTGGAATAATCCAATGGAGGCTAGAAATAGGGGAATTAGTGTTATTCACCAAGAGATAAGCCTATCACCCAATTTGTCCATTGGCGAGAATATTATGATGGGTACAACCTTTAAGAAAAATAGGTTTAGCCTAATCAAGTGGAATGAAATCTATGAAAAGGCGGGGCATGTTTTAAAATCAATCGGATCAACTTTAGATCCTCGAGCGGATGTATCTACCCTAAGTGTAGCACAACAACAAATGGTTGAAATTGCCCGTGCCTTATCCCTTAACTCTGAGATTCTAATTATGGATGAACCAACAGCCTCCCTTACGGATAAAGAAATAGAAAAGCTATTTGGTATTATTGAAGAATTAAGGCGAAAAGGCGTAGCGATCGTATATATTTCACATCGGATGGATGAAATATTTAAAATTTCAAATCGCTTTACTGTCCTTAGAGACGGGCAGTGGGTTACTAGTGGTCCGATATCAGAAACAAATCCCAAGAACCTAGTAAGGCTTATGGTAGGAAGAGAGTTAAATGAGCTGTTTGTAAGAGAAAAAAACAATAGTATGGTTAGGCCTGAGGAACAAAAACCAGTGCTTGAGTTGAAAGGTGTCTCTGACAAAAAGTTTGTGAAAGATATATCGTTGAAACTATACCCTGGTGAAATTGTAGGTTTAGCAGGCCTTGTCGGTGCCGGAAGGACGGAGCTTATAAGAACCATCTTTGGCTTATCCGATTTGTCAAATGGTCAAATCATCATGAATGGCCAGCAGGTCCATATAAAAAGTCCCATTGAAGCCATGAAACTTGGCATTGCCCATGTTCCTGAGAGTAGGAAGGAGCAGGGGTTATTACCGAATTTATCTGTAAAAGAAAATATTCTGATGGCACAATTACCAACGTATCGGAAATTTAAATTGTTGCAGTATAAGAAAATGAATCAGGATGCGGATCGATATATTGAAGAATTAGGTGTAAGAACAGCCTCGAAGGAACAAAACATAATGGGCCTTAGCGGTGGAAATCAACAAAAGGTTGTCATTGCTAAATGGCTATCTATCGGTCCTAGAGTGCTCCTCCTCGACGAACCGACACGTGGTGTAGACATAGGAGCGAAGACAGAAATTCATAAAATTATCAGTAAACTAGCCGATCAAGGGCTTGCGGTATTAATGATTTCGTCTGAATTACCCGAAGTTCTAGGAGTAAGTGATCGGATTTTAGTCATGCATGAGGGGAAACTTAGAGCTGAATTGTCTCGTGATGAAGCTACACAAGAAAAAATTATGTACTATGCTACAGGAGAGGTTAAATGATGAATACAAACATACAAACGTCTAGTCCAATTGTAGTTTCGTTCAAGGATCGTTCAAAAAAGATTTTTAATCAGCTGGGCATGTTAATCATTCTTGCTTTATTGATAATCATTATGATGGTTTTTGCACCAAATTTTACGGATTCAAGTAATATCTTAAACGTATTGAAGCAAAGCTCGATTACTGCCATCCTAGCAGCTGGGATGACCCTCGTTATATTAACAGGCGGCATTGATTTGTCGGTAGGCTCAACCTTAGCGTTGACAGGTGTCATCTCTGTATTACTTTCGAACGCAGGAATTCCTCCTGTTGTGGCTATGTTAGCAGGTGCAGCAGTTGGATATGTGGCAGGGGCCATAAATGGTTTTTTAACAGCTGTTCCCAAATTGCCATCTTTTATCGTGACACTTGGTAGTATGACCTACCTGAGAGGTTTGGCCTATGTTATAACGGGGGGATATCCTGTCGTTTTGGCATCAGAGCAATTCAAGTTCATAGGAGCAGGTAAAATTCTTGGGATACCTACCCCTATTTATGTCATGTTAATTGTTTATATCATAATGTTCATCGTTTTGAAATACACAATGTTCGGACGACACGTTTATGCGATTGGTGGTAATGAGGAAGCAGCGCATCTTACAGGAATTAAGGTTAATCGAACATTGATCCATGTCTATTCCATTAGTGGCTTGCTCGCAGGTATAAGTGGTGTTGTTATGGCAGGACGATTGTTTTCAGGGCAGCCCATGGTAGGTATTGCATTTGAGCTGGACGCGATAGCAGCTGTTGTTCTTGGGGGCACTAGTTTTGTAGGTGGCCGTGGCCGAATCCAAGGTACGATCATCGGGGTTTTAATTGTAGCCGTATTAACAAATGGAATGACCTTGCTTAACGTTGATTTTTACTGGCAACAAGTTGTAAAAGGCATAGTTATCGTTATTGCCGTATTACTTGATAGATTACGCAGCAGAACATAACTTCGATTAAAATCAATCACAAAGCCAGAAGAGCCTCCTTCTGGCTTAAAGTTTCTACTAAATCAGAGAGATTCACATATAAGAGGAGTTTTTATGATATGAAGAGTTGAAGAATAATGATTACTGATAAAGTATTAGTAAACATGGGTATTAAACAATGGGCCAAACAAAAGAGTGAAATAACAAAAATTACTCCGAATATTGCTGATTTTAGTTATTTATTTTTAATCTGGGAACAAAATAATATGGGAGCAAATAAAATTTTATGTATGGGCTGACTTTGACAGAATACAAAAATTAGATGCAAAACTGAAAGAACATCTTTCTACGTTTCTAATGATCAGGACGGTGTTGCAGAGGCATAAAAAAAATTCATCCTTTCATAAAATATAAATTATTTTATTTTTCTGAAAAAAACGTTGAAACGTTTCCAATGTGGTGATAATATAGGTTTATGGAAATGGTGAAACGTTTCCAAAATAAGAAAAATAAAATTGTTTTATTAATGGAGGTATAGTAGTGCCAAGTATTAAAGATGTTGCGGAACTAGCAGGAGTGGGTGTTGGCACTGTTTCACGAGTCATTAACAATCATCCGGCTGTAAAGTCCGAAACACGTAAGAAAGTAAATGCGGCCATCAAACAATTAAATTATATTCCAAACGAAGTAGCAAGAAACTTTAAAATGCAAAAATCAACAATGGTTGCATTATTGCTTCCGAGTATATGGCATCCATTTTTCTCGGAACTTGCCTATTATATAGAAGATGAGCTGGATCGAGAAGGCTATAAATTGATGCTTTGCAATAGTGGTGGCAGGCCAGACAAGGAGCTTTATTATTTAGATATGCTCAATCAGAATAAAGTAGCCGGTATTATAGGAATTACCTATAATGATATAGAAGATAGTGTCAGTACAGATATTCCGATTATTAGCTTGGACCGGCATTTGGGAAAAAAAATCACTTGCGTCACTTCTGATAACTATACAGGCGGTAGAATTGCTTTACAGGAGCTAGTGAAGGCCGGGGCTACAAAAGTGGCTTACTTAGGAGTAACCAGTTCAGCTTATAGTGAAGTTCTACTAAGGAAGTCAGGTTTTATTGATGAGGCAAAAATACAAGGGATCGAATTTAGTACCTATGAGGAACATGATGAAGTATATGCAGACGATTCATTCTTTGAAAATTTCTTTAATCTGCCTCACCACCGGAACGTAAATGGAATATTTGCTAATACTGATATACTTGCTGCTAAATATATTGATAAAGCTAAGCTATATGGATTACGAACTCCAGAGGATGTTAAAGTAATCGGATATGATGGTATTCAAGATAATAAACTGTTTCGTCCTATTTTATCTACGATTCGACAGCCAGTCGAAGAAATGGCAAGGATGTCTGTAAAACTACTCTTAAGAAAGATTGAGGGTGAATTGTTAGAGCAAGAGATTTATCGAATACCTGTCAAGTATAGAAGAGGAGAAACGACGTAGGTTTTTATTTTTTGGTCTTTAATGGAAACGTTTCAATTTGCCAGGATTGTAGATTGAGCGAGTACATTTTATAAAATGTAAGAATAACATTAAAGACCAATTTTTTTTATTTCACTTTGGAAACGTTTCAAAAATGATAAGAGGCGAAGAAATAACAAAATAAACGTGAAAGTGAGGCAAGGATATGGAAATGGCAAGGAAGGCAAATTCTGTTATCGATTCAGCTGCCAAAGTAAAAAGAGGATTAAAGTTTAAAAAGATCTTTAGTAATTACCAGCTCTACTTATTTCTATTACCCGCATTAATTTATTTTATTGTTTTTCATTACCTCCCAATGTATGGCATTCTAATTGCATTTAAAGATTTTGTAGCCACAAAAGGGATTATGGGAAGTCCGTGGGTAGGATTTAAACATTTTGAAAGGTTTTTTGAATCCTTTCAATTTTGGACACTGATTAAAAATACACTGGGGCTCAGTGTGGTCCAATTAATCGTTGGTTTTCCGCTACCGATATTCCTTGCACTTATGTTAAATCAAATTAGAAGCGAGAAATACAAACGTTTTGTTCAAACGGTAGTATATGCGCCGCATTTTATCTCGGTAGTAGTGTTAGCAGGAATGATCTTTGTATTCTTTTCAAATAACGGTTTGATTAATAATATTATTCTGTTATTTGGTGGAGATCCGATATCGTTTATGGCAAAACCAGAATGGTTTAAACCATTATACATAGCATCCGGAGTCTGGCAGGAAACAGGATGGGCAGCGATTATTTACCTGGCTGCACTTGCAGGGGTCAGCCCTGAACTACATGAAGCAGCAGTAATGGATGGAGCAAATAAATGGCAGCGCATCTTTCATGTTGATATACCAGCCATTATGCCAACTGCCGTTATATTATTAATCCTGTCCGTTGGCGGCATTATGAATATCGGTTTTGAGAAGGCCTACCTTTTACAAACACCTATGAACCAGCCATCTGCAGAAATCATTCCAACGTATGTATACAAAATGGGGTTACAACAAGCACAATATAGTTTCGCTGCTGCAGTAGGATTATTTAATGCAGTGATAAACTTAATTTTATTAATAGCGGTAAATAAGTTCGCGAAAAAATTATCAGGGACAGGATTATGGTAAGGGGGTGCAACGATTATGAGTTTACTAGCTTTGAAGAATAAGAAGATTACTAGGGGATCGAAGGAAGACAGGGTCTTTGATATCATCAATGTTTTCTTAACAGCGATGATCTTAATATTGGTAGTGTACCCTTTGTATTTTATCGTCATTGCCTCATTTAGTGATCCTAATATGATTTACGAAGGGAAGGTATGGTTATTGCCGAAGGAAATCACTTTCGAAGGATACGAAAGGATATTCAGAGACAGTAAGATTTGGCTCGGTTATAAAAACTCAATTATCTATACGGTTGTTGGTACGTTCGTAAATGTAGCATTCACTTTAATGGCTGCTTACGCCTTATCTCGAAAAGATTTATATGGAAGAAACGTGTTCATGTTCTTATTTCTGATGACGATGTTTTTCTCAGGAGGATTAATTCCTACTTATTTAATAGTAAAAAATTTAGGCTTGCTGAATACCATGTGGGCGTTGATATTACCAAAGGCAGTAGCCGTTTGGAATGTGATTGTAGCCAAAACCTATTTTGAGACCAGCATTCCAAATGAACTATTAGAAGCGGCAAAAATGGACGGATGTTCCGATGCGAAATTTTTCGCGAAGATTGTCCTGCCACTATCCAAACCGATTGTTGCCGTAATGGTGTTATTCTATGCAGTTGGCCACTGGAATTCCTATTTTGATGCACTAATCTACTTGAATAATGAAAACTTATATCCGCTGCAGTTAATATTACGAAATATCTTAATTCAAAATCAGGCATCAACCATGATGATTAGTGATCTAGATTCGTTAGCAGCGAAGCAAAGAGTTTCTGAATTGATTAAATATGGTGTAATTATTGTTGCTTCTGTTCCGCTCTTAATCGTATATCCTTTTGTCCAAAAGTATTTTGTTAAAGGTGTTATGATTGGCGGAATTAAAGGTTAATACAAAAACTTATAAAATTGAGGGGGAACCAAAATGCTTAAATCGATGAAAAAAAGAATGGTGAAGAACAAGAAGAGAGTATCAATGGCTTTGGTTTTAGGATTAACTGCATCGCTCGCTTTGACTGGATGTACCAACAATGAGTCCGCAGGATCAGATAAAGCAGAAAAGGTAGCCTTTAATGAAACAGGTTTACCGATTGTTGATAAACAAGTTACGTTAAACATTGTTTCACCAAAGGCAGCCTTAGCACCTGATTATTCAGAAATGGTCATATTTGACCGACTTCAAGAAGCAACGAACGTTAAGATTAAATGGAATAATATCCCTGGAGATGGATATCAAGAAAAGAAAAATTTAATGCTGGCAAGTGGCGACCTGCCAGATGCGTTCTATGCGTCAGGATTTAGTGATCATGACCTCATACAGTATGGTCAGAATGGTACTATTATACCACTAGAAGATTTAATCGACAAATATGCACCTAATTTAAAGAAACTATTTGAGCAAAGACCGGATTTGAAAAAAGTTGTAACCGCACCAGATGGCCATATTTATTCCTTACCACGTGCGGAAGAAATGGATTTAGTTGGAATGCCTAATATTATGTTTATTAATAAAGTTTGGTTAGATAAACTTGGTCTTGCAATGCCAACAACATTGGAAGAATACCATGATGTGTTAAAAGCATTTAAAGAAAAGGATCCGAACGGTAACGGAAAGCAAGACGAAATTGGATTAACTTTCTGGTATAACGGCTGGTGTGGTAATGAGGGAGATCTAATTGGTTTATTTGGCTTGCCAGATTCACCTTTTGAAGCGGATCACCGCGTCGTGAGAGATGGAAAAGTTATTTATGCAGCTGTACAGCCAGAATTTAAAGAAGCAATCAACTATTACAATGGCTGGGTGAAGGAAGGTCTCATTGACCCCGAGGTTGTAACACAAAAAACGGAACAATTATTTGCCAAAGGGAAGACTGAAGATCCAACATTAGGCTCTTTCATCTGGTGGGAAAATACCGAAGTAGTCGGAACGGATCGAGTGAAAGATTACGTTGTTTTACCTCCATTAAAAGGGAAAGATGGCAAGATTGTCATTGGCCGTTCCAATTATTCTGAGTATGGCAGAGATGCATTTGTAGTTACGTCAGCGAACAAAAACCCTGAGCTAACTATGCGTTGGGTGGATGAATTGTATGAACCGAAAATGTCTGCCCAAGTTAACTGGGGTCCAATCGGTGAAATTTATGAGGAAGATGGAAATGGTATGTTAGTAAATAAAGAACTTCCTGCCGGCGTTGCAATGGGTGAATTGCGTCAGAAGGTTGCTCCAGGTGGGCCATTTGTAGTCTTGAAAGAGCACTTTGGCAGTGTGGTAGACATGGAGCCAAGGGCAAAAGAGAGATTAGCAATTCTTGATGAGTATTACAAACCACATATGGTTCAAGAAAACTATCCATCTATTTTCTTTAGCCCGGAAGAGCTTGAAATTATTAACACGATTGAGCCAGAGATCAAAACATTTGTGAAACAAAAAGAAGCTCAATGGTTGATAGAGGGTGGAATTGAGAAAGAATGGGATGACTATGTTGAGCAATTAAACGATATGGGACTTGAAAAGTTAATGGACGTTTACCAAAAAGGCTTAGATCGTTATAACAAACAATAATTCTAATAAAGCCAGACACCCTTCCCGTCTGGCTTTTCTTTCAAAAAGCAGAAAAAGGATGATTGATATGTATGATGTAACGGCTTTAGGAGAATTATTAATTGATTTCACACCTTCAGGTCATTCTGAACAAGGAAATAGCCTATTTGAAACAAACCCTGGCACGAGCACCAGCCAATGTATTGGTTGCACTTTCTAGATTAAATATGAAAACGGCGTTTATCGGGAAGGTGGGTAACGACCAATTTGGCCACATGTTGAAGAGTGTTCTACAGGGCCAAAACATTGATACTAGCCATCTCTTATTCTCTGAAAAGGTTAATACAACACTAGCATTTGTTCATTTAGACGAGCAAGGGGACCGGTCATTTAGTTTTTACCGAAATCCTGGGGCTGATATTATGCTCGAGAAAAATGAAATCAGTGAGGAAAAGATAAAGCAATCCCGGATTTTTCATTTCGGATCGTTATCATTAACAAATGAGCCATCAGCAACAGCTACTTATACTGCGTTGGAATTTGCAAAAAAACATAAGGTATTGATTTCATATGACCCTAATTTGCGTACCCCTTTATGGCGATCGATTGATGAGGCTAAGCAGCAGATAAAAAAAGGATTTGAGTATGCAGATCTCGTGAAACTATCTGAAGAAGAGCTAGAATTTTTAACTGGCCAACATGATGTGACAAAAGGGACACATATTTTACAAGAAAAGTATGGTACATCTGTCATCTTTGTTACCTTAGGACCGAATGGCTGTTTTTATAGAAATAAAAATGTCTACGGCCGCAAAAATGGATTCCAAGTAAATGTAGTCGATACAACGGGAGCAGGGGATGCCTTCGTTGGCGGTGCATTATATAAGATTCTTACTTTGAAAAAACCCGTAAATCTATTAGAGCATACGGATTTTGAAGATATTGTTACGTTTGCGAATGCAATGGGAGCACTTACTACAGAGGGGAAAGGTGGAATACCAAGTTTCCCATCAATGGAACGACTCGTTGACTTTTTGAAAAAGAATAATAGTTAATTTCTTCGGAATGACTATTAATGAGAGGAAGACCGAAATAATATGAATAACGTCATAGAAAAACAAAATTATATAGAAAAATACCGTCCACAATTTCATTTTTCACCAGAGAGTAATTGGATGAATGACCCGAATGGGATGGTGTACTATAACGGGGAATATCATTTATTTTATCAATATCATCCCAATGGAACTACATGGGGGCCAATGCATTGGGGCCATGCTGTAAGTAAAGATCTCGTTCACTGGGAACACCTTCCGATTGGCTTGGCACCAGATGAACATGGAATGATATTTTCAGGTAGTGCCGTCGTGGATTGGAAAGACTCTAGTGGCTTCTTTGATGGTAAATCAGGACTAGTGGCAATCTTTACTCATGCAGATACTTACCCTGATTCTAATCGACCAAGACAACGTCAGAGTCTTGCTTATAGTAAAGATAATGGACGTACTTGGGTGAAATATGAAGGAAACCCTGTTCTAACAGAAGAAAGTATAACCGATTTTCGTGATCCAAAAGTATTCTGGCACTATGAAACCAATAAATGGATAATGGTGTTAGCTGCAGGCCAAGCCATAAGAATTTATACTTCAAAAAACTTAACGTCATGGGATTTTGCCAGTGAGTTTGGTGAAGGTCATGGCTCCCATCAGGGTGTATGGGAGTGTCCTGACCTATTTCAATTACCTGTTGATGGTAATTCAGGTCAGAAAAAGTGGGTACTATTTGTTAGTATAGGTGATAATCCAAGCTTACAGGAAGGCTCTAGAACGCAATATTTTATTGGTAATTTTGATGGTAATACCTTTGTAAATGATAACTCACCGGAAACGATACTATGGATTGACCATGGTCGTGATAATTATGCAGGAGTTAGCTGGTCTGATGTTCCAGCCGAAGACGGGAGAAGGATCTATATTGGCTGGATGAGTAACTGGCGCTATGCAAATGTAACTCCTACAAAAGAATGGAGAAGTGCAATGACGATTCCAAGAGTTATTGCACTTAAGACAACGGATGAAGGAATTCGTCTAATACAAACTCCAATTCGTGAAATTCAGGGTCTTCGTAATGAAAATACTTCATTCCGAAACGAAGTCGTAGTACCTGGGTTAAATCTATTATCAAATGTAGAGAATAATACATTCGAGATCATTGCAGAATTTGAAATTGGATCTGCAACCGAATTTGGGTTTAAGGTTTGTAAGCAAAACAACGAAGAAACGATTATTGGGTATGATGTCGAAAGAAAAAAATTCTTTGTGGATCGAACAAAATCGGGAGAGGCTGCTTTCCATGAATCATTCGCAGGAAAACATGAGAGTACTCAGGGATCACAAAATACAAGGATAAAATTTCATGTTTTTGTTGATCGGTCTTCAATAGAATTGTTTGGAAACGACGGGGAGTCCGTAATGACTGACTTGATCTTTCCAAAAGAAGAAAATAAACAAATGGAACTATTTGTGAAAAATGGTGAAGTTAAGTTACATTCGTTAGAGTTATATATTTTAAAATCAATTTGGCGGTAATTAAGAGAAATGGTAATTGGGGGATACTAGAATGAAAATTTTTAATAGCAGATTATTTCAAACATTGAATACAGTTGTAGACTTATTTCTATTAAATTTCTTATGGTTCATTACTTCGCTTCCCTTAATTACCTTTTTCCCAGCTACTGCAGCATTGTTTGGTGTTGTTCGAAAACGAATTATTCAAAACGAGACGGACGGTATGTTTAAAAATTTCTTTGCAATGTTCAAGGAAAATTTTAAACAAAGCTCAATCCTTTCGGTCCTTTGGACTGTGATCGGCATTTTCTTGTTATTTGATTATCGTCTCATTCAGCCAGAATCCTCGATTTTTCATCTTGTTCTTTATATCATCTTAGTTATTGGCATTTTGTTGTTCTGTTCGATAACCATTTATCTTTTTCCGATTATGGTCCATTTCGAACTAAACTGGAATTGGGTTATTCGGAATGCCTTTTTCTTCTCACTTATGAATCCAGTCTTAACGATTCTCTTATTGGTCATTGTTGGGGTATGTTTCACGCTAATCTATCTTTATCCAATTACGATATTATTCCTCGGTAGTTTCACAGCTTATGCGGTTTATTACCTGTGCCAAATATGGTTTAATCAGGTCCTTGATTTGAAGAAATCTAACCGCAATTTGCGATAATCAACACAGCAGGAAAGAGCAAAACGTTATAAAAATTTCCCTGAAAAAGGTGATGGCATGTATCAAATCATAAAGGGGAATAAACTTCTCCATGTGCTTATTATTGTTACATTGATGATTCAATCGTTTATACCGTATATTACAACAGTTCACGCTGCTACACTTGCGGTGGAAAATGACGAAAACTATCGCCCAGGATATCATTTTTCACCAATAAAAAACTGGATGAATGATCCAAATGGGATGGTATATCATAACGGAGAATATCATTTATTTTATCAGCATAATCCCACTGATAAAGTTTGGGGACCGATGTATTGGGGGCATGCAATTAGTAAGGATTTAGTAAACTGGGAGCATTACCCGATTGCGATTTATCCAGATGAAAATGGTTTTGCCTGGTCAGGTAGTGCTGTAGTGGATTATCAAAATACATCTGGTTTGGGGACAAAAGAAAATCCACCAATGGTAGCACTTTATACAAGTGAACTTGGCGGTGATAACCAACATGTAAGCGCTACATATAGTGTGGACAATGGCAGAACTTGGACAGCACTTCCTCAAAATCCAGTTCTAACAATGCCTAATGATCTTAAGGCAAGCAGTGGGGGATCAGGTGTTTTCCGTGATCCAAAGGTTTTTTGGCACGAGCAAAGCAACCAATGGATCTTTGTCATAACGAGTGGGAAACGAATTGATTTCTATTCATCTAGTAATCTATTAGATTGGAAAAAAGTAAGTGAATTTTCCGATCCAAAAGCGGCGGAACAAGGTCTTTGGGAATGTCCGGATTTATTCGAGCTGCCAGTATATGACGCTAACGGAAACCAAACCGGCTCGAAATGGGTTTTAACGGTAAGTATCAATCCCACACCAAATGGTGGAACCGGTATGCACTATTATGTTGGAGATTTCAATGGAACTACATTCACTCCTGGTGAAACCACGGAAGAATTAAAGTGGGCAGACTTCGGAGCTGATTTTTACGCGGCTGTAACATGGAGCAATACCGTTAACCAACCAGAAGATGGTCGCCGCATATGGCTTGGTTGGATGAATAATCCTGCTCAATATGCTGGACAAATTCCAACTTCAACCTGGCGTGGTTCTGCCACCATTCCCCGCGCGTTATCGTTAGTCCAGAAAGAGGAAGGGATCTCTTTAAAACAACAGCCAATCGAAGAATTAACGAGTTTACGAGATACAGCGAATGAAGTAAAGATTGAGAATAAAAAATTCACTTCTGAAAATCTATTAAAAGATATAAACGCTGAAATGTTTGAGATTGAGGCGGAATTTAATCTTAATGAAACAACAGCAAAAGAATTAGGATTTCATGTGCGTAAAAGCGACAATGAAGCTACGACGATTTCCTATAATATCCCAGAAGGCAAATTGGCTGTAGACCGAAGACAGTCAGGTAAGACAGATTTTCATCCAGGCTTCCCTTCTATCCAGCAGACGAACTTGTCCGTAAAAGATGGGATCTTGAATATGAAACTTCTCGTTGACCGCTCATCTGTCGAGGTATTTGCTGAAGAGGGGACAACCGTATTTACCAATCAAATCTTCCCAAGCGAATCCAGTAAAAATATAGAGTTATATGCAAAAGACGGAGAAGTAACGATAAATTCGCTCTCCTATTATCCGTTGAAAGAAGCAAATTTTACTAGGTATGTAGAAGATGTAGATGTCGGTAACCTATCCAATACAATCGAAAATCCTGATTTCGAAACGGGTGATTTATCCGGATGGACCGTTACAGGATCCGCGTTTAGAGCACCAGTCTCTAATATTACTGAATTTTGGGGTGGTCCGTTTGAGCACCATGGTACTTATCATGCGTGGGGGTTCCGAGGAGCGACTAGCGATGACAAGTCTGATTTACGAACAGGAATGATGAAGTCATCTCCTTTTGTCCTTGGGGGGAATGGGGTCATTGACTTCTTAGTCGGCGGAGGACAGGATCTTAATACATTGTATGTTTCCCTTGTTCATGCAGCCACCGGCGAGGAACTAATGAAGGCAACGGGGGCAAATACCGAAAAATATCGCAGAATAACTTGGGATGCCTCAGAGTATATTGGTGAAGCTCTTTATATCAAAGTTGTCGACTATCACTCAGGAGGATTTGGCCATATTAATGTCGATGATTTTCATGTCTACAATGTAGATGAGAGAGTTCCAGACGACCTAATAAACCCAGGATTTGAAACTGGAGATCTAACAGGATGGTCAGCGGAAGGAAATGCATTTGATGGAACTGTTACTGATCAATCAACCTATTGGGACACTCAAATTCCGTTTGGACATAAAGGAAATTATCATTTATGGGGCTTTCATGGTGACATCCCAGAACAAGCTGATAGAAGAACGGGAAGCCTAACATCCAACACCTTTACTTTATCGGGCAATGGAGAAATCTCGTTCCTTTTAGGAGGAGGAGATGAAATGGATGGAGGAACAAAATACGACTTGTATGTTGCGCTTGTCCGTGCTTCGGATGGTAAGGAGTTATTGAAGGCGACAGGACCGGAATCTGAGGCTTACAATCGTGTTACTTGGAATGCGGCAGACTATTTAGGGGAACAGGTCTTTATTAAAGTAGTTGACCAACATCCTGGAGGATTTGGCCATTTAAACCTCGATGATTTTCAAGTGAAAAGCCGTGGAATGCTAAGCCATTTGAAATTTGACGAAAATGAAGGGAATACCGCTCTTGATACAGTCAAAAATGAGAAATTAAAGGTTGAATATGTCTTTAATGATGCCCAATATAAGCCTTCTACCGATCCTCTTTGGAGGAAAGGGGTGGTCAATAATGCGCTTTTATTTGATGGGTATTCTACCTATATGAAGCAGGCTGTAAAAAAATCTGCCCAGCCTAGTGAGGCCATTACAATCGAAGCTTGGGTAGCACCGCGTTCCTATGAATGGGGAGATTTAGGTCAGCTTTCTGCTATCGTTAATCAGCATAACAAGGCACGCGGGGAAGGCTTTATTTTAGGAATGGGCCGACATGGTAAATGGTCCTTTCAAGCAGGTCTAAACGGAGAATGGAAAGAAGTGTGGGCAAAAGAAGATAAAGTGCTTGAAAAAGATCAATGGTCTTATATTGTTGCCACTTTTGATCAAGACACGAAAAAGATGAAGTTGTTTTTAAATGGTGAACTAGCAGGAGAAGTGGATACACCGCGAAATGCAACGATCATCGCTTCTGATAACGATCTTTTAATAGGAAAACACAATACAGCTGCCGTAATAAGCGCGTTCACGGCTAATATGTTTAGCGGCATGATCGATGAATTAAAAATTTATAATAAAGCATTATCTGATGAAGAAATTAAAACGAATTATTCTCAAGTAATTGACAGCTTTGAAAATAGTCAATTGCCTAGTCCAGATTTATCGTTTGATCGAAGTGTGTATGATGGAGATCGTTATCGACCACAGTATCATTTTCTTTCACCAGGTCATTGGATGAATGAGCCACATGCTCCATTTTATTTCAATGGAAAATATCATATTTTTTATCAGCATAATCCACAGGGGCCATATTGGCACCAAATCCATTGGGGTCACGCCGTAAGTGATGACATGGTTCATTGGGAAGACGCACCTGTTGCTTTAGCACCTTCAGGAGTTTCACCAGACGGTGTATGGTCAGGTTCGGCAACTTTTGATAAAAATGGCGACCCAGCATTATTTTTTACCGCAGGAGATGATAGCAAGACTCCTAATCAAATGACAGGCTTAGCTAAGCCTGTTGATGTGACAGATCCAATGCTCAAGAAATGGGAAATGCTAGAAAAACCTGTCACTGTCCAACAGCCTGATTTACCAGCTGAGGAAGGGAAAGTCATGTATGGTCAATTCCGTGATCCGTTCGTTTGGCAGGACGGAGATACTTGGTATCAAATAGTGGGTTCTGGTATTGAGAATGTTGGTGGGTCAGCATTACTTTACAAATCAAAGGATTTGGAAAATTGGGAGTATGTTGGTCCGTTCTTTACTGGAGATTCCAAGGCTTATCCGAAAACAGGCGATGTATGGGAATTGCCGGTCTTCCTCCCGATTGGCAAAGATGGTAATGGTGAACAGAAGTATGCCTTCTTTATTAATCCTTGGTTCAAAAGTTATAGTGAACATAACGTAAAATATGTATTCCATTGGGTTGGTTCATGGGACAAAGTAAACAATAAATTTATCCCGGATCATGAGGAGCCTAAGTTATTTGATTATGGTGAACACTTTACAGGACCGAGCGGGATGATTGATGAACAAGGACGTTCTATTCTTTTTAGCATTGCTCAAGACAGAAGAACGGATGCACAGCATTATGATGCTGGGTGGGCCCATAACGCTGGTATACCGTTAGAATTGTCTTTATTAGATAATGGTGAGCTTGGAGTTGAACCGATTAAGGAACTAGAGACACTTCGTGGTGAGCAACTTATTAATATTAGAAATTCAACGATTTCAAAAGCGAATAAGCGTTTAGCGAAAATCAAAGGTGATATGTTAGAAATCACACTTGAGATTAAAGCGAATTCGGATGAAAAGTATGGGATTAAAGTACGTCAATCGTCCGATTCATCAGAAGAAGTAAACTTATATTTTGATGAATCATCCGAACAATTTGGTGTAGATTCTTCTAAAATGAGTTTAGATCCTGACATCGCTAAAACAAGCAGCGCCGGAACCCTTTCTTTAGATAGGGAAAATATAAAGCTTCATATCTTCCTAGACAGATCCATGATTGAAGCCTATGCTAATGGCGAAAAAAGCATCACCACTAGGGCATATCCAACGAGAGCGGACGCTTTAGGAATCGAGCTGTGGAGTCAAAATGGAACAGCTAAAATTGTATCGATGAAAGTAAATGAGATGGGCTCAGCTTATAGTGACAACGTCGTCCCAGCGTATTATGGGGATGAATCCGAACATGAAGAAATTCCACATGGTGAATTAACAAATCATGATTTTCAAACTGGTGATTTGTCAGGCTGGACCATTGTGGAAGGAAATACGTTCACTGATGCCCATGTTACAAATAAAATCGATTGGGGCTGGGGTGGTCCATTCGGGCAGGCAACAACATCGGTAGACCCAAATAGGTACCATCTATGGGGCTTTAACCCTGATCATGGTGGAGATTCTGCTACAGGTGTATTGAAATCTGAAAACTTTACTCTTGGGGGGGATGGTCAAATTGATTTCTTAACCTCCGGAGGGGCAGATGAGCAGCTTCTCTATGTTGCTCTTGTAGATGCAGAAACAAATGAAATTCTAATGAAAGCCACTGGTCATAATGGTGAAGCCTATCGACGTGTCTTTTGGGATGCATCAGAATATCTAGGTAAAAATCTATATATTCAAGTAGTCGATAAGCATTCAGGTGGATGGGGCCACATTAATTTAGATGATGTAAATGTTCCAGTTCAAATCAAAGAAAAACCATAAGTAGAACCCTTGCAAAACATAAGCAGTATTAACCTATTATTTTATAAAGCCTTCAAATTATAACTAATAATATTTGGAGGTTTTTTTTTTCAAGCTGTCGACAAATTCTAATAAAAGGCTAATATTGCTTTAGTTATTCCTCGCCTGCCGTAATAGTGATTTTGCCCTTTATAAGAAAAGAATTGTGAAAAATTTCACTTAAACTAACAGGGCGATGCTTCAAAAACGAAGGATAGATTTAAAGTTTTATGGTCTGAATGCCTGATTTCCCTTTGAGAAACATATGTCTTTTATTTCCGTTTTTAGAAGATGATATAAGGAGCCTGGGGCTCTTGATAAAGTTCTAAATATATATAACCTTTTCTAAAAAAGTTAGAATTTTATAAAAATGTATTTGAAATTACAATTAAAGTGTAAAGAAGATTTATAAAAACGAAAGAGGGGGCAATAAGAAATTTAAATTTAAGCATATTTACTCCAAAATGTAACCGTTAACAAATTTTTAAAAAGAATAAGATAATTAAGGAGGATTGTTGCGGTGAAGAAAAAAGGGATCCTATCAATTGTTTCATTATTATTAGTATCATCTCTCTTTTTATCGGGTTGTTCGGGAGAAAAAACAGGAAGTTCCGAAGCAAAAGGTGATAACAAAACGATTACAGTTCTTGTTGAAGGGGGTAGCCCGGCCTTTAAGGTAGCAAAAGAAACCGCTGCGGAATTTAAAGAGGAAACAGGCTATACAGTTAAAATTGAATCTGTTCCCTATACCGGAGTCTATGACAAACTTAAGGCTGAGGTCGCTTCACAGGCAGGAGCATTCGATGTTGCAACCATTGATATACTTTGGTTTCCTGCTCTAGCTGGCGGACTTTTACCGTTAGAAGATCTCATGACAGATGACCTTAAAAATGATTTATTCCCTGGATTAGTAGAAGGCGGAAGTTATCAGAATAAGGTTTATGGAATGCCGGTATGGACGAACGCCAAAAATTTAATCTACCGTAAAGATCTTTTCGAAGATGAAAAGAACAAAGCTGATTTCCAAGCGAAGTATGGATATGAGCTACATCCGCCAACAACATGGGATGAATATAGTGATGTTGCCAAGTTTTTTACTAAAGATACCAATAATGATGGAAAAGTGGATATGTACGGAACAACGGTCTTTGGTGCGAACAATGGAGATGCGGTAGCCAGCTGGCTTGATCATGCAGCCCAAGCAGGTGCAAAACCATTGGTAGTTGGTGATAAAGGCAAAGTTCTTGTGAATACGAAACCGTATGTTGATTCTTTACAATTCTTAGTTGATCTTTTGAAAAAGGATCAATCGGTTCCATCAGGTGCACTTGAAATGGCATCTGCAGAAACTTCTGAACTATTTTGGAATGGAAAATCTGCGATGATGCTTGCATGGGGTCACTTTTATGTCCCTTCAAATGACTCTAAACAATCAAAGGTAGCAGGAAAAGTTGGAAGTGCTCCAATGATTGGCGGCGGAGCAGGAATAGGTGCTGTCCCTGGCCCATGGTATCAGGTTATTCCTAGTTCTTCCAAAAAACAGGAGATCGCCAAGGAGTACCTCAACTTTATTTATGAAAAGAATGAACTATTTATGAAATCATTGGGCGTAGCAGCGAGAAAATCTATATTTGAAAGTTATAGCACGCAGCAGGGCTATGAACATTTGAAACCGCTTATGATGACATTAAGCGGACCACAAACACAAAATCGACCTGCTATTAAGGAATGGCAAGAAATTGAAAGTGAAGCACTCATTCCAGCCGTGCAATATGCACTTTCCGGTGAAAAAACACCTCAAGAGGCACTTGATTGGGCAGCAGATGTTATTAAAGATTTATTACCGCCACAGTAAAATAATATGTTTAAATAGAACCTTTTTATTGGACTATTTTTTCAATGAAAAGGTTCTGAAAAATAATATTTTGATAGAAAGGAGCGGTTTTCTTGAGACTGAAAAATGGGGCATTATCGACGATCTTTTTCTTTCCTGCAGGGATCTTTATGTTGGTTTTTCTGGTCTATCCAATTTTTCTTTTAATTAGAGACAGTTTTTATAAGATTGATATCATTAATCCTTCATTACGAGAATTTGTCGGTTTTGCAAACTATACAAACTCGTTGACTTCCGAACGTTTTTTAAAAGCCCTTTGGAACACAGTGGTATATATAGGAGTAGCGGTGGGTTTCGAGTTTATCTTAGGGCTTATCCTTGCTTTGCTTCTCAGCAATGCTTTTAAAGGAAGCCAATTTATTCGGACTCTATTGTTAAGCCCGCTTATGCTGGCACCTTTAGTTACAGGGATAATTTGGAAATTTATGCTTAATGATCAATTCGGCATTGTCAACTGGGGGCTTTATAAACTTGGAATACTTTCTGACCCGCATCAAATACTCTGGTTATCAGACTCACGTTTTGCACTCTATTCTACGATTATTGCAGACATCTGGTTAACAACGCCTTTCATTATGCTCGTTCTATTAGCAGGTATTAAAGGAATTCCTATTAGTTTATATGAATCTGCTGATATGGATGGGGCCAATAAATGGCATAAGTTCCGTTACATTACTTTTCCTTCTCTTATCCCAGTCGCAACCGTAGCCTTATTAATTCGTATGATTGATGCTGCAAGAACATTTGATATTGTGTGGGTGCTAACGCAAGGTGGACCAGGTTTTTCTTCCGAGCTGCTAAGTACCTATATGTATAAGACATTGACCCGTTATGGAGAAGTGGGGCAGTCAAGTGCCATGGCAGTCATTTTTATCATCATTTTATTAGTCCTAAGTTCTTTCTTCATTACAAAAATGTGGTCACCGAGGAGAAGACATTCATAAGGAGAGGTGAAATAGATCATGGCCCACGCGCCAATAAAAGAAACGATTGTTGAAAAACCAGTGTGGCTTACTAGTTTTTATTTTAGACATAAAATATGGACGCTGATTGTATTGGTGGTCACCTGTTTACTGGCTTTATTATTCCTAGGTCCGTATCTCTATCTACTATTAACATCATTGAAACCATCTGCCGAGGCAGTGACTGCACCACCGACTTTATGGCCCTCGAAATTTTCAATAGAAAATTATAGGAAAATGTTCGAATACTTGCCTATAGGAAAGTATTTCTTTAATAGCTTAATTACGGCCGGTGCCAGCACCATTTTAAGCGTATTCTTTGGTGCGATGGCTGCTTATGGAATTTCTAGGTTTTCTTCTATAACAGGAAGTTACTTTTTGTTATTTACGTTAGTGATCAGAATGGTACCAATGATTAGTATTGCGATTCCGATGTATATGATTGTAAAAAGTATGGGCTTGATTGATACCCATTTTGCCTTAATCTTGGTGTATACCAGCTTAAATGTCCCATTTGCCATTTGGTTAATGATAGGTTTTTTTGACTCGGTTCCAAAGGAATTTGATGAAGCGGCAAGGGTGGATGGATGCAGCTGGATCGGGGCCTTTATCAGAATTATTCTTCCGGTGTCACTTCCTGGACTGGCAACGACTGCTATCTTTACTTTTATGTTAGCTTGGAATGATTTTTTGTTCTCGTTACTCATGACCAGTACGAATGCCAAAACGGCGACAGTAGGAATTTCAGAATTTTTAACTGCTTATAATCTTGATTTAGGGCCAATGACAGCTGCGGCCATCTCATTTAGTTTGCCTGTTATGATATTTTCCTTTTTCGTACAGCGTTATATTGTAAGTGGCATGACCTTAGGAGCAGTAAAAGAATAACGACTTGATCTTGTGTGTGTCCATGGGGACGGTTCTCATGGTCACTCTAACCAAAGCTTAGATCCACCAGAACCGTCCACATGGCTCCCAGGAAAAGTGAACAGACACACTAAATTGATAGGAGAATTTATTTATGGCTAGTAAAAATTATTACGACGTAACAGAGTGGCCTATCGGTAATCCGTATAAGGATATTGGTGAGGTAATCAATAGCATTATAGCAGATATTAAAAGTAGGCAAACGGACACTGATGTGAATAAAGGCGGAAAGCCGGGTGCGGTTATCTATATTCCACCGGGAGATTATCATCTTGGCAGTCAAGTAGTTATAGACATCAGTTATCTTAAAATTATGGGTTCTGGACACGGGTTTACATCTTCGAGTATACGTTTTAATACTTCTGAGAATGAATGGGCGGATTTGCATGAATTGTGGCCGGGAGGAAGTCGCATACTCGTAGATATTCCCCTAGAAGTAAATGACGAGGAATATAAAGGAGCTGCATTTTATGTTGAACGAAGTGGAAATCCCCGAATAAGTTCGGTAGAGTTTTCTGACTTTTGTATTGATGGTTTGCATTTCATTGAAGATGGTTCAGGAGAAACAAATCCGGAAAACACATACACTAACGGGAAAACGGGTATTTATGTTGCAAGTGCTTGTGACTCATTTCGGATTACAGGCATGGGGTTTGTGTATTTAGAACATGGAATTACTATTTATCATGCAGATGCACTGACTATACATGATAATTTCATAGCTGAATGTGGTAACTGTATAGAACTACGAGGTTGGGGACAGGCTTCAAAAATAACCGATAACTTGATAGGAGCCGGCTTTAAAGGATATTCAATTTACGCTCAAAATTTTGGTGGACTTTTGATTACAGCGAATAATGTTTTTCCACGAGGTGCGAGCAGTATCTATTTTAATGGTGTGACACGTTCTAGTATCACAAATAATAGACTTCATTCATTTTATCCAGGAATGGTGGTATTCAGGGAAAATTGTTCGGAAAACTTGGTTTCTTCAAATCACTTTTTACGTGACCATGAACCTTGGACTCCTTTTCTGGGAATAGACAATGGTTTAGATGATTTGTATGGTCTCCTCTATATCAGTGGCAATAATAATTCTGTAATTGCTAATCACTTTTCTGAAGTAATTAATACTCAGAACATCAAGCCGGTAGGTGTAACACCTGTAATCATACGTATTGTTTCGGGTAATGGAAATTATATTTCTAATAATCATGTTGTTGCCAAGGAGGTTCATGCCAAGATAAGTGATTCTTGTTTCTCTGCGCAAGTAGAAGCTTTGTTGACTACCGAAGCATCAGAGCCGCTTACCGTAACAACAGTATTGGTAGAAAAAGAATCGCTTCAAAATACGATTCTTGATTCGGGAAGTGATGCACAGGTTGTTATGGACAAGACTGTAAATGCATTCAGAGCCACTCCAACGCCAGGAGCATAAATAATATATTCAACTATGTTTTTGTGGCAGTTTTTGTTCCAAAGTATCAATTGCAAGTCGGATCTATCGATCGTGAAGCGGTTAAAGCTCCAAACCATCGGATAAAATTTCATGTATTTGTCGATCGTTCTTCGATTGAGGTATTTGCAAATAATGGGGAAATGACCATGACCAGTCTGATCTTTCCTGACTCATTAGGTAAGGGTTTTGAATTGTTTTCGAATGGCGGGACCGTAAAACTACTCTCTTTGGATGTCTATCAATTAAAGTCTAGATGGTCATCTTGAATTAGCTCATCCGCAATCATATTAAAAAGTGGATTGGCTTGATCGATGGACAGTGAACCAATCAAGTATTCTATCACCAGAGTAAGTATGACCATGCACAAAATTTATAAACTGGAGAAACATAATGGCTAAACTAATGAGACTCATCGAATCTCCAATTAAGCGGAAGATTATCTTATTAGCACTGTTTTCAACACTAATCCCTTTACTTGTTATTGGTCCTTTAACGTTCATTTATTTTAGTAAAGTAATAGAAAATAAAGTGTCTACCACGATTGATAACTTTTTAACGATTGTCGATTGGAATATTAATGCTTTTGCAAGCAATGTAGAGAATTTATCGAATGACATCTTTCTTTCAAATGAAATACAGTCGTATTTAACCTATAAAAAAACAGATGCAAAGTTATACAGATTAGAAACGTCATCTCTAGAAAACTTGAATAATATTACAGTGGTAAATAACCCCTATATCAATGCGATTTACGTTGGGAATGAAAATCACGGCTTTTTGAAAGTAAACCGAGGGGAACGGAATTTGAAATATGACATCTATCAAGCGGTAAAAAAGTCCAATATCCATCCTCGTTTACTCCATAGTCAGTGGCAGGGTGAATGGCTAAATGGCAGTAATTTAGAACTTGTGAAAGATAGTAATCAATCTTTACTTTATGGAAGAAATATTCGAGATCTTGGAACGAAGGAACAAAATGGGATTGTCCTGATCGATCTCGATCGATCTTACTTTGAAAATATGTTTAAAAATAGTAATCCACCAGGCGATATTTTAATATTGGATGATGATAAAATTCTGTTTTCAAGCAGCAATCGTTTCTCTTCCTCTCAGGTAGCCGAAATCATTCAAGGTCGTGAGAAAAGCGGAACAAGTAAAAAAGTGATCAATGGAACACGATATTTCTTTAATGTTCATACAAACAAGAAAACAAATTGGGATGTCGTCAGTATGATCCCCTATGAAAATATTGTTCGCGAGGTTAACCAACTTCGATTGGTAACGATTTCACTATTAGTCATTGCATTAATCATCTCCTTAATTTTTGCTTTATTTATAACGAGGAGAATCACAAACCAATTAAGCTTGCTGCGCATGGTTACAGAAAAAATGGAAAAACGAGAGAAAATAGTGGGTATTAATTTTAATAATGAGGATGAACTTGGAGAGATTGGGAGACAGATTGTTCACCTTTATAATTGGAATAATGATTTAACAAAAAGGTTATATAAATCACAGATCAAGGAAAAGGAAGCAGAGCTTTTAGCATTGCAAAGCCACATTAATCCGCATTTTTTATATAATACGTTGAACACTATTTTTTGGATGGCAGAGAAAGTAAAAGAGAAACAAATAGCAAAAATTGCGGTTAACTTGTCAAAAATCTTTAAACTTACCTTAAATGATGGAAATCATATTACCTCTGTAAAGAATGAAATAGAACAAGTTAAAAGTTATCTGGATATCCAAAATATTCGTTTTGACCATAAAATCAACTACTCATTTACGATTGAACCTGAAATCATGGAAGAAAGTATTATTAAATTGCTGTTACAGCCAATTGTAGAAAACGCTGTTTACCATGGGTTGGAACATCAGGAAAGCGGTACTATTATGATTGAAGGCACAAAGGTCGAGAAAGGTTTTCTTTTCATTATTCGTGATACAGGAAAGGGATTTGACATGAATGTAGTAGATATTAACAAAAATGGTTATGCTTTAAAAAATATTAATGAACGATTGAAGATTTATTATGGAAAAGAATATGGATTAAAGATTGAAAGTGAAATAGGAAAGGGAACTACTGTCTATCTTAAGGTTGGCCTAAAGAATGACGAAATCATCCATGACACTTTTTAAGGAGTTTTCTATTATGTATAAACTTTTAATTGTTGATGATGAAAAAATTGTAATTGAAGGCTTAAAATCAGCAGTTAACTGGCAGGAGCATCAGATTGAAATTGTAGGATCTGCTTCAGATGGAGAAGAAGCACTTAAAGAAATCATGAATAAAAAGCCTGACATTGTGTTAGTAGATATAAGAATGCCTAAATTAAATGGATTGGATTTAATTCAAGAAACAAAGGCTCTTAATCTTGATACTGTTTTTATCATTATAAGCGGTTATTCAAAGTTTGATTACGCCAAAAGGGCGATTCAACTCGAGGCAATCGACTATCTAGTTAAACCTATTGAAGTAGAAGAAATTGTTCATTCTATTAAAAATGCCATTTTAAAACTAGAAAAAATAAAAAATGAAAAACAAGCAACTGAACGGATTAATGAATATCAAATGGCTTTAGAAGAAAAGCGTGTCCTTGATTACATTTTAGGCCAAAGAATTGTTGTGCCGGAAAAGGACCAAAAGCTACAAAGTTTTTCTTTTTTAAACATCGGATTGAAGGGGTTTGACTGGGATGATTCAAATGCCACTGAAAAAGTTCAAGCTTCCTTAGAGTATTTAAAAAGCCTATTGGAAAACAGGAAAATACAGAACTTTGTCTATACGATTGATAGTGAAATCGTCATCATGATTTCGAACGCTGGTTCAGAGCTCGGGAATGACTTGGTTCAGGATATTGTGTCATTGCTCTATCATGATATGAACATAAGACCGATGGTTGGAGTAAGTAATATCTATGTAACTATTTCGGACATAAAGAAAGCCTATAGTGAAGCAAAAGAAGCGTTGAAAAATGGTATTTTTTCAAACCAGTTAATAACCTATTATAAAGAATTAGAAACGTTCAATCATTCCTTTGGTAATCGTATTATTGAAAAAATTGATACATTTTTTAATGGAAAAGGCCCAGACCTTCTTAGCAACATGAATCATTTCATGGACAAAGTTTTTCTCGATTGCCAAAAGAGTGGCCTCCCCCCAGAAAAAACAAAATACGTCTGTTTTAAAATCTTTAATCATTACTTGGAATATATCGAAAGTGAATATGAAATAAATAAAAGTGGCGGCGAACGATATTTAGTTTACCAAGAATTAAATCAACTGCAGTCTTTGGAAGAAATCAGAGTTTGGATAGAACAATTTATTGGGCAATCCACTGCTAATTTAAATGAAAATCACGTGTCATATAATGAAAAATTAATCATCGATTTAAAAAGTTTCATTAATGCTAATTATAAAGAACCAATTGTTTTAGATGACTTAGGCAAGCTATTCCATAAGAACCCTGCCTACCTTTGCAGCTTGTTTTCTAAGGCGGTCGGTAACACCATCTTTGAATATATTACAAAAGTCAGATTAAATAATGCCAAAAAACTGTTAAGAACCACAAATTTAAAGGTATCCGAGATTTGCAAACAGGTAGGCTACGAAAATCAAAAATACTTTAATCAAGTATTCAAGAAAAATATCGGAACAACCCCAGGTCTCTATCGTTCACAGCACATACTTAAGTAAGTGTTGGACGAGTGTTATTTGTTGGGTAGCCCATAGTTTGGGGGCATTTTTT
Source organism: Neobacillus niacini (assembly GCF_030817595.1). Lineage (GTDB taxonomy): Bacteria > Bacillota > Bacilli > Bacillales > Cytobacillaceae > Neobacillus > Neobacillus niacini_G. Next base: position 6,241,136 of record NZ_JAUSZN010000001.1, read on the forward strand.
GAATATCTCGTTTATGAATAATATTTATAATGTTTTTGACCATTAATAAATTGCTGAAATTTTTGTTAGTGAACAAGGATATGTGAGAGGGGAGCCAACTGGTTCTCCTTTTTGCTATACTAAAGATACCGTTGATTATAGGAGAAGTGTCACGGATGAAGGAAATGTATCCGAAAAAGGGTAGAGTCATTCTACATGTTGATATGAATAGCTTTTACGCCTCCGTGGAGATGGCTTATGAACCAGAATTGAAGGGGAAGCCCGTAGCAATTGCCGGAAACGTGGAGGAACGCAGGGGGATTATTATTACCTGCAGTTATGAAGCTAGAAAGTTTGGAGTCAAGACTACGATGCCGCTGTGGGAAGCGAAAAAGCTTTGTCCTCAGTTAATCATTAGGAAACCAAATTTTGATCGTTACCGGACGGCATCTATAGCCATGTTTGAGATTCTCAGGAATTATACAGAACTTGTGGAACCTGTATCGATTGATGAAGGGTATATGGATATTACAGATTCCTTTGAACTTGGCAGTCCAATCGAAATTGCTCAAAGTATTCAAAAAAGGGTTCTTGAACAGCTTGATTTGCCGTGCAGTATTGGAATAGCTCCCAATAAGTTTTTGGCAAAAACAGCTTCTGATATGAAAAAACCAATGGGAATTACGATACTTAGAAAACGTGACATCCCTTCCGTTTTGTGGCCTTTAAACACGAGTGAAATGCATGGTGTTGGTAAGAAGACTGCTGAAAAGTTAACGACGATTGGCATTCATACTATTGGAGAGTTAGCAGCTGGCAATGAGATACAGCTTAAATCATTGCTCGGCATTAATGGTATTCGCATAAAGGAAAAGGGCAAATGGAGTCGATAATCGACCCGTCGATCCCCAGGCGGTGTCTGATTTTAAAAGTATTGGAAATTCAACAACGCTGCCAAAGGATACAACCAATCAACAAGAATTGTACCAGGTATTGGAATCATTGGCAGAAACGGTTTCAGTAAGGTTAAAACGAAAAAATGTTCTTGCTGCAACGCTGGGCATTACCATCCGTTTTAAGGATAGAAAAACGATTACCCGCAGTAAAAAACTTTCCAATCCTATACAGCAAAAAGAAGATATCGCTTCAATGGCGAAGCAGATTTTTATCAAGGAGTGGAATGGGAACCCTATCCGTTTGTTAGGCATAACAGGCTATGATTTAGTGGAACATGATCTTGCCTTTAAACAGCTGGATTTGTTTTCATTTGAAAAAGATGCAAAAAAAGAGCCGTTACTTAAAACCCTTTCGACATTACGAGATAAATATGGGAAGAATATTATTGAAAATGCCGGAACGCGAAAATTAGACAAGGCTCATAATGTAGGAACGGGAACAAGTTTTAATAAAGATTTTCTTCGTACTTTTCCGCAAAAAAAGAAGGAAGATGATTAAAAAGCTCCGTCTTTGTTTTATAAACAAAGAGACGGAGCTTTTTTGTATTATTTACAGATATCTACATCTAGAGCATTTACTGGCCACCAGAAAAATCCGTCTTTTTCTAACAGTTCATCAGCAGCTTTCGGTCCCATTGATCCAGACTCATAATTTGGATAGTCTTCGGCTTTCGTTTTTTCCCATACTTCAGAAATATTATCGACAAAGGCCCAAGAATAAGCTACTTCATCCCAATGAGTAAAGTTAGTTGCATCACCGCGCATGCAATCATATAGGAGTTTTTCATACCCTTCAGGAGTGTTCATAGCATGAATTCCTGTATTCGCAAAACTTAGTTTGACCTCTTGAGCATTGAGATGTCCACCCGCTTTTTTAGCGTTAAGATGAAGTGTAATTCCTTCCTCTGGCTGAATATGAATGACAAGCAGATTTGGATTCAACAGTTTCTCAGGCTGGTAATAAAGGTTCATCGGAATGTCTTTAAATTGAACAACAATTTTCGTTGATTTTGTTGTCATTCTCTTTCCAGTTCGAATGTAAAAAGGTACACCAGCCCAGCGGAAATTATCAATCATAATTTTCCCGGCCACAAAAGTCTCTGTATTTGACTCGTTATCTACCATTGGTTCTGCGCGATATTCAGGAACCTGCTTATCCTCAACCAAACCCGCACCATACTGTCCTCGGACAAAATATTTATTTATTTTGTCCCCTTTAATCATTCTTAATGAACGAAACACTCTTACCTTTTCAGAACGAATCTCATCTGTTGTCAATTTAATCGGAGGCTCCATTGCCAGTAGTGCCACCATTTGCATCATATGATTTTGTACCATATCTCTTAGGGCTCCACTTGTTTCATAATAACGTCCCCGTTCTTCAACACCAAGTGTCTCACTAGAAGTAATTTGAATATTCGAGATATAACGGTTGTTCCATAATGGTTCAAAGATCGCATTCGCAAAACGAATCACTTCGATATTCCGAACCATTTCTTTCCCTAAGTAGTGATCGATTCTATATACTTCGCTTTCTGAAAAAGCCTTACGAATTTGATTGTTTAACACTTTTGCTGATTCTAAATCATGTCCGAATGGCTTTTCAATTACAAGTCGTTTGTATCCTGTTACATCTGTCAATCCATCAGATTTTAAATGGAGGGCAATTGGTCCGAAAAATTCAGGAGCCATGGCAAGATAGAAAATACGATTTCCTTCTAATTCATATTTATCATCAATTTGTTGTGCTAGATTTTTTAGGTTTTGGTATGAGCTGGAATCTGCAACATCATGTGACTGATAATAGAAATGAGAGATAAACTCATCGATTTTTTCCTTTTTGCCGAGAGCAGTTATTACCGAGTCTTTTACAGAATTCTGAAACTCTTCCGTCGTTAAGGGTCTCCTTGCTACGCCTATAACTGCAAATTTGTCTAACTTACCTTTCTGAAACAACCTGTAAAGGGATGGAAAGAGCTTCCGAACGGCTAAATCTCCCGTTGCACCAAATATCATAATTAATGAAGTCATATTCTTAGATTGTTCCACTATAAATACCTCTCTTTATATGTATTCAATTTAGATTTCGCAAAAATTGACTGAAGCATGTATTCAAATCTATTCCTTTAAAAGAGAATATACGCTCAAAGGGCAATTGTGCAAGCGATATGCTATATTATTTATATAATTATTGGGAAGGCGTGTTTTTATTGGACATATTATTTTTAGGCACTGGTGCTGGTATTCCAGCAAAGCTGCGAAATGTTACTTCGATTGCCTTAAAATTACTCGAAGAACGTGGAGCCATCTGGTTGTTCGACGCAGGTGAAGCGACTCAGCATCAAATTTTACATACTTCGATCAGACCTCGCAGGATCGAGAAAATTTTTATTACCCACCTTCACGGCGATCACATCTATGGGCTGCCCGGCCTATTAGCCAGCCGTTCTTTTCAAGGTGGAGAATCAGAAGTGATTGTCTATGGACCCAAAGGACTAAAAGAATACATCACGATAAGCCTTTCCGTCAGCCAAACCTATTTAAAATATCCGCTAAAAATAGTCGAAATCGACGAAGGGATCATTTTTGAAGATGATCAGTTTATTGTCGAAGCTCGACTTTTAGATCACGGTATTCCTTCATACGGGTATCGGATTATCGAGAAGGATAAACCAGGGACCCTATTAGCGGAAAGACTTGTCGAGGCGGGAGTACAGCCAGGACCAATTTTCCGGAAAATTAAAGAAGGTGAAACCGTTACACTGGATGATGGCACCATTATCGTACCAGCAGATTTTCTCGGTCCGGATATAAAGGGCCGGATTGTCACTATTCTTGGAGATACAAGACACTGTGAGAACGCAATACTTTTAGCAAAGGACGCAGATTTATTAATACATGAAGCAACCTTTTCTAAAGGGGAAGAGAAGCTTGCCTATGATTATTTCCACTCAACCACCCATCAGGCTGCAGAAGTGGCGAAACAATCCGGAAGTAAGAAGCTCTGTTTGACCCACATCAGCTCACGCTATGATCGACAAGCCTGGGCTGAACTAGCTGCGGAAGCACAGGAAGTCTTTGCGAATACAGATATTGCTGAAGACTTTAAAGAAATAAACATAGCTTCAAAATGAAAAGACGGTCTAAAAGCCGTCTTATTTTATTTAAAACATCCATCCACGCTCGTATTGTTTCGGTCTCTCAATACTTACTCCTAACTCTTTAGCAGCTGTTCTAGGCCAGTAAGGATCACGCAATAATTCTCGCGCCAAAAATACTAAATCTGCACGGTCGTTTTGAAGGATTTCCTCCGCTTGGATACCAGTTGTAATTAATCCGACTGCTCCTGTAGCAATTTCGGCACCACTTCTAATTGTTTCTGAGAATGGAACTTGATAGCCGGGATAATCTGTTATCTTTGCTGGTACCACTGCCCCTGAGCTGACATCAACTAAATCAACACCTTGTTCCTTCATCCATTGACTGAAAAATACGTAATCCAGCGGTGTTAACCCCTCTTCGTGATAGTCATGAGCCGAAACACGCACAAACAGGACACCATTCCATACAGTTTTAATCGCTTCAATGACTTCACGAAGGAAACGGTAACGGTTTTCAGCCGACCCTCCATATTCATCGGTTCTTTTATTCGATAATGGGGAGAGGAACTCATTGATTAGATAGCCGTGGGCACCATGTATTTCTATGACATCAAAGCCAGCCTTTGCGGCACGCTCAGCACCCTTTTTAAACGCCTCAACAGTCGCGGCAATATCTTCTTTGGTCATTTCTTTAGGAGTCTTCATTTGTTCATTAAATGAAATCGCCGAAGGGGCGATGATTTCACCTTCTAGGACTGCCTTTCTACCCGCATGTGCAAGCTGGATACCCGTTTTAGACCCGTGTTCCTTCATCAAGTTTACAAGTTCTGTGAACCCTTCAATGTGGTCATCACTCCAAATTCCTAAATCCCTAGGTGAAATCCTGCCCTGCTTCGTTACTGCAGTTGCTTCAACAATAATAAGGCCTACTTGTCCAACTGCCCGGCTAGTATAATGAGTGCGGTGCCAGTTCTGAATATGACCATCTTCGTTATGACTGGAATACATGCACATCGGAGCCATTACAATTCGATTTTTTAGCGTAACATCCTTAATCGTATAAGGAGAAAATAACTTTGCAGACATTATGAACCTCCTACATCAATAATTTTTTCGGTCACTATACCACTAAAGTGCATTTTAGTATAGCAAACGGCTCTCTTTTGTATAAATTCACTCTTTGTCCCTTAATTCTCTTAATTTATATAAGGTGCCTCTCCACATGATTCCGCCGCGTTTGTACGTTAGATAACTGGCACGGATGATGGAATAGATAAACAGGACAGCTGTCACAGGCAATACGAGAAACATAACAGGGGAGAAGATGGTCATTTTTTTGATGACCATAACGTAATGAATCCCACTTAACAAAATAATCCCTAAGCTTAAGAGGACAATTATTTTATTAGAAGAAAATAGGGTTATAAATGGGAGGACATTGGTAATAAAAACGCCGGATATCGCAAAAAACACCATACTCACCCGATAATGTAATCCTGCAAATGTATTTTTTTCGAGTCCGATAAATGCTTCCTGTAAACTTCCATACCATTCTACCTCAACCAGCTTAAGTGCCGTGACAATCCTCTGAGCATAGCCTGCTTGTTTTATTCTCATTCCAAGCTGCAAGTCATCATCCGGCCGCATTTTCACCATTTCATGTGTTCCAAAGCTGCTATACGATTCTTTGGAAACAAGATTAAATGCGCCAATTCCAGTCCCAACTTTTGATTTGGGGTTATTTGCCGCCCATGGTCTTTTAAAATAAGAAAAACCGAATAGAAAAAAGGCGACAAATGATTTTAACCAAAACGTTTTCGCGCTCAGGTTTGGTGCGACAGTTAAATGGTCAAGCTTATGCTTCTCAAAATAATGCAGTGCCTTTGCAAATGCCTCTTTTTCAAACTTTACATCCGCATCGGTGAACAATAGCCATTTTCCAGACGCTTTAAGGAATCCTTGATATAAGGCATTATTTTTTCCAAGCCACCCTTTAGGCAATCCCTCTATGTGAAGAACAGAAATTCGCTGATCGTCCTTTTTTAATTCTTCCATCACAAGTCCAGTATAATCCGTTGACCTGTCATTAACGAGAATCCATTCAACGTTTCTATAAGTTTGCGCCAACTGACTGAGGATACTAGCTCTTATTTGATTTTCTTCATTGCGTGCCGCTACAATGACCGATAACAAAGGTCCATTTTCTAACTTATCCGTATCTTCTAAAGCGTCTATTTTCCGTAAACCGATTAGCCCGTCTATGAGAAAAACAATCCAGACCAGGATACCCATTGAAAATAATACCGTCAGCATTTTTTTTTTACACTTCCTAGTCTTTTTTACCCTAGTTTAAATCAATAGACACAAATTAGGAAGTTGGTTCGGTAACTTCCAGCTGTTCACGTAATGCCGCTCCCATTTTTTTCGATTGTGCGGTTGCAGCCTTAATACAAGAAATGAACGCTTGCTGGACTTGATGTTCTTCGAGTACTTTTACCCCTGCCTCTGTTGTACCGCCTGGGCTTGTTACATCTCTTCGTAACTGTTCAGATGATTTTGTGGAGTTTTTCACCATCTCAGCTGCTCCAATTAAGGTTTGTACGATTAATTCACTCGCCATCTCCTTATCGAGACCAACCTCAACAGCACTTTTTTCCATTGCTTCTATAAGGTAATAAATATACGCAGGTCCGCTGCCGGAGAGTCCTGTAACAGCATCCAGCTGTTCCTCTTCTACAAAAGTTGTCAAGCCGACCGTTCCAAACAGATCCTTCATTAATTCAATTTGCTGAGGGGTAACTCGTTCATTTACGGCAACGGCAGTGGCAGATTTACCAACTGCTGCTGATGTATTTGGCATGGCTCTCACAACGGCAATTGGTAATCTTGCTAATGTCTCAATGGTACTCATCGACACCCCTGCTAACACAGAAACTACCAGCATTTTTTCGGTTAAATATTCACGAATATATTGGATAGCGGTTGCGGCATCCTTTGGCTTCATCGATAAGATGACGATGTCAGCTCCTGCAAACAATTCCTTTAAATCGTAAGTGGTACGGACGCCATACGTATCACGTAGCCTCTTCAACCGCTCTTCATTTGAATTATTTGTAACCCATACATTCTTTTTATCAATCAAACTATTTTCAAGAATCCCTGAAATAAATGCCTCAGCCATTGAACCGGCACCAATACATGCTATCTTTTTCATTGATTTTGCCCCCTTATAATTTTTTATAAAACAAAAAGACCCCTCATCCGAAAAGGACGAAAGGTCTAGCTTCCGTTCATTTACTGGTCTTAATCATCGCGAATGTTCGAATCAAATTTTAATAGTGATTATCCAAGATTACGGCTCTACTGTCAAGTGATAAAGTCTGAATTTTTTATTTATTTTAAATTCATTATGCAAAAATAATGACAATGGAAAGGGAAATTCGTTACACTTACTATATAAATAATTGTCAAAAAATGTTCACATTCTATTTAAAAATAACGTTAGGAGTTTTTTGAATGGCAGAATGGAAAGACGGTATCGCAAAAATAATTTTGCCGACTCCTTATGCAGTCGGGGACGTTAATGTTTACTTAATTAAAGGTGAGCGGCTGACACTTGTCGATTGTGGTGTCAAAACCAAGGAGTCATGGATTGCATTTAAAGCTCAGCTGTCTCAATTACAATTAAGCCCGGATGACATTGAGCAGGTGATTATTACCCATCATCACGCTGATCATGTTGGTATGCTTGATTTTTTATCAGATCAGACAGAGGTCTATGGACACCCGCTGAATGAACGATGGATTAAACCAACGGAGTCTTTTTTTCACGACCAAGAGGCTTTTTTTCGAAGACAATTTGTTGACTTCGGAATCCCCTCAGAATACTTTTCATCTATCTTAGATTTAAGACAAACATTCAGGTACTCCTGCAATCGCTCCTTGACGGGAGAACTTGTTGAAGGGACGATTCCGCCGGGGTTAAGTGGATGGAAAGTCATAGAGACACCTGGCCATGCCCAGAGTCAAATCGCTCTATTTCGAGAAAGTGATGGAATTCTTATAGGAGGGGATTTGATTCTTGCACATATCTCACCAAATCCATTACTAGAGATGCCGGCACCAGGCGAAGTAGAGAGACCGAAGCCGCAGCTGCAGCATAATGATTCGATGAAAAAGTTGTTATCCTATCCAATTCAGTTCGTTTACACAGGCCATGGCGAGGAAGTTTCCAAATTAAAAGAGCTAATTGAAAAAAGACTAATTCACCAGCATGAACGCGCTATGAAGGTTAATAATTGGCTAAAAGAGGAGAAGCATACCGTATTTGAACTTTGCAAGCGGCTTTTTCCTACAGCGTATAAGCGGGAATTGATATTAACATTATCGGAAACTGTCGGCCAGCTTGACTATTTAGCCTCAATCGGCGAGATTAGTAGTAGAGAGGATCATCAACCAGTCCTTTATGAAGCTAGATGAGGTGTGAGTATGGTTAGAGAACAACTTAAGGGTAAAAATATAGTCATAACCGGTGCATCCGGGGGGATAGGTGCCGAAATCGCCAAGCTTTGTGCGGAAAGTGGTGCCAACCTTGTCCTAATTGCGAGAAGCATAGAAAAGTTGAAACAGCTGCAAATGGAATTGCAGCAAAAGCATCAAGTAAGGGTAGAGGTCTATCAATTAGATGTCTCTGATACGGATAAAGTGAAGGAAGTTTTTACAGCTATTTTTGCGGAGATTGGTGAGGTAGATATCCTGGTTAATAACGCGGGGTTCGGTGTGTTCCGTGAAGCGCATGCAGCAACAATGGATGAAATTAAAGGTATGTTCAATGTCAATGTTGTCGGACTAATGGCGTGCACAAGCATGGTACTCCCGAAAATGCGTGAACGCCGTTTCGGCCATATCATTAATATCGCCTCCCAGGCGGGAAAAATCGCAACGCCAAAATCAAGTGTGTATTCTGCTACTAAGCATGCGGTTCTTGGCTACACGAACTCACTTAGAATGGAGCTTAGTGATTACAATGTTCTCGTAACATCTGTGAATCCAGGGCCTATTGCAACGAACTTTTTTAACATTGCTGATGAAAAAGGCACGTATGTTAAAAATGTTCAAAAGTTTATGCTTCAGCCCGAATATGTCGCTCGGAAAGTTGTTGACAGTATGCTGAAGAAAACGAGAGAAATCAATCTGCCACGCTGGATGAACATGGGCAGCGTCGTCTATGTTCTCTTTCCAAGACTGTTTGAACGTATTGGCAAAAAAGCATTTAACAAAAAATAAAACCGCGACAGCGGTTTTTTGCATTCATCCTGTTAAAAATTCGTATACAGTATCATTCACAGCCTCGTATAAATCAACCGCGGGTTGTTCTACTTTTATTTGAATAATCCGCTCCGCAAGCGCCTCTAAATCGCTGCTGCTCATTGGCAGTGAATCTATCTCAGAATAATATTGTTTGAAGCAATTTTTTATCATTTTAAGAATTAACTTTTTCTCCATGTATGTACACCTCACTCACAATTATATCGTTTTTTCCTCAAGAAAAATAACCAAAACCATGAAATATGTCAAAAAATTCCCATTGAATACGAACGCATATTCGCGTAATATATGTATATAATAAAAGGAACAGACGTTCGATATTTAAATGGAGGGAAAAAGTCATGGTCGATTACAGCACGTTACCGCACAATCATATATTATGCGTCGACATGAAGAGCTTTTACGCCAGCTGTTCCGCTGTCATGCATGGTCTTGATCCCTTGACTTGCTATCTAGCTGTGGCCGGTAACAAAGAACGAAATGGAAGTGTTGTGCTAGCGGCATCACCACGTTTGAAGAAAGACTTTGGAATTAAAACAGGTTCCAGACTATTTGAGATTCCCGATGATCCCCGCATTCAAGTAGTCGAGCCCAAAATGGCAACTTATTTGCGTATTTCTACTGAAATCACCCGCGTATTTAATCGTTATGTGCCAAAGGAAGCCATTCACACGTATAGCGTTGATGAAAGTTTTATCAAGGTAGATGGGGCACTTCATTTATGGGGGGACGCCTTTACGATTGCAGAGAAAATTAAGAATGATATTGAACGTGAGTTCCAGCTTCCCTGTGCGGTCGGAATAGGCCCGAATATGTTACTGTCAAAGCTTTGCCTCGATCTTGAAGCAAAGAAGCATGGAATTGCGGAATGGAAGTACCAGGACGTCCAGAATAAGCTTTGGAAGGTTTCACCGCTAAGAGAAATGTGGGGAATCGGCAGGCGTGTTGAAAAAACCCTAAATGGGATGGGCATTTTTACGGTTGGCCAGCTGGCTCGCTATGATTTAGAAGCACTGGAAAAGAAATTCGGAATCATGGGCAATCAGCTTTATCATCATGCTTGGGGAGTAGACCTTTCAGACTTAGGAGCACCCCTGGTTGAGGGGCAGATCAGCTTCGGAAAAAGCCAAATTCTTTTAAGAGATTATAAGGAAGAAGAAGAGATAAAGCATGTAATTTTAGAAATGTGTGAAGAAGTAGCCCGAAGAGCGAGATCTCGCCGTAAGGCTGGGAGAACAATCAGCCTTAGCATTGGCTATAGCCAGGATGAACTCGGCGGCGGCTTTCACCGCTCAAGAACCATCAAGCAGCCAACGAATGTAACGATGGATCTTTACCGAGTCTGTCTCGAATTATTCCACGAACATTATACAGGAAAGACCGTAAGGCAAATTGCCATTAGTATTGGAAATATCGTCGATGATCATGAGTTTCAGCTCGACCTGTTTGACATGGGTGCGGTAAAGCGGCGGGAGCTTGGCTATGTAGTTGATTCTATCCGCAGACGCTTTGGTTCAGGTTCCCTGCTGCGAGCTGTTTCCTATACAGCTGCTGGAACGGCAAAGCACCGGGCAACACTTGTTGGGGGACATAAAAGATAAACAGAAAAGCGTAAGCCCCTAGGCTGCTTGCGCTGGACAACGACGAAGTAAGGAGGAGAATGTGAATGATTCGCGACCGAGGAAGAATCAAATGGGTTTCGATGATGCTTCCTGAGCATATTAAATTACTTAGAGACTGGGTGAAGGAAGATCAATATGAGGAGCGGAAAGAAATTGATGAGCAGCAGCTTGAACTCATGAATATGACTTTATCTGAAGCAATCGAATTCGACCAATTCGTCACCATTACTCATTATCGAAATCGAAATTATGAAATCGTAATTGGAAAAATTCATTATTGGGACCAAATGGCGCAAAGACTTCATATTATCGATCACTTTGAAGAAGTACACAGCATCCCGATTACAGCCATTGCGGATATCCGATTGACATAGAAAAGCGGCCTCGCGTCACGAGGCCGCTTTTTCAATCCTTTGTTTAAAACCGCAGCTGTGATTTGAAATTTCCTTACCTGAAATCTGCTTTAAATTCACCAGTAATTTTTTGGTGGCCGTTATTTTCATCCAACGATTGCTCTTGTTCTAAGTCGAAACGGTTCATAATTGGTAAATCGTTTACTGAGAATAGGTAAGAGTCTTCTGAAGCAGAGTGTTCATACCAAGCCCAGTTTGGAACGACGAAGTAGTCGCCTTTTTTCCAATCGAAGCGAATGCCGTTAATGACTGTGTGACCTGAACCTTTGTGTACCTGGTAAACAGTTGAGTGTGTATGGCGTAATGCCTTTGTTTTGAAACCATGAGGTAAATGCTGCATTCTAGTACCGAGCGTCGGGTTAGCGGATTTCCCTGTAGATGGGTTAATGTACTCTACAGCATATCCATGATGTTGATCTGGATCGAATTCCATCAAGCCTTTAATTCCTTCTACCGTTCGGTCCCATTTATAATTAGCAAGTGGTGCAACGGTGAATTTATCATCACCAACAGGACGAACCATGCCGCCGCGATAACGTCTTTCTGAAAAATTATCTGGAATATCTGGCTGTTGTAAACCATCTTCATAAGGTTCAAAGAACGTACCGCCGATTGCATAAATAGTAGGAATATCTAAGGCATCCATCCAATACATAGGCTCTGTACCTAGATGTGCGTGCCCATGCCATAAATTCTTAGGAGTAATTAAAAAGTCGCCTTCCTCCATGAAAATACGCTCACCCTGTACGATCGTGTATGCACCCGAACCTTCAGAAATGAAGCGCAATGCACTTTGTGAGTGTCGGTGAGATGGCGCTTTTTCACCAGGCAATAACATTTGCACAGCTGCATAGATCGTTTGAGTAGTAGATCCCCATCCCCAAGGTTCACGATACGTTAAGCCAGGATTTTGAAAATAAATTGCACGACGTTCTCCACCTCGATCGGGTGTGAAGATTTGAGCCGCTTCAGCCATTTTCTTTTTAATTAATTCATCGCTCCAAAGATAAGCTTGGGCTTGAGGCTTCGGTGTTTTGTGCATAATTGTAGGAATTGCTTCCCAAAGAGGTCCTAAGTTATATTGTTGAATATCTTTTGTGTAATCGGTTACAATTGAGCTTTTCATATACTCTTGAACATCTGGATTTACTTCAGCCATTTTTCATTCTCCTTTATTATTCAATTTTATAGAGAAAAGGGGAGCAGCGTATGCTGCTTGACCCCTTGCAAATCCTAATTATACAGTCGCTAAGACTTCTGTTGCCTTTACTTTGTTTTCAAGGGCACCAATTTGGTCGATTTCAATACGAACGACGTCTCCATCTTTTAAGAATTGCTGAGGTTTCATCGCAACTCCAACGCCCCCAGGAGTTCCTGTTAATACAACATCTCCTGGCTCTAACGTCATTAGATTTGATAAGAAAGATACTAATTTTTGAACGGAGAATACTAGATTGGCAGTATTCGTTTTTTGACGTACTTCACCATTTACTTTTAGGACAACATCTAAGCCAGATGGATTTTGCAGTTCATCGGAGGTTACCAAATATGGTCCCATTGGTGCGCTGCCATCTACTGTTTTTCCTTGCAGCCATTGAAGCGTGCGTCGTTGAATGTCACGATAGGTTACGTCATTTGTAATGGTGTAACCTGCTACATAATCTAATGCATCTTCTTCTGCAACATTACGAGCTTGTTTACCTACAACAAACGTAAATTCTGCCTCATAGTCAAGTTGATCAGAAATCGGGAAATGTGGAATATCGTCCTCTGGCCCTAAAATCGTATTAGCAAATTTAGCGAAAATAACTGGGTTCGATGGGATTTCACGCCCCATTTCTAAAATGTGCTCACGATAGTTGTGTCCAACACAAATAATTTTGCCTGGACGCACGACTGGTGCTTCTACCTTAACTTCCTCGCGATTGTAAATCAGCTTTTTACCAAAACTCTCAGGGTTAGCTAGAATGAAATCGATTGCATTTTGTGCGAGAATCAGTGATTCTTTGCCGCCTTGGTACAACTCGTCGGTATTATCCGGCACATATGCTTTTGCGATTGCTTCATATCGGTATTTTCCTTCTGCCTTTAACTGTGCTTGGTAAGCATAGTTTAAGTCGACTACTTTGTTATCAACGATTGCCCCTGCACGTGTATGCCCAGAGACAGTAAAATTAATAAGTTTCATGGTTGGCCTCCTATTTTTCACTAATTACGAAACTAGTTCACTATTTATAAAAATATTAAAATATTTCAAAACGATTGTCAATATTATTTGTTTTCAGATATTTATTTCGTAAAGCCGAAATACGCTGAAATTTCCTTTGCAACATTAAGAACTTATTTTCCAGTGCGGATGGAAGGTGAAAGAGAAGATGATTAATAGAAATTTCTAAATTTTAAAAGTTTTTGTTGACGAATTGATGAAAAATGAATTAAGGTTTTCTTATAAGGTAACTAAGTTCTCTATTTATGGAACGAAATAACTTATTGGAGGGAAATGTCAATGACTAATGTAAGCGACATTATTATAGTAGGTGGAGGAATTGGTGGTTTAGCGGCAGCACTATCAATCCAAGAAACGGGTAAATCAGTAGCAGTTTTTGAGCAAGCACCTGAATTTGGGGAAGTAGGTGCAGGTATTCAGTTAGCACCAAATGCATTAGAGGTTTTAGATCGTTTAGGTGTAAAGGAAGAAATCTTAAAACATGCGGTAGTACCAAAACGCCTTGTCCTAAAAGACGTTTATACTGCAAAAGAATTAGCAACTCTTGACTTAGGAGAAGGGTTCCAAAAGGAATTCGGCCAGCCATACATCGTATTACATCGCTCCGACCTGCACAGAGTACTTTATGAAGAATGTCAAAAACGCAGTAATATCAAATTCTTTACCAACCAATGTATTCAAACTGCAGAACAAAATGGAGATACTGTAACAATTGTTAACCAAAATGGTGAAACGTTTACTGCAGAAGCAGTTGTTGGTGCCGATGGGGTAAAATCAAACATGCGTAAGCAGCTAGTTGATGATAAGCCAGTAAACTCTGCGTATGTAGCTTACCGTGGAACGATTCCAATTGAAGAAGTGGCTACTACCGCAAACTTAGACTTAGACGATGTCATCATGTGGATTGGACCAAACCTGCACATGGTACAATACCCAGTTCGGCGCGGAGAGCTTTACAACCAAGTAGTCGTATTTAAATCATATGATGCTACTGTAGAAGACTGGGGAACACCAGAAGAAATGGCACGTCGTTTTGAAAATTGTCATCCAAAGGTTGAAAACGCTTTAACTTATATTAACCGTCAATTCCGTTGGCAAATGTATGACCGTGAACCAATCGACAATTGGACAAATGGGAACATTACGCTATTAGGAGATTCTGGTCATGCCATGCTTCAATATTTAGCACAAGGCGGCGTTCAAGCCCTTGAAGATGCATTTGTTTTAGGTGAGAAATTAAAAGAACATAAAACCTACGAGGAAGCATTTAAAGCCTACCAAGAAATTCGAATCCCTCGCTCTGCAATGGTACAAGGATCAGCACGCAGATGGGGCGAAATTATTCATGCGGAGGATCCAACGGCACTTGCACTTCGAAACTTTATTTTCGAACATCACAAACCAACTGATTACAATGTTGTTGATTTCCTATATGGCTATTTCAAGAAAAATTATGAAAGTGTCAATTGCTAATAAAAAACGCGTTAGAGCTGGCTCTAGCGCATTTTTTAAATATATTCATTAAGTCATTCAAGGAGGACGAAACGATGGTAACAGCAGTACTAAATGAAAAATTAGAAGTGTTTGAAAAGAGTATCGTTGATATTGTAGCGGTATTGAAAAATACAGAAGAGGGTGCACTCTATGTGAAACCTTCTGAATCAGAATGGTCCGCCATGCAAATCGTTTCTCATATATTAGAAGCTGTAGAGTTTTGGGTTGAAGATTTGGAAGCACTGTTAGTAGTTCCTGGCGCAAAATGGGGACGTAATCATGAACATGTTCGTCGTTTAGCAGCAGTCGATGAAACCGTTGTATCTCGTCTTAACAAAGATGATGTGATAATAGAACTACAAAACTTAGTTCCGAAGGTAGAGGCGGCACTTGTAAAGGTTACTGAGGAGGATTTGGTAAAAACCGCTCCAAGTTATAATCCAAACTTTGACGGAAAACCGTTATCATTCTTAGTTGACCATTTAATCGTTAAGCATGTAACAGGTCATTACGGGCAACTTGTACGTCATTTAGAAAAAATTTAATATAATTGATCCGACAAAAGGACTCCACAATGGAAGTCCTTTTTCTATAGAAAACATTATTCTTCTTTTGCAACTCGCACTTGAGAGTCAAATTTCCCTTTATGAGAACCATCACAAAAAGGTTTGTTGTTAGAAAGCCCGCAGCGGCAAAGAGAAAAGGCTGGCTTCGTTTCCATGACATTGCCCGCACCATCTAGCAATTCTACCTCACCAGTAATGCGCAGTGAACCATTATCGTTTACTTTAATTTGTATTTTTGACATTCTTAACACTCCTATTCGATATATTATTTTCAGAATATATCGAATAGGAGGGAAAAGCAAGTAAGTATGAATTTAACCATTCTCAACGTATTTATTCAAAAATTTGTCTATGACTCTGCGATATTCTTCAGGATTCTCATTAAATGACTGAGCATGACGCCCATTTGCAGCAAGATAAAGCATTTTCGGACCTTGTTTTTTTTCATATAAATCCTTTGTCATGGCAGGAAGAATAAAATCATCGTGTTCGCTGTGAATAAATAAAATGGGATGTTTAATATTTTCGATAACCGATATGGGCGATACGTGACGAATCGAATATTTTTCACGGAGGCGCAAAATTAAATCAGCTATGGGTATTAAAATCGATGAAACATTCTTTAATTCCTTTTTTAGTTGATACGATACTTGCTCTTTCAAGTCAGAGAACGGACAGTCAGCTATATAAAAATCAGCACCATCTTCAAGCATACCTGCGTACAGAAGCATTGTAGCCGCCCCCATCGATTCCCCATGAATACCGAGCGTGAGTGTCGGACCTTTCTCTTTTTTTAACCAATCAATAATTGCCTTAAGATCGAATTTTTCATAATGACCGAAGCTGGTTGTCTTTCCACCTGATTCTCCGTGTCTGCGATGGTCATAAATCATCGCATTAAATCCACGTTCTAAGAAAAGATTCATATATTTTATGGAATTAATTTTTGTTTCCGTTACTCCATGGGAAATAATGACATAGCGATTGGACTCGTGTGGTTCTACCAGTAGAGCTTTAATGGGATAGCCAAAAGGTGAATCAATGATTACCTCTCGCTTAGGCAGTGATTCGAAATGCTCGGGATTAAATCTGCCCGCTTCCTTTTCCCGCTGTACGATAAATTGTTCATCTTTCTTTTTCATATATATAAGCCTATTTGTAAAATAAAAACCTAAAGAAAATGTAATCAAGAATGAAAGTAGAAGAGCTCGCAACGCCTTACGCACAAGTACACCTCCAAAGGTTCAAAAGTAGTAATTATTTGGTAATTAATGTTGGCTTTTATTCTAACATAGGAAAAGCCGCTAACTCCATTTAGCGGCTTAATAAATTTATTTATGCCTGTCGCCTCTGGGTAAGGCGCTTCCGCATTTCTTATTGCTCAGCATTTTGTCTCTTCGTAGGATGAGTTGCTTTTTCTATTTCTTCAGCAGCAATCATTCGTTTACCAGTACCGGCGGATTCTGCATAATCCTTACCTTTTTGGCTGTAACCCTTATCACGTTTTTGGCTCATAATCGTCAGACTCCCTTCGAAGTGGATTCATTTAATAAAGTGCTTATATAGGCGTCTGTTTATTCATATCTTTATTGTAGAGGTGCTAAAATTTAAAATTCAAGAATAATAGAAATTTTGACAAAATAAGAGGGTTTTCTATCTTCGCACTCGAAGTAGTAAAGGTAAAAGTGCTAAAAGGAGAGGAAAAAAATGAGTCAAACAGAAGTAGTAATTGTAAGTGCAGTTCGTACAGCATTAGGTAATTTTAACGGAAGCTTAAAAAATGTATCCGCACCTGAATTAGGCGCCACCGTCATCAAAGGAGCGCTTGAACAAGCTGGCGTAAAGCCGGAGCAAGTAGACGAAGTTATTTTAGGAAATGTACTTCAAGCAGGACTTGGTCAGAATCCAGCTAGACAGGCCGCAATTGGAGCAGGCATTCCTGATAGTGTTTCCTCAATGACGATCAATAAGGTATGCGGTTCTGGTTTAAAGGCGGTTCACCTAGCAACACAGGCAATTCTAGCAGGAGATGCTGAGATTGTTGTTGCTGGTGGAATGGAGAATATGAGCCAGGCACCTTATCTATTAAAAAATGCCCGTGAAGGATTTAAAATGGGTGATCAAAAATTAATCGATACTTTAACAAGTGACGGACTTACCTGCGTTTTTAACCACTATCATATGGGAGTTACAGCTGAAAACTTAGCTGATAAATATTCCATTACGAGAGAAGAACAGGACCAGTTTTCAGCGTGGAGTCAGGAGAAGGCGGTTAAGGCAATTGAAGCAGGTAAATTTAAAGATGAAATCGTCCCTGTCGTAATAAAGCAGCGTAAAGGAGATCCGATTGTTTTTGATACAGATGAGTACCCGAAAAAAGGAACAACAGCTGAAAAGCTTGGAGGATTACGTCCAGCATTCAAGAAAGACGGCAGTGTAACAGCTGGAAATGCATCTGGTATTAATGATGGTGCAGCAGCGGTGGTCGTAATGAGCAGGAAAAAAGCAGAAGAATTGGGAATTAAGCCTTTAGTAACGATTAAAGGGAATGCCAGTGCAGGTGTTGATCCTAGTATTATGGGAATCGGACCGGTTCCTGCAGTAAAAAAGGTTCTCGAAAAAACGTCCATTTCGATGGAAGAGCTAGAACTAATAGAAGCAAATGAGGCATTTGCAGCACAGTCCCTGGCTGTTGATCGTGAACTCCACTTTAATAAAGAAATTTTAAATGTAAATGGCGGTGCGATTGCACTCGGTCACCCGATTGGTGCAAGCGGTGCAAGGATTCTCGTTACGCTGATTCATGAAATGAAAAGACGGAATGCAAAGAAGGGACTCGCAACACTTTGTATTGGCGGCGGACAAGGGGTAGCAACAGTCGTTGAGCTAGCTTAAGCCTACAATGAGGGGAGAACGAGCACGATGAAGAAGATTGGTACATCCTTCCAGGAAGCAGTCGCAGATATTCAAGATGGAGCGACGTTGATGGTCGGTGGTTTCGGTTTGTGCGGAATACCTGAAAATCTAATCCAAGCGCTTGTTGATAAGGGCGTAAAGGATTTAACGGTTATCTCTAATAACTGTGGAATCGATGATTGGGGACTGGGTCCACTTTTAAAAAATAAACAAATTAAAAAAATGATAGGCTCCTATGTGGGGGAGAATAAAGAGTTTGAAAGACAGGTTTTAGCAGGCGAGCTTGAAGTAGAGCTGACACCACAAGGTACATTAGCGGAAAAAATAAGAGCAGGCGGAGCAGGGATACCAGCTTTTTACACTCCTGCTGGGGTAGGAACACCGATTGCTGATGGCAAAGAAACAAAAGTCTTTAATGGCAGGGAGTATCTATTAGAAGAAGCACTGACTGCTGATTTTAGTTTTGTTCGGGCATGGAAGGGAGACAAGATGGGGAATCTTGTTTACCACAAAACCGCACGAAACTTTAACCCGATGATAGCGGCAGCTGGAAAAGTAACGATTGCCGAAGTGGAGACACTCTGTGAAATTGGGGAACTCGACCCGAATTTTATCCATACTCCTAGCGTTTACGTTCAAATGATTATTGAAGGTAAGCAGGAAAAAAGAATTGAGAGATTGACAGTTAGAAAATAGAGGTGGAGGGGGAGAGTGCCAATGGTCTCTGTTAGAGAAAGAATTGCAATACGGGCAGAGAAAGAAATCGAAAACGGTTATTATGTGAACTTAGGAATCGGGATGCCGACGCTGGTTGCGAATTATATATCAGATAATAAGCAGGTGGTTCTGCAATCGGAAAATGGACTGCTGGGTATTGGTCCATATCCAACGGAGGAAGAGGTAGACCCGGATTTAATCAATGCTGGAAAAGAGACGGTTACTGCAATTAGCGGTGCTTCTTACTTTGATAGTGCAGAATCATTCGCCATGATACGCGGCGGTCACATCAACATTGCAATCCTTGGCGGAATGGAGGTTTCTGAGAAAGGAGACCTTGCGAACTGGATGATACCAGGTAAAATGATAAAAGGAATGGGCGGTGCCATGGATCTTGTCCATGGAGCGCAAAAAATCATTGTCATCATGGAGCATGTGAACAAGCGCGGTGAATCAAAAATCTTAAAAGAATGCACCCTTCCTTTAACCGGAAAAGGTGTGGTTAACCGAATTATAACTGAACGTGCAGTGATGGATGTAACGGACAGCGGTTTAAAATTGGTTGAGGTTGCAAAAGGATTTACAGTCGAAGATGTAGTTAACTCAACCGAGGCAACACTAGCAGTGGACGAAAACGTGGTTCTAGAAGCTTATTAAAAAGTATGCAGGCTGATTAGCAAAAGATCAGCCTGCTTTTTCTATCAAAAATAATGCTATAATACATATGAAATAAAGATTTTTGGGGGAGTTTAGGATGAAAAAGAAATCGAAACAAAAAAATCAATCTAAACCAAAAAAAGAAGAAGTGTCAGTTACGCTTAAAGATATGATTAATCCGGAATTAATAAAGCAATTAAAAGAACAACAGGAGCAGTTAAAGGCAAAAGAGGAGCGTAAACGAGCAGAAGAAGAACAGCGTAAACGCGAGGAACGCCGTTTAAAAGAAAAGAATAAATCGTTTGAGGAGCTGCTAAACGAAAGCGGTATGAACTGGAAGGAATTTAAATAGGAGAGCCAAGCGGCTCTCCTTTTTAACGATGTTCTTTAAATTGCCCGGCCTTTGAAATCTCTTTAATCAATGTAACCTCTTCTTCGGTCAGCTCTTGGCTTCTCACCGCACTGGCATTGCTTCTGACTTGTTCCGGACTGCTGGCTCCCGCGGCTACTGTGGCCACGGCAGGGTGCGCCAAATTATATTGAAGAGCAATTTCTGTAAAAGAGCGTTGTGCAGCCAGTTTCTCCTTCAATGAGGGTAACACTTTAAGCAGCTCTTCCTGACTATAGTCTGGATACCCTTTCGGAGAAATTTTTTCTAGCATTTTATCACTTAACAGCCCTTTTGCTAAAGGACCACGGGTTACTACACTGATTCCATGCTCATACAGATATGGCAATGCCTCTTCTTCCGGTCGTCTATCTAAAATGCTATATTGCATCATGACAGAAACAATATGGGATTTCTTTACATACTCACGGATGACATTTGGACGAATCGATGAAATTCCATAATAGCGGATAAAGCCCTCCGACTTTAATTCGTCAAAAGCTTCTATTGTCTCATCAATCTTATCTTCGATTGTGCCGCCATGAAGCTGGTATAAATCGATATAGTCTGTCCCAAGTCGTTTCAAACTTTGTTTGACTGCTTCCTTTATGTACGATTTGGACGGATCCCAAGCCCATCCGGTTTTATCTGGATTCCAGCGGTTTCCAACCTTTGTTGCAATAATGACTTTTTCACGCACATCCTTTAAAGCAGCTCCAACGATTTTTTCGTTCTCACCAAAATCATACAAATCAGCAGTATCAAAATAATTGATTCCCTCGTCCAAGGCAGTCTCAATAATCTCTCTCGCTCTTTTTTCCTCTGTGCCAATTGACATGCAGCCTAAGCCTAATTCAGTAACCCATAAGCTAGAATTTCCTAGTTTTCTTTTTTTCAATACAATCACCCCGTCCTTTACTATAATTTTACGAAAGTCCGGGGAAGACTACAAACGGAAAGATTATTTTGGAGCGACTTTTTCTACCCATTCAGCAACGGTGGAATGTTCCTTATTATATTCTTTTAGCTTTTGGAGAATCTCCCAGCCCTTGCCAACGAGAATAATTCCCTTAGCATGCACGTATACCTTCATCCATACCCCTCCAAATAATGTATGGTAAAATGTATGAGCAGCAAATAGCGAATTAGAACAGGAGTGACACAGGTGACTAATCTAATTGAAAAAACGATACATAGCGAAGAAATATTTTCAGGAAAAATTATTAGCCTTCATCTTCAGGATGTTGAGCTGCCGAATGGAAAACAGTCAAAAAGAGAAATCATTAAACACCCAGGTGCCGTTGCTATTTTGGCAATCACTGATGATAAAAAAATTGTTATGGTTGAGCAATTTCGTAAAGCACTTGAACGGACAATCGTTGAGATACCTGCAGGAAAGTTAGAAAAGGACGAA
The DNA here is from genome assembly GCF_030817595.1 of Neobacillus niacini. Lineage (GTDB taxonomy): Bacteria > Bacillota > Bacilli > Bacillales > Cytobacillaceae > Neobacillus > Neobacillus niacini_G. Next base: position 6,262,914 of record NZ_JAUSZN010000001.1, read on the forward strand.
GAGCCAGCTCTTTGTGCACGAAGGGAGTTAGAGGAAGAGACAGGATATGAATGTGAAAGTTTGGAGCTGCTTGTCTCTTTTTATACCTCTCCAGGATTTGCAGATGAAATCGTACATCTATTTGTGGCAAAAGGACTAACAAAGAAAGAAAATGCCGCTGCACTTGATGAAGATGAGTTTGTGAACGTTGAGGAAATAACACTTGATGAAGCTGTTACATATATAAAGGAACAAAAAATTTATGATGCAAAAACCGCCTATGCCGTTCAATACCTTCAGCTTCAAGAGGCATTAGGTAATAAATGAAACGCTATTATGTAGATTTACATATTCATATCGGAAGAACCTGGACAGGCAAGCCTGTAAAAATAACAGGTGCTAAATCATTAACGTTTACCAATATCATTGAGCATGCCCGGCATGAAAAAGGGCTGAATATGATTGGTATTATTGACAGCCACTCACCAGAAGTAATCCTTGAAATGGAAAGCCTCGTTTCAAGTCAGGATATGATTGAACATCGTGATGGCGGCTTAGTATACGGTGATTTAACGGTAATTCCAGGTTCGGAATTAGAAATCTATGATGAACAATGTAATGGTCCGATACATGTGCTTGTGTTTTTTCCTACGATCGCGATCATGAGGAAGTTCTCTATTTGGCTGTCTGATCATTTAAAAAATGTCCAATTAAGTTCGCAGCGGATTTATGTATCAGGTCTCCAATTGCAAAGAAAAGCAAAAGAACTAGGCGGCTTATTTATTCCGGCCCATGTGTTTACGCCCTTTAAAAGCCTATATGGTAAAGGAGTCAATAGATCGTTAACTGAAGTATTTGATCCAGCTTTAATTGATGGGATTGAGCTTGGTTTAAGTTCTGACACAATGATGGCAGACCAGATCAAAGAATTACACGAATATCCCTTTTTGACTAATTCAGATGCCCATTCCTTAGCAAAAATTGCCCGTGAGTATCAGGTTGTATCAATGAAAGAACCCTCTTTTAAAGAATTGGGAATGGCATTGCAGAAAGTTGAAGGAAGACGTATCATAGCCAACTATGGATTAGATCCGCTACTAGGTAAGTATCACAAAACCGTCTGTGCAGAATGCTCTCATCCAGCAGGTGAGGAAGACCAAATTTGCACTCTTTGTGGAAAAAATAAGATTATAAAAGGCGTAGCAGACCGAATTCTTGAGTTGAAGACAGCAGATCAAAGTCCTGACGGGCGTCCTCCTTATGTCCATCAAATTCCACTAGAATATATACCGGGATTGGGACCAAAGCTACTAGAAAAGCTCGTCAATCATTTTGGTTCAGAAATGGCAATTCTGCATGAAGTTCCCTTTCAAGCTTTGAACGAAGTCGTCCCGGCAAAAATTGCTGATCTGATAATGAAAGCTAGAGAAGGAAAAGTGACTTTAGCAGCCGGCGGAGGCGGAAAATACGGCAAAATTTCAGAGTAATGAACCAACCCGACAAATAAAAAGTCGGGTTTTTCTTTTTATAGTAATTCTATTAAATTATGGTCATAGAAATACTAGAGAGGCATAAAATGTAATAACTGAATTAGGAGAAGTAGGAGGGACTGCAGATGAAGAAACGATTGTACCAGAACGATGCCGCCAGTTATTTCCGTGAGCATTCCTCAATTTTTTTATTTATTGTCATTTTATTTTTAATGGGTGTCATCTTTGGAGCCATTGTCGTAAATAGTATGAGTATCACCCAAAAAGAAGATTTGTTTTACTATCTATCACAATTCTTTGGTCAAATATTAAATGGAAAAGTGGCTGAGGACAATGATTTATTCGCACAAAGCTTTCTTCATAATAGCAAGTTCATTGGGTTAATTTGGATTTTAGGAATCTCAATCATCGGACTTCCGGTAATTCTTATACTATTATTTATAAAAGGTTTAGTGGTAGGCTTTACGGTTGGTTTCTTAGTTAGTCAATTGGGCATTAAAGGATTTTTTCTTGCATTTGTGTCCATTCTGCCACAAAATTTGATTATCATTCCCGTTTTCATTTTGATGGCTGCTTTATCCGTTATATTCTCATTGAGAATGATAAAAAAACAATTCTTTAAAACCTATGGACAGCCAATATTGCCATTTTTTAAAAACTACATCATAACCTTTGTAGTAGCTGTTATACTTATTTCTGCGGCTTCTGGTGTAGAGGCTTACGTTTCACCTTGGCTAATGAAGTCAATGATGGGATCACTAAATTTATAATAATTATCATATGATATTAAATATCATCCCTTGTTTATAATAATTTTATTTTGACACCTCTTTCTCATCTGTTATAATGAGAATAGCAGCGGCGAGGGAGGGACTTCGGGATGGAAACTAGGATTGAGAGAATTAAAAAGCATTTGCATTCATCGAGCTATAAGCTAACACCTCAACGTGAAGCAACCGTTCGAGTATTGTTAGAGCATGAAGAGGATCATTTAAGTGCAGAAGATGTATACCTCCTCGTTAAGGAAAAGTCGCCTGAAATCGGATTGGCAACTGTATATCGTACACTTGAGCTACTAACTGAATTAAAAATTGTTGATAAAATTAACTTTGGTGATGGAGTTTCGCGTTATGACCTTCGCCAAGAAGGGGCAGCACATTTTCATCATCACCTAGTTTGCATTGAATGCGGAGCGGTGGATGAAATCCAAGAAGATCTTCTTGAAGATGTCGAAGCCGTCGTTGAACGTAGATGGAATTTTAAAATAAAAGACCACCGCCTTACGTTTCATGGTATCTGCTATCGGTGCCAAGATAAGGTTAAAGCTGAGGAAACTGCAGAATAATAGCCAAAAGTCCTTTTAGAATAAAGGGCTTTTTTTCTGTCTAACAAACTCTAATATAATTAAATTTCTCCAAAACAGTAACTCTAGGTATAAAAGTTGGACAAATTGGCATATCTTTTACTAGGCTAAACTGTTTGGGGGAAGGTAAATGTTCTCTTTTATTAAAGTAGTACTACAAACCTTAAAGGTTTTTATCATATTCACTGGATGTACGATACTCTTTTACTATGGTATTATGTGGGTAAATGAGGAGTACCAAAATTATCACCGTTATGATTCACCGGAAGGATCCGCCTTAAAGGTTTCAACATTAAATAAAGATGAGAATCCGATTTGGCTGGACCGGCTGATTTTGTTTTACTTAAATGGGGAGTAGTATCAATGGATGATTATTTAAAAAAATTTATGCAGTTTTTGCTCGTCGAGAAGAGAGTGGCCCAGAATACGCTGCTATCATATGAACGGGATTTAAAAACGTATCTTCACTATTTAAAAAATGTAGAAGCTGTTGCAGCATTTAGTCAAGTCCAACGGCCGCACATTTTACATTTTCTTTCCTTTTTAAAGGAGCAAGGTAAATCCACAAAGACATTGGCTAGACACGTTGCTTCAATCCGAGCTTTTCATCAGTTTCTATTAAGGGAACAGGCAGCGAGTCAGGATCCTTCTGTTCTTATCGAAACCCCTAAATTAGAAAGGTCAATTCCAAAGGTTTTAAGCTTTAAAGAAGTTGAAAGACTTTTAGATTTCCCCACTGGGCAAGGGCATTTTGGGTTAAGGGACAAAGCAATGTTAGAGCTGCTTTATGCTACTGGTATTCGTGTCAGTGAACTTATTCAAATCGATGTAGAGCATGTAAATATAACGATGGGGTTTGTCACCGTCAGCGGTAATAGTAATAAAGAACGAATCATACCAATTGGGAAAACGGCGGCAGGAGCACTAAAGAATTACATTGATAAGGGCAGAACAAATTTTGTTTCAAAACATGGGAATGGCTCTGATCGTGCATTGTTTTTAAACCATCAAGGAAAGAGATTGACTCGTCAAGGATTTTGGAAAATCCTAAAAAAGCTAGCTCAAGAGGCTGGTATTGAGAGTGAATTAACCCCGAATACACTTCGACATTCGTTTGCGACGCATCTATTGGAAAATGGTGCCGACCTAAAAGCTGTTCAAGAGCTGCTAGGACACGCTGATATCTCTACGACGCAGATATATACACACCTAACGAAGACAAGGTTAATGGATGTATATAGCAAATTCCATCCTAGAGCTTAATAGGGTACTAGATACATAAATATTTAAAAGTGTCGAAAAGCTGCCTAAATTATTGGCAGCTTTTTCTTGTAATTTTATTATTGTTTAGTAAAATAAAGAGGTCAGACTTCTGACGTTACATTTTTCAAATTGGTTAATAATCCTATTTTAATAAGGGTAATCTATTTTTATTAATTACAAACGTTTTCATTGTATAGAAAAAGGAGGAAGATTTGAATGACTCGAAATACATATAAGCGTATTTTTTTAATCGTAATGGACTCTGTTGGAATTGGTGAATCACCTGATGCAGAGAAGTTTGGAGATAAGGGGGCAGATACCCTTGGGCATATTGCGGAAAGAATGAACGGTCTAAACATGCCTAACATGGGCAGGTTAGGTTTAAGCAATATCCGTGAAATAAAAGGGATCAATAAAGCTGATAAACCGTTAGCATATTATACAAAAATGATGGAAGCTTCGAATGGAAAAGACACGATGACAGGCCATTGGGAAATTATGGGGTTGAATATTCAAACACCTTTCCGTGTTTTCCCAGATGGATTTCCAGATGAACTTCTTTCTGAATTAGTACAACGTACGGGAAGAAAAATAATCGGTAATAAACCTGCTAGTGGAACAGAAATTCTAGATGAGCTTGGGGAAGAGCATATGAAAACAGGAGCATTGATTGTCTACACTTCCGCAGACTCAGTACTTCAAATTGCTGCACATGAAGAAATTATTCCAATTGAAGAGCAATATAAAATATGTAAAATTGCTCGTGAGTTAACGCTTGATGAAAAATACATGGTCGGCCGCGTGATTGCTCGTCCATTCTTGGGTGAACCGGGTAATTTTAAGCGGACAGCTAATCGTCATGACTATGCATTAAAACCGTTTGATAGAACGGTCATGAATGAGATGAAAGATGCTGGGTTAGATGTAATTGCTATTGGTAAAATCTCTGATATTTATGATGGAGAAGGAGTTACCCAATCTTTAAGGACAATCTCAAATATGGACGGTATGGATAAGCTTGTACAGACATTGGATATGGATTTCACAGGGATGAGTTTCTTGAATTTAGTTGACTTTGATGCCCTTTATGGACATCGTCGTGATCCGGAAGGTTACGGGAAAGCCCTAGAAGAATACGATGCCCGCTTACCTGAAGTGTTTGCAAAATTAAAAGAAGATGATTTGTTAATTATTACAGCAGACCACGGTAATGATCCAACAGCACCAGGAACGGATCATACACGTGAATATGTCCCATTAATTGTCTACTCTAAAATGATGTCAGAAGGCAAAGAACTTCCAATAAGAGAAACGTTTGCTGACATTGGGGCAACTGTTGCAGAAAACTTTAAAGTGAAAATGCCTAACTTCGGTAAAAGTTTTTTAAATGAACTAAATTAAAAGGGGTATGATTATGAATATCGAAAAGATTCAAAATGCAGCAGGCTTTTTAAAAGATAAATATTTAAATACACCAAAAATCGGACTTATCTTAGGATCTGGTCTTGGTGTTCTAGCTGATGAAATTGAGAATCCTGTTAAGATACCATACAACGAGATACCTGATTTCCCGATTTCGACTGTTGAAGGTCATGCCGGGCAGCTTGTCTTTGGAATTTTAGAGGGTGTCGAAGTCGTTGCAATGCAAGGTCGTTTCCATTTTTATGAAGGTTATGGTATGGACAAAGTAACCTTCCCTGTACGTGTGATGAAGGAATTAGGTGTGGACATGTTAATTGTAACGAATGCAGCAGGCGGGGTTAATGAAAGCTTTGAAGCAGGAGATTTAATGATTATTAATGATCATATTAATTTTACAGGCACGAATCCTTTAATAGGTCCAAATGATTCAAAATTTGGTCCTCGTTTCCCCGATATGTCAGAAGCCTATACAAAAGAATTGAGGAGTGCAGCGAAAGAGGTTGCAGCCCGCTTAAATATAAATGTTAAAGAAGGCGTATACTTCGGATTTTCTGGACCAGTTTATGAAACCCCAGCCGAAATTAGAATGGTTAGAACATTAGGTGGAGACGCTGTTGGTATGTCAACAGTCCCTGAAGTGATCGTGGCACGACATGGAGGGATGAAGGTCCTTGGAATTTCTTGTATTACGAATATGGCTGCAGGAATTCTAGACCAGCCTTTATCACATGAGGAAGTTATTGAAACAACAGAAAGAGTAAAAGCTAATTTTCTATTATATATAAAAGAAATTGTTAAAAGCATAGCTAAATAAACTTGTAAAAGTGGTGATTAGTATGAGAATGGTTGACTTAATTGAGAAGAAAAGAGACGGGGAAGAACTAACTGCTGAAGAAATAAATTTTATTATAAATGGATACACAGATGGTTCCATACCAGATTATCAGGTTAGTGCCTTAACGATGGCAATCTTTTTCCAAGGGATGACAGAAAAAGAAAGAGCAGATTTAACCATGGCTATGGTTGAATCAGGCGATCAAATTGATTTATCACAAATCGAAGGAATAAAAGTGGATAAGCATTCAACCGGAGGGGTTGGAGATACAACAACATTAGTTCTTGGACCGCTCGTTGCCGCATTGGGGGTTCCAGTTGCGAAAATGTCAGGACGAGGTCTAGGACATACTGGCGGAACCATTGACAAATTAGAGGCAGTAAAAGGATTCCATGTTGAAATTGAGAACGAGGAATTTATTGAACTGGTGAATAAAAACAAGATTGCTGTCATTGGACAAAGTGGCAACCTAACTCCTGCTGATAAAAAGTTATATGCGTTAAGAGATGTAACAGCAACCGTTAATAGTATCCCACTAATTGCAGGTTCAATCATGAGCAAAAAGATTGCAGCAGGTGCTGATGCCATCGTTCTAGATGTAAAAACGGGTGCAGGTGCATTCATGAAGACAATTGATGACTCAAGAGAACTTGCTAAGGCAATGGTGAGTATCGGAAATAATGTTGGTAGAAGAACGATGGCTGTTATTTCTGACATGAGTCAGCCGCTCGGGTTTGCGATCGGAAATGCACTTGAAGTGAAGGAAGCAATTGATACCTTAAAGGGTGAAGGTCCAGAGGACTTGACCGAACTTTGTTTAACTCTTGGCAGTCACATGGTTTACTTAGCTGAAAAGGCAAGTTCATTGGCCGAAGCACGCACAATGCTTGAGAATGTTATTAAAGATGGCTCTGCACTTGAAAAGTTTAAGGTCTTCCTAAGCTCACAAGGTGGAGACGCGTCGATTGTAGATGACCCAGCTAAACTTCCCCAAGCACAATTTACATTCGAGTTAGAAGCAAAACAAGATGGATATGTCTCAGAAATTGTTGCGGATGAAGTGGGAACAGCTGCAATGAAATTAGGAGCTGGAAGAGCGACAAAAGAGTCTGTAATTGATTTAGCTGTAGGACTTGTTTTAAGAAAGAAAATTGGCGATCAAGTGAAAAAAGGTGAATCGTTAGTAACAATTTATAGTAATTTTGAAGATGTAAGTGAAGTAAAAGAAATGCTTTATGATAATATCATCGTTTCTTCAGAAAAAGTTGAGGCACCAATCCTCATTCATGAAGAAATAACAGAATAAAACGTATTATTAAAAGTTCAGGAAAAAATCCTGGACTTTTTTTATTTTATTAACAGGAAAATACTGTATAAAGTTGTTGGAATTGGAAAAAATGGAATCTATATAAAGAATGGAGGGTTATGCGAATGAAACGATATATCTCTTTACTGGTAATAGTCTTGTTACTAACAAGTTTATGGATACCATCCGTATCTGCAGAAGAAAAAGCGAGTACTGATATCACAGAAAATGTAAGATCTGCGATTTTAATTGAGCGTGATACTGGTCAGATTCTTTATGAAAAAAATAGTAATGAGGAGCTTCCACCTGCGAGTATGACGAAAATCATGACTATGCTGCTTATTATGGAAGCAATTGACCAAGGAAAACTCAAATGGGATGAAAGTGTCCGAACAAGTGAGTATGCTGCGTCGATGGGCGGCTCGCAAATTTTCCTTGAACCAGGTGAAGAAATGACCGTAAAACAAATGCTTCAAGGCATTGCAATTGGTTCGGGAAATGATGCTTCTGTGGCGATGGCAGAGAAAATTGCCGGATCAGAAGAAGCCTTTGTTGACATGATGAATAACAAAGTAAAAGAACTTGGTTTAAAGAATACCGTTTTTAAAAATACTACTGGCCTTCCAGGAAGTGGTCATTATAGTTCCGCACACGATATGGCGGTTATGGCCAAAGAACTATTAAAATATGAGGACATCACAAAGTTTACGGGAATGTATGAAGCATATCTTCGTGAAAATACAGATAAAAAGTTTTGGCTTGTTAATACCAATAAACTCGTTCGTTTTTACCCAGGTGTAGACGGTCTAAAAACAGGTTTTACTGGTGAAGCAAAGTATTGCTTAACTGCAACGGCACAAAAGGATGGTATGCGTGTCATTGCTGTTGTCTTTGGGGCGCCGACTTCCAAGGAGAGAAATGCTCAAGTTACAAAAATGCTAAATTATGCGTTTGCCCAGTATCAAACACACCCGATGTTTAAGAGAAACCAAGTGATTGGTGATGCTCATGTTAATAAGGGGAAAGACAAAAAAGTTCAGGCAGTAACAAGCGAACCACTTTCTTTACTTACTAAAAAAGGCGAAAAGACTGAGGATGTTACACGTAAAGTGAAACTAGATAAAAACCTTAACGCCCCTATTAAAAAAGGAGATAAGGTTGGAACTATCCAGTTTGTAAAGGAAGGGAAAGTGGTCCTTGAAAGTGAATTGGTTGCCAAAAACGACGTAAAAGAAGCCACCTGGTGGACGCTCTATAAACGTTCATTCGGGATGTTTACAAAAGCAGGAAAGTAACAAATTGTTTTGTCGAATTGCAACTTTTTTTAGCAAATATCAACTAGTTTTGTCTTGAGAGAAGGAGATTGCTCTAACGGTAACGAATTGACTCACTATACCAGATGAAGGAGGCTAGGAATAGTGAGTCTTAACATTGAAATGGAAATAAAACATGACGTTTTATTGCTACGTTTAAGTGGTGAACTAGATCATCATACAGCCGACGAATTACGAGAACAGGCAGCTAATGCAATAGAAAAGAATAATATCCGTCATATAGTTTTAAATCTGGAACAGCTTTCTTTTATGGATAGCTCTGGATTAGGAGTCATTTTAGGGCGGTACAAGCAAATAAAGCAGGTGCATGGAGAAATGGTCGTTTGTGCAATTTCCCCTGCAATACAACGATTATTCGATATGTCGGGGATGTTTAAGATTATCAAGCTAGAACCGACTGAAGAGTTTGCATTGCAAAGATTGGGGGTGGCCTGAGATGAAGAATCAGATGAATCTTCAATTCAGTGCATTAAGTCAAAATGAATCATTTGCTCGTGTCACGGTTGCTGCTTTTATTGCACAGCTTGACCCTACGATGGATGAACTGACTGAAATTAAAACCGTTGTATCTGAAGCAGTAACCAACTCCATTATTCATGGTTATGAAAATGATCCAGATGGAATTGTTTATATCCAGGTAACAATTGAGGATAATTTAGTGGATATTTCCATTAAAGATGTCGGATTAGGAATTGTAGATGTGGAGGAAGCTCGACAGCCATTATTTACAACGAAGCCAGATTTAGAAAGGTCTGGTATGGGATTCACTATCATGGAAAATTTCATGGATGAGGTTGAGGTTCTCACACAGCCAGGTAAAGGAACCGAAGTAAGATTAAAAAAGCATTTACACACAAGCAAAATGCTATGCAATTAAGGAGACTTGCCAATGGATGTGGAGGTCAAAAAAGATAAAGCGCAAACGTATTTAAAGGACCATGAAGTAAAGGAATTGATTAAAAAAAGCCAAGACGGAGACCAAGCAGCAAGAGACCTAATTGCTGAAAAAAATATGCGTCTTGTTTGGTCCGTTGTCCAGCGGTTTCTAAATAGGGGATATGATCCTGATGATCTTTTCCAAATTGGATGTATCGGATTGCTGAAATCAGTGGATAAGTTTGATCTTTCCTACGATGTGAAATTTTCTACCTATGCGGTTCCAATGATTATTGGTGAAATCCAAAGGTTTATTCGTGATGATGGAACGGTTAAGGTTAGCCGTTCATTAAAGGAAATGGGAAACCGAATTCGAAAGGCGAAGGATGAATTATCGAAGACATACGGAAGAATTCCAACTGTTAACGAAATTTCAGAGCATCTCCAGCTGTCGCCGGAGGATGTTATTCTTGCCCAGGAGGCAAGTCGCACGCCATCATCTATTCATGAAACGGTATATGAAAATGACGGAGATCCTATTACCTTATTGGATCAGATAGATGACGGAAATGAAGGTAAATGGTTCGATAAAATTGCCTTAAAAGAAGCAATACGGGAATTGGATGAACGTGAGCGGCTAATCGTTTATTTACGGTATTATAAAGACCAAACCCAATCAGAAGTCGCAGTCAGACTGGGTATTTCCCAGGTGCAGGTTTCAAGACTTGAAAAAAAGATATTGCAGCAAATGAAAGACCGAATGGATCTCTAATGATCCATTCGGTCTTTTTTTTAGTAAAGATTAATTTTTTGCTCATACTAGATATACAAGGAAATCAATGTGTGGGGAGTGAATGTTTTGGAAAAAACAATCTACATCCGCATGCGGAATCGTGTTCTGGCTAAACCCGAAGAAAGTATCTATTTAGACGACATAGCTCAGATCATTGCTCCAGAAACCATAATCCCTAAAATAAAAAAACTAAAAGTCCATCAAATATCCGTTCATGACAGAAATATCGTCATCATTGATGTTATGAAGGTTATTAGATTGATTTCAAATCTTATCGAAAATGCAGATGTCCAAACCATCGGACCAGCGCAAACTATTGTAGAAGTCATACTAAAGAAAAAACAAATGTCGTTACCTTTCTTTATCTTAATTTGGTTTTTGTTATTTTTTGGTTCTGCGATGGCAATTATGAACTTTCATGACGATGTCAGTATGCGAAGTGTTCAGGAAAAGCTATACAAAATCATTACGGGTGTGGAGGATACCAAGCCGTGGATATTTCAAATTCCCTATTCAATTGGGTTAGGTTTAGGGATGATTTTATTCTTTAATCATGTATTTCAAAAAAGGATCAACGAAGAACCAAGTCCCCTGGAAGTCGAGATGTTTAATTATCAAATGGACTTAGATAATTATGTCATCATTCATGAAAATAAAGAAAGTATGAAACGAACAAATGACGATTAAAGTAATTGCGGTTATGTTTATTGGCCTTGCAGGTGGATTAGCAGTTGGTTCAGGTTTTGTAGCTTTTCTAACAGTACTTGGCATTATCCCGAGACTTACACAGCTGACAAAGACAATGAAAATGATTCGGTATTACGAATGGGCCGTTGTTATGGGGGCACTAACAGGGATAGCAGGGAGTTTAAGAGACCCAATCTTAGGAATCTCTCCTTATTTTATGGTGCCTCTTGGATTGGCTGGAGGGGTCTTTGTTGGGATGTTAGCCGCAGGGCTCACAGAAGCATTAAATGTATTCCCTGTCCTTGCCAAAAGGATGGGGATAGATGGGAAAATTATCATCCTTATAATGGCGATTGTTCTAGGGAAAATTGCCGGGTCAATTTTTCAATGGGTCTATTTTGTGCATCATTAACGTCAGCCTAAGGAAAGGACATCTAAAAGAATGAGTATTCGTAGGCGGGTTATATTAATTACAGATGGCGATGAGTATGCCAAGAGGGCTGTAGAGCGTGTTGCTCAAGAAGTGGGAGGGCGTTGTATTACGCAGTCCCATGGGAATCCTTCTGTACTAACAGGGGAGGAGCTCGTAAAGCTAATTAAAAAGGCTGCTAATGACCCAGTATTAGTAATGTTTGATGATAGTGGACTTGTTGGAGAAGGTGCAGGCGAACGGGCATTAAAATATGTCGCCACCCATAAGGATATTGAAGTTTTGGGAATTATTGCTGTTGCTGCAAAAACCCATCAGGCAGAGTGGACAAGAATCGATGTGAGTATCGATCGAGATGGTGAACTAACTCCTTATGGCGTCGATAAACACGGTATACCAGAGCTAGAGATTGGAAGATTAAATGGAGATACGGTTTACTGCCTTGACGAACTTGATGTTCCAATTATCGTAGGAATCGGAGATGTGGGGAAAATGGCCCGGCGTGATCACTATGAACGCGGAGCACCTATTACGAAAAAAGCGGTAGAGTTAATACTCGAAAGGAGTGGATTTCGTGACGAGAGAGAACGAACAAACATGGCCGATTCCTGAGTCACTTCTAGAAATAGAACATTACATGAAACAGCGGGTCGGTTTAGGTGTGAGTTTTGACTTTGGAGTCCGGAAGTTAAAAATTCTTAAAAAGGATGTACACTTCTATTGGATAACTGGTTTATGTGATACTGGTTTTATTATAGAAACAGTTGAAGAACTAGTTCAAATTAATGATCATGAAAAATTATCATCTGACCTTTTTAAAATAGTTGAAAACAGGCTGGTAAATCAATCTGTACAGCCAATAAAAACACTGGATGAAATGGTTACACAGGTATTATCTGGATTAATAGTTGTTGTAGTCGAGGGTGCAAATACTGCACTTGCCGTTGATGTTAGAAGCTATCCGGGTAGAACACCTATGGAACCTGACACGGAAAAAGTAGTTAGAGGTTCTCGTGATGGTTTTGTTGAAAATATAGTGCTGAATACTGCATTAACAAGAAGACGAATACGAGATGAACGGCTGCGTTTTGAAATTCTTAAGGTAGGTGAACGTTCAAAAACTGATATAGCGATTGGCTACATAAATGACATTGCCGATCCAAACTTAGTAAATATTATTCGAAAAGAACTTAAAGCCATTAAAGTGGATGGAATCCCAATGGCAGATAAAACCATTGAAGAGTTTCTTTTAAAACAAGGATTAAATCCATATCCATTAGTTAGGTATACAGAACGTGCTGATGTGGCCGCCGCACATCTATTAGAGGGTCATGTCGTTATATATGTTGATACCTCTCCGAGTGTCATTATTGCACCAACCACTTATTTTCATCATGTCCAACATGCTGAGGAGTTCCGTGAAGCTCCTGTTATGGGGACATTTGTCCGTTGGTCTCGATTTTTAGGTATTTTAACATCAATCTTTCTACTTCCATTATGGATGTTATTCGTGTTAGAACCATCTTTGCTTCCAGAAAGGCTTTCATTTATTGGACCAAACGAGCATACCAATATTCCAATCGTATTACAGATACTATTAGCAGATTTCGGGCTGGAATTTTTAAAAATCGCAGCAATACATACGCCTACTCCTCTTTCAACAGCAATGGGGTTAATTGCTGCAGTGTTAATCGGTCAGATAGCCATTGATGTTGGATTATTTGTTCCAGAAGTGATTCTTTATGTTGCAGTTGCTGGTATTGGTTCATTCACGACACCAAGCTATGAATTAAGTGTAGCCAATAAAATTGCCAGAATGATCCTGGTAATACTCGTAGCAATCTTCCATACTCCGGGCTTTGTGATTGGTTCTACACTGCTGTTTATTCATCTAGTAACAACACGAGCACTTAATACTCCCTATTTTTGGCCCTTTCTCCCTTTCGAACCTAAGGGATTCTTGCAAATTATTTTTCGCCGTGCTGTACCAGGAGCCATATTTCGTCCTAGTATCGTACATCCTAGGAATCGATACCGTCAGCCGCCAGGGGAACAATAACTTATTGCGGAATGCGAAAGGGTATGCTAAAGTATTTTTAATTGTATAAAAGGATAGGAAGCTAAAATAGGCAGTATCCTTTCTGGATTCTGTCTATTTATTATTACTTTTTTAAAGCACGCACCATACACTAATAAAGAGTCTTTACGGAGAGAGGGAAGGAAATGTATTTTTACGGAACAACAGGCGTAAACGGCAAGGGTAATTTGGAAATAGGCGGAGTAGATGCAGTAGAGTTGGCCGAGCAATTTGGAACTCCTCTCTATGTTTATGACGTTTCATTAATGAGGGAAAGAGCTAGAGGTTTTAAAAAGACGTTTGAAGAACAAAATGTCAAAGCTCAGGTTGCATATGCAAGTAAGGCATTTTCAACGATTGCCATGCTTCAACTGGCGGAAGAAGAAGGTTTATCTCTTGATGTTGTATCTGGTGGAGAGTTATATACGGCCATTGCTGCTGGGTTCCCATCAGAGAGAATTCACTTTCATGGAAACAATAAAAGTAGAGAAGAACTAGAAATGGCGCTAGAACACAAAATTGGCTGTATCGTGGTGGATAATTTTTACGAATTAGAACTATTAAAAACCATTTGCCTTGAAAGAAATGAAACAATAAGCATTCTGCTTAGGGTTACTCCTGGAATTGAAGCACATACCCATGATTACATCTTAACAGGGCAGGAAGATTCTAAGTTTGGATTTGATTTGCAAAATGGACAAGCAGAAGAGGCGTTAATGACCGCGCTGCGAATTAAGCATTTCGATGTTTTAGGTCTGCATTGTCACATTGGTTCGCAAATTTTTGAAACAACAGGTTTCTTGCTTGCCGCTGAAAAAATTGTTGGCAAAATGAACCAATGGAAAAATACTCTTAATTTTGAAGCTAAGGTACTAAATTTAGGCGGCGGTTTTGGAATACGCTATACAAGTGAAGATGAACCACTGTTGCCTTCACAATATGTTAGTGAAATTATTAAAGAAGTTAAGAGATTAATTCAGCAATACTCCATGGAAATGCCTGAGATTTGGATAGAGCCTGGACGCTCACTTGTAGGTGATGCAGGAACAACCCTTTACCACATTGGTTCTTCAAAAGAAGTTCCAGGTGTTAGAAAATATTTAGCTGTTGACGGTGGAATGAGTGACAATATTAGACCCGCTCTCTATCAGGCTAAGTATGAAGCTGTTTTAGCAAATAAACCTTTAGCAGAGGCAACAGAAAAAGTTTCTATAGCAGGGAAATGCTGTGAATCAGGTGATATGCTGATTTGGGACTTACCACTTCCAGAGACTGAAGACGATGACCTTCTGGCAGTATTCTGTACCGGAGCCTATGGTTATTCGATGGCGAACAATTACAATCGTATACCACGCCCAGCAGTGGTATTTGTAGAAAATGGCAAGGCGGCTCTTGTTGTTAAAAGAGAAACGTATGAAGATCTTCTTCGGTTAGACCTTCCCTTAAAATAAATAAGCTGCCGCCATGCGGCAGTTTTCTTATTTTTATTCTAGCTCTAGCGCCTAGGGGCTTCCGCTTTTTTATTTGTAAAATGGATTATTTTTTAGATATAGTGTAGAATGACAACATGTACGCTATCTTCAAATTGCATTTGGAGGATTTAAATGAAGAAAAGTAATTGGATGGTTTTTAGTATCCTTGTAGGACTGGCACTTATATGGGGGATTATTTATTGGGTTTTTATTGTACCAAGATAATAATTATAATTGGGATTGATAGATAAACAATTATTATGTATGATTGACAATAATGAAACACTTTACCAATTCGGACTACATATTATAGAGAAAACGAAAACCGTTATTTAAAAATTGTGTGAACAAATATACTATCCGCTAAACTGGGTTTATTTAATATAATGAGGGAGCTATTATGTTAATTCGTTATAAGAAAACATTTGAAAAAATAGCCATGGGCTTATTGTCCTTTATGCCTACTGAAAAGGACTTGAAGAAACTCCAATTTACCATTAAGGAGTATGAAACGGAAGAAAACTTACAGCTTTTTCTTTGGAAGGAAGAAGATATTATCGGACTTATTGGGGCCCAAATGAACGATAATGATTCTTCAATAATGATTCAACATATTTCTGTTAATCCCTCACACCGCTATCAAGGGGTAGGGAAACGAATGGTTAAAGCTTTGAAGGATATGTATCCAGATAGGGCTATAACAGCGAATGATAATACCGCACCGTTTGTTGAGAAATGTGATCTTTGCTAACCCTATAATAGAAAGGCAGCGAAATTTTTATTGGCTGCCTTTTTTATTTTTCAGTGCTTCCATTCGTTCTTCAATTACGTTTGTACGGTCTCGTAACTTATGTCTATTGATAATAGAAACATCTTCTAAATTACTTTCCTTCCCCCAGTTAAAGCCTTTATTTTGACATTCCTTAATGCAAGCTTCTAAAAGTGCGAGGTCGGAGATCGGCAAAGTAACGCTTGCGTATCTTTCTTCTTTATCCGCATGCGTCAAAAGTTTTGAAAGCATAGGAAAAAAAATATCCATATCTAACCCCATTTGGAAAAGCTCACTCTCATGTAAGGAGAAGATTTTTATTGCTTTTTCTAATGTTCGTTTAGCACCATTAAAGTTCTTCCTCCGATGATGATACCTCGAAACCGCTAAAAGGATGAAGCCTACCCAAATAGAATTTTTACTTCTGTCGCTAGATTCTTTCCAGTACTCTTCAAGTATCTCGTGGCATTCAAAATAATCCCTGTCTCCATTAAAATGGGCTAAAAATTCAATATACTGCGCTGGGTACAAAAAATCACCCTCTCATTGATAAGATATGTACAGTGTAGCATATAATGAACGATTCTTCAGGGTTTTGCCATTGAGAAAAAGCCCGCCTTAAAAAGGCGGGCTCGCTTCCAATGCAACCTCTAACTTAGAACCAAGAAGCACCAACAATAATCAACAGAATGAATAGAACCACGATTAAAGCAAAACCGCCTCCGAAACCGTAACCATCAGCCATGTGTAAAACCCTCCTATAGTTGTTTTGTTATTCTTTTCCCTCTCATCATATGTACCGTCGTTGTCCAGTGTTATGGGCAAACATCATTTTTTCAATAAATACTAAAGCCAATAAATTTCTATTGGATAACGTATTTGATTCCTCTATACTAATAAGAGTCATGAATATGAAAATTACATCAAGGATTCTGGGTGAAAGATGATACACTATAATGTGAAAATTGATGCGTTTGAAGGTCCATTGGATTTATTGCTCCATTTAATAAATCGGCTTGAAATTGATATATATGATATTCCTGTTGCTCAAATTACTGAACAATATTTAATCTATATAAAAACAATGTCTGAACTTAAATTGGATATAGCCAGTGAATTTCTTGTGATGGCTGCAACCTTACTAGCGATCAAAAGTAAAATGTTACTACCAAAGCATGAAGAGGAATTGGATGAATTAGATTCCGAAATGAGTTACGAAGAAGACCCAAGAGACGAGTTAGTCGAAAGGCTGATTGAATACCGGAAATACAAAGAGGCTGCTCATGATTTAAAGTCGCTAGAGGAAGAACGAGGACTCATGTATACAAAACCACCGAGTGACCTTTCAGATTTTGCAAAAGACAAACAGCCGGAAAAAACTGAATTAAATGTAACACTTTACGACATGCTGGCTGCTTTTCAAAAGCTATTGCGCAGGAAAAAGCTGCAACGTCCAATGGCAACAAAGATTGCCAGACAAGAAATATCAATTGAAGCAAGAATGACAGAAATTATGAATGAATTAAAGCTCATAAAAGGCAGGAAAAACTTTAACGATTTATTTCCTGTTGCTGCAAAGGAACATATCGTTGTGACATTTTTGGCGGTATTGGAGCTTATCAAAAGAAAAGAAATAGACGTTGAACAACATGAAAACTTTGGGGATATATTTGTTCATGCAGTTAAGGAAGGAGCAGAAGGGCTTGGAAATAGTTAATTGGCAAAGTATTTTAGAAAGTCTTTTATTCGCTGCCGGTGATGAAGGACTCACTTTAAAGCATGTGGCTGAGGTCCTGGACGTAGAGGAATTGAAGGCTGGCGAGATAATAGAAGAGTTAAGACAAGTATATGAAAAAGATACCAATCGCGGAATTATGATTGTTCAACTCGCTGGTACCTATCAGCTTGCAACCAAAAAAGAGAATGCTGCCTATCTTAAGAGACTTGTCGACTCGCCAAATACTTCTGCTTTGTCTCAGGCTGCTTTAGAAACATTGGCTATAATTGCTTATAAACAGCCGATCACACGTGCAGAAATAGAGGAAATCCGGGGAGTAAAAACGGAAAGACCCATTCATACCCTGATGACAAAAGCACTTATTAAGGAAGTGGGAAGGGCTGAAGGTACAGGAAGAGCATACCTCTATGGAACCACAAAAGAATTTCTTGACTACTTCGGTTTGAAAAACATTCAAGAGTTGCCCAAGCTTCCAGATAGAGTCGAAGAAGAATTTGTACAAGAAGAAGCCGACCTCTTCTTCGAAAAGTTTCAGGAGAGTTTAAATTCTTAAAAGTAAAACAATTTCATTAAGTTGTGATAAAATAGAAGTATGATTTCAAAGATTTCCGAAACTTCTACTTATTTGTTACTGGCTAAAGGGGATTGATTTAATTGTTGATTAAAGAATGCACCGGATATGAATTGGAAAAGGAAAAATCAAACACTTCAGAGGATTTCTTTAATAGAAGTGAAGTAACTTTTATTGATGGTTCTGAAGAAAAAACATTGCACGTATTGTATGTTAGATACTTTGATGAGTTGTTTCAAGAGTTCACTCCTTTTCAGCAAAACCCAATTCTAACAAAAGACAATATTGAAGTAACCTTCAAGGATATTGTGGCATTAGTATGTTTAATCAAAAATCCGGGTTTGCGTAATCGCAAACGGTTATACATTAATTCTAAACAGGAATTTGCTTCATATTTTCAAGATATTGATTTTGAAAAATTACCTGAAATAGTACTTGCTGTTAAGCAAAACCATAAATTTGAACTCCGTTCTCCACTGGACTACATTAAACAACCGAGGTAGGAAGGGTATAAAAGAATACAAAGGAGTGTTTGGATGGGAAATTCATTAGTTAAGACGCAGCTAAAAGATGTGGGAGGGTTTTTAACCTCAACAATCGGAACATTAGAAAATTATTTAAATGAAACGACGGTTTCACAGATGGAACAAGAATTAACAGGAGATTCAAGTTATTATAAATTAATTCTATCCAATTTGAGAAAATTGCTTGTTTATTGTGAAGAAAGCCTAGATGCTTGTTCAGTAATCTTGCAAAGTGAACCTTTTCAAAAGCCCACTGCTGAGAAAACTCTTTATCGTATTTTTCATCAGTGTATTGAGGAATTTTTCTCGCCTAAGAATGACGCTTGGTTTGAGGATAGCCGTTCTGCCTATACAGGACGAAATTCAATAAAGTTTTATAAAACTGTACCTGAAAGTGTACAAAAGTTAGTGAAAGGCCTTGAAGGAGAATTCCAAAGGGTTAGAGAAGAACTGGAATACTATGAAACAGATTACCGTACAAAAATGATTCAATCAAAATAAATGATTAAAAACTGTCCTTACTAGGGCAGTTTTTTTGTTCATAATCCATCATATTTTTCATACCTTTTAGGGGAGATTCAAAATAAAAGGGTGGGATCGTATGAATCGATTTAGTCAATATGTCCACGAGTTATTTGAATGGAATGAGCAAATGAAGGAGTTTCTAGAAACAGATGATGTCAAAGATAATTTAGAGTTATGGGAGCAGCTCGAACATTTCACCGATTTGATTGAGAATACGAGTGGATCATTATCTGATCATGACATGCTAAGTCTACAATCAAAAGCAGAAGAAATCCATGAGCAACTGGAGAGTTATTTTTCTCGTAAACAAGGGGTTGGAACTATTTGGGTTGAAAAAAAGACTGTCCCGCCGGGCGGTCATACACTCCCAGAGCTACCATATGCCTATAATGCTTTAGAACCCTATATCTCGGAGGAAATCATGAGACTTCATCATGATAAGCACCACCGCTCCTATGTAGATGGTTTAAACAAAGCGGAGGTAAATTTAAAGAAGGCTAGAGATACCAATGATTTTTCCCTTATCAAACATTGGTCAAGAGAATTGGCCTTTCATGGTTCAGGGCATTACTTGCATACAATCTTTTGGAAAAACATGATCCCGAAAGGAGGAGGAAGCCCTCAAGGACTTCTAAAAAGAGAAATAGAAAATTATTTTGGCAGTTTTGAAAAATTTAAAAAACAGTTCTCTGAAGCAGCAAAGCAGGTCGAAGGTGTAGGGTGGGCGATCCTCGTATGGTCTCCTCGTGCCAGGCACCTTGAAATATTACAATCAGAAAGACATATGCTGTTAACGCAATGGGACACCATACCTCTATTAGTTTTAGATGTTTGGGAACACGCATATTATCTACAGTATAAGAACAATAGATCTGGCTACGTTGACAATTGGTGGAATCTCGTAAACTGGAATGATGTTGAAATGAGGTTTGATAAAGCATTTGAGATTAAGTGGCCAGCATTTTAAATGGTTAGGCAGTCGGCAAAAGTCGATTGCCTTTTCAATTTTTAGGACAAATAGTCATATCAAGCCTTGTCCTGCATAAAATTTTAGAAAGCTAGGCAATAAAATATTGCTGCTAGAAATGTTAACGAAGGGGACGAGGTAAACTTATGAGAATGATTTGGAAGCTAGTCATTTTTGCCCTCATGGTCTCACTATTCATTGCAAACATTCCTCAAAAGGTGGATGCTTCCGTTTCCGTAAGTGCACGTGGTGCAGTTCTAATGGAGCAAGAATCAGGGCGTGTCCTATTTGAGAAAGATGCCCACACAAAACGAAGGATTGCTAGTATTACAAAGATCATGACGGCAATTCTTGCGATCGAATCGGGAAAAATGGATGAAATAGTGAAAGTAAGCGAACAAGCTACCCGTGCGGAAGGGTCGTCTGTCTATTTAAAGCCTGGGGAAAAGATTAAGCTGGAGCATTTAGTATATGGTTTAATGCTTAGGTCTGGCAATGACACGGCCGTGGCAATTGCTGAACATGTTGGGGGAAGTTTGGATGGGTTCGTCTATTTAATGAACCAAAAAGCTAGAGAGATTGGTATGTTGAATACCCATTTTTCCAATCCACATGGTTTAGACGACCATGAAGATCATTATTCAACTGCCTATGATATGGCTCTATTAACTCGGTATGCTATGCAAAATGAAACATATCAAAAAATTGCTGGAACCAAGACTTATAAAGCGCCAAACCCTACTGAAAATTGGGACCGTCAATGGAAAAATAAAAATCGGTTACTTACAAAATACAAATATACAACTGGCGGTAAAACTGGGTATACCAAACGTGCAAAAAGAACCCTTGTGTCAACAGCAACCAAAGGGGAAATGAGTTTAATTGCGGTTACGTTGAATGCTTCGGATGACTGGAATGATCACATTGCGATGTATGAAAATGGTTTTAAAACCTATGATATGGCGGAAGTGTTGTCAAAAGGGAAGATAGATATTAAAACAAATAAGGTTTATCAAAAACATCTATATATAAAAAAAACTATTGTTTACCCTGCCACTAACGAGGAAATGGACTTGTTCTCTATAAAATATAAACTAAATAAGCCCGGTGAAGATTGGGAGGACTCAAACCATAACGGGGAAGCCGTTGGTAAAGCACAGGTTTTTCTGGACGGAAAAGTGGTTAAAGAAACACCTATTTATTATCAAGGAGGTCCTGAGAAGAAAAAGGGACTATTTGATTCAATAAAAAATATATTTCTTTCTGTTATTGGCGTGAGATTATATGGTTAATTATATTTGGGTTTTTATGACAATAGTTGGTTTTATTTTTGCGATGATTAATGGAACAATGACGGAAGTTAACAAAGCGATATTTGATGGGGCAAAGGAGGCTGTGACTCTGTGTATTGGATTGATCAGCATTCTTGTTTTTTGGCTGGGTATGATGAGAATTGCCCAGGAATCAGGGTTACTTGAAGTATTATCAAAGTTATTTCGCCCGCTTGTACGAAAGTTATTTCCCGATGTGCCAACGAATCATCCCGCAATGGGGTATATATTATCTAATATGATTGCGAATATGTTTGGCTTGGGTAATGCCGCCACGCCGCTTGGAATTAAAGCAATGGAGGAATTAAAACTATTGAATGGCGGCAAGAATTCAGCCAGTCGTTCAATGGTTACGTTCCTGGCAATAAATACAGCTAGCATTACCATCATACCTACTACAGTCATAGCAATTCGAATGAACTATAATTCTGCATCCCCAACAGAAATAGTTGTACCAACGTTAATTGCAACCATCATTTCAATGCTCGGAGCAGTTATGATAGATCGTTATTTTTATAATCGACGAAGGCGTAAAGGATGAATGGAATGGAATTTCTCTCTCAGATATCCCTAGGTTTTATCCCTGTTTTAATAGGAATTATCCTCCTTTACGGAACCTATAAACAAGTTCCGACCTATGAGAGTTTTGTTGAAGGCGGAAAAGAAGGGATCAAAATTGCCTTTTCCATCATTCCATTTCTTGTAGGAATGTTAGTGGCGATTACTGTCTTCCGTGCTTCAGGTGCCTTAGAAGCACTAATGAACTGGATAAGACCAGTGATGGAAGCCATCGGTGTCCCGGCTGAAATTGTCCCGCTCATCTTAATTAGACCCATTTCTGGAACAGCGGCACTTGGCATGACAAGCGATTTAATGGCTGTCTATGGTCCCGATTCTTTTATTGGGAGGCTGGCATCTGTTTTGCAGGGCAGTACAGATACTACCTTTTACGTGTTGACTGTTTATTTTGGTGCAGTTGGGATCAAAAAAATGGGGGACGCCTTAAAGGTTGGATTACTTGCGGATGTAGTGGGTATTATAGCAGCTATTGTGGTAGTACTATTAGTATTCGGAGCAAAATAAAAAAACTGTTAAGAAAAGGCAGATTCCTTGGGAGAGATTTACTAAAGGGGTCTGCTTTTTATTTTTCTACAATAAGATAACCGTGCTTTGAAAAAAGGCGATTTTGTGTCATAATTCATTAGGAAAGAATAACTAATTGTTTTCCTAATAAACTGTGGTGCAGCACATAGTATTCAAAATAAAAGGTAAACAGCTGAGGTGGATCATAATGGAAAGATTGCAAAAGGTAATAGCACGAGCTGGAGTAGCTTCAAGAAGAAAATCAGAAGAGTTAATTAAAGAAGGCAAGGTAAAAGTCAATGGCAAAATAGTTACTGAGCTTGGCGTGAAAGTTACATCATCTGACCGGGTTGAAGTGAATGGAATTCAAATTGAGAAAGAGGAGCCTGTTTATTTTCTACTCTATAAACCACGTGGTGTCATTTCGAGTGTAAGTGATGATAAAGGAAGAAAGGTAGTAACTGATTTCTTTCCCTATCAACAAGAAAGAATTTTCCCGGTGGGACGGCTAGATTATGATACTTCCGGATTATTGCTACTAACAAATGATGGGGAGTTTGCAAATTTGCTTATGCACCCTCGGAATGAGATAGAAAAAACGTATGTAGCTAAAACGAAAGGAATTCCTTCAAAGGAGAACTTAAGAAAATTGGAAAGAGGAATTCGTCTCGAGGACGGGAAAACTGCTCCTGCTAAAGTTAAAATGCTTTCGGTTGATAAACAAAAACAAACCGCAATTATCGAAATCATCATTCATGAAGGGCGAAATCGTCAGGTTCGGAGAATGTTTGAAGCGATTGGTCATGAAGTTTTGAAACTGAAACGAGAAAAATATGGTTTTTTAACATTGCATGGATTATCTGCAGGGGATGCTAGAGAATTGACACACCATGAAGTGAAGCTATTAAGAGGACTATCATTGGAGTCTACTAAAAAAAATTCATAAAGCTGTCACAATTGCATTTGAATGTATTTACTATAGATATAGTGGAAAGTGATATAATTTAGACAATTGTGTTTAGAAAATTGTAACTTTCAGGGGGGAGAAAGATGAAAAAACGGCGATTAGTCATGAGGACAACAATCCTCGTTATTCTGGCTGCGGCCGTTGCCTTTACGCTGTATGCCAACTTAACAAAGGATAATAGAATGAAAGTAGAAGTTGGTAAAAAAGCTCCTGATTTTGTATTGGTTGATATGGAAGGTGAAAAGCATAAACTTTCCGATTATAAAGGACAGGGAGTATTTTTGAATTTTTGGGGAACTTGGTGTAAGCCGTGTGAAGCGGAAATGCCTTATATTAATAATCAATATAATCATTATAAAGACAAAGGTGTCCAAGTACTGGCAGTAAATGTCAGTGAGTCTGAATTAGCCGTAAATCGATTTGCAGAACGAAAAGGGCTAGACTTTCCTATTGTAATCGATACAGACTCTCAGGTTCAGGCTGCATATGGAATTAACCCTCTTCCTGCAACATTTTTAATTGACAAAGATGGGAAAGTGGTTAAATATCATACAGGAACATTAACGGAGTCAACAGTAAGGGAGTTTATGGAGAAAATTAAACCTTAAGGGTTTGTAGGGAGTTTTTTGCAATGAAAGATGTTAAATGTGAATGCGGACATGTAAATCCACATGGAACCGTATTGTGTGAAGCATGCGGAAAGGTTTTTGATGAACAATCAAAAGATAAATCTCTTCTGGATATGCGTTATGAAGGCAGTGCTCGCCGTTCACAAACATATAATAAATCCATTGTTGATAAGATATGGAACTTTTTTTCTTCCGTTAAGGTAGGTGTGTGGCTCATCATCATCACCTTAATTGCTTCTGCAGCTGGGACGATTCTTCCACAGGAAATGTACATACCACCTACTATGCCGGCAGAAGAATATTACGAAGATCAGTATGGTTGGTTTGGTAAATTATACTATGAGATAGGCTTTAATAATTTGTACAGTTCATGGTGGTATTTAGTATTAATTGCAATGATCGGTATTTCTCTTGTCATTTGTAGTTTAGACAGGGTTGTGCCATTATATAAGGCACTTAAGGCCCAAAGAGTAACAAGGCATGAGGGCTTCCTAAAGCGCCAGCGTCTCTTTGGTATCAGCGAGAACGTTGATGGCAGAGACATCGAAGCTGTTAAACAACGATTAAGGGAAAAACGATACCATGTACGAGAAGAAAACGGGGACTTGCTTGCTGAAAAGGGGCGATTTTCTCGTTGGGGTCCATATGTGAACCATGTGGGATTAATTGTTTTCTTAATCGGAGGAATGCTACGATTTGTTCCAGGTATGTACATTGATAAAGTGTTATGGCTGCGTGAAGGTGAAACCAAGGTTGTCCCTGAAACAGATGGACAATATTATGTAGCAAACGAAAAGTTTATTCTGGAGAATTATGATAAAGAAAAGGACAAAACCTTTGAAGCTGCGATTGACCGTGCTGGTATGGTAGTGAAAAATTATCAGACAAACGCAGTACTTTATAAAAGAGTAGGCCCAGCTATTCCAGGTGAAAAGCCAGAATTAGTAAAAGTTAAAGAACACAAAATCAAAGTCAATCAACCATTGAAATTTGAAAAGTTTGCTTTGTATCAAGTAGACTACAAACTCGATGAACTTAATACAATGTCTTTCTCTTTGACAAACAAAACTAGCGGGGAAACCTTTGGAGACATAAAAATAAATCTTTACGATCCAAAGCCGAAATATGAACTGGGAAATGGATATCATGTTGAAGTATTAAGTTTTTTCCCAGACTTTGAATTTGCAGAAAACGGGGAACCGACAACAAAATCAAGGATACCTAATAATCCTGCCTTTGTGTTCAAAATGACATCACCGGAAGTACCAAATGGGGAAACAAGCTTTGTTGCGATTCAACAAACCATTGAGCCATTAGGTGATAATCAATACAAAATGGCGTTCAAAGGAATCGAAACTAAAAATGTCACTGCCTTAACAGTTCGAAAAGACTTAACGATCTGGATTATTATTTTAGGTGGTATTCTCTTCATGATTGGTGTCATCCAAGGCGCGTATTGGAACCATCGCAGAATTTGGGTACAAAACAAAAATGGCGAGATCTGGATTGCTGCACATACCAATAAAAATTGGTATGGCATCAAAAGAGAAATTGAAAGTGTATTATCAGAAACAAAAATTAATATACCTGCTGATCAGATTCAAAATGAAAAAGTGGATAAGGAGGGAGTCTAGTTGGTAACAATAAGTAGTAATTTACTTTATATTGCATTTGTCCTTTATTTAGTTGCGACCCTCTTCTTTGGTGGAGCCATCAAGGCTAAAAAAGATATAGAAGAAAAAAAAGGTACAAATCGCTGGGGAAAAATTGCCGTTTTTTTAACAATCGTTGGTTTTATTTCTCAGGTGGGATATTTTATTACAAGATGGATTGCTGCTGGGCATGCACCTGTAAGTAATCTATTTGAGTTTACAACCTTTTTTGGAATGTGTCTCGTTGGTGCATTCATAGTCATTTATTATATTTATCGGACACCGCTCCTTGGGTTGTTTACTATGCCGGTTGCGATTCTTGTTATTGCTTATGCAAGCATGTTTCCTAGAGATATTTCGCCATTAATACCAGCGTTGCAAAGTGACTGGCTTCATATCCACGTTACAACGGCAGCCTTAGGTGAAGCGATTTTAGCAATTAGCTTTGCGGCGGGATTGATTTATCTAGTAAAGGTAATTGATCAATCGACACCGAGCAAAAGAACTTTTTGGCTCGAAACGGTGATGTTTGCGTTAGTAACTACACTAGGGTTTGTTCTAGTTTCCACATTATTCTCTAGCTTGGATTACAAAGCAGAATTTAATTGGGTTGATAAGAATGACCAAGCAGTGACAATGGAATATACCATGCCAGCCATTACGGGTCCTAATGAAGGAGAACTCCTAACAAAAGGGAAATTTGAACCTCTAGTTGAAATGCCTGCATTAATAAATGCGAAAAAAATGAACTCTGTTATTTGGTCATTTATTGGAGGATTTATTCTCTATGGGTTAATAAGATTAATACTAAGAAAACGTATCTCTGCTGCACTTCAACCTTTAGTTAAAAATATTAACCTGGATTTTGTTGATGAAATCAGCTATCGTTCAGTACTAATTGGTTTCCCTGTATTTACCTTAGGGGCATTGATTTTCGCGATGATTTGGGCACAAATTGCCTGGACGAGATTCTGGGGCTGGGATCCTAAAGAGGTTTGGGCGTTAATTACGTGGTTATTCTACGCAGCCTTTTTACACCTTCGTCTTTCAAAAGGTTGGCATGGTGAAAAGTCAGCATGGCTTGCCGTAATTGGTTTTGTCATTATCATGTTTAACTTGGTTGCAGTAAACCTAGTTATCGCAGGACTCCATAGTTATGCGGGATAATAAAGAATTAAATTTTATAACCTTTACTTTTTCCAAGTAAAGGTTATTTTTCAAATAATAAGTTAAAAATTAGTTTTCTGTCATAAATTCGACACTATTTGAAGAGACAATTACGTTTAGTTATAGATTAAAATAGTCACATTTTGTAAAATAACTGCATGGGGGGATAATTAATGGATAAAGACGTTAAAATTTTAGTAGTAGATGACGAGGAAAGAATTCGCCGTTTATTAAAAATGTATTTAGAGCGTGAGGATTATACGATTGATGAAGCAGAGGATGGGAATGAAGCCTTAACGAAAGCGATTGCAAATGATTATGATGTAATCCTTTTAGACTTAATGATGCCTGGCAAAGATGGTTTAGAGGTTTGCCGAGAATTAAGGGAAAAGAAGGCTACACCTGTTATCATGCTAACAGCAAAAGGTGAAGAGGTTAATCGTGTCCAGGGCTTTGAAGTGGGAACAGACGACTACATTGTTAAACCATTCAGCCCTAGAGAAGTAGTACTACGAGTAAAGGCACTATTAAGAAGGTCATCTCAAACTAGTTATCTGCAAACAGATACAACAACAAAGGATGTTATTGTGTTCCCACATTTAACGATTGACAATGATGCCCATCGTGTTCTTGCTGATGGTAAAGAGGTAAGTTTAACTCCAAAAGAATATGAATTACTTTATTTCCTTGCTAAATCACCTGATAAGGTTTTTGATCGCGAGCAATTACTGAAAGAAGTTTGGCATTACGAATTCTTTGGTGATTTGAGAACGGTTGACACACATGTTAAGCGTCTTCGTGAAAAGTTAAATAAAGTCTCTGAGCAGGCAGCAAGAATGATTCTTACAGTTTGGGGAGTTGGTTACAAATTTGAGGTAGTTAATGAATGACCTTTTTACGAAGTGTAGTTGGTAAACTCTGGTTTACCATCATAT
Organism: Neobacillus niacini; assembly: GCF_030817595.1. Taxonomy (GTDB): domain Bacteria; phylum Bacillota; class Bacilli; order Bacillales; family Cytobacillaceae; genus Neobacillus; species Neobacillus niacini_G. The sequence continues at coordinate 6,291,099 of NZ_JAUSZN010000001.1, forward strand.
TTTTGGTGGCTTTTATCCTTTTCATCTTAACTGTAATGCTCCTTGAGTTTTTTGAAAATAACACCATTATGGAAACCAAAAATGATTTAACTCATCAGGCTGAGAAAATAGCTAAAGTATTGGAAAATCATCCTGATGAGCAATTACCTTTAGGGTTAGAAATCTCTTGGGAAATTATTGATGAAGTTACAAATGTGGTTATCATTAAAAATGACCAGGAAGTCTATATCTCTCCAAACTCGGAGAAATCAGTAAAGTTATCGGTTCCAGACATCCGAAATGATGTTGAATTGTCGAAAGTATTTGAGGAAAACAGAACAGTTGAAAAAGTCTCAAGGCTTACTTCTAATGAATTAAAACAAGACAGTGCAAAATATTCGATCATTGGTGTTCCGCTGCACATAGATGATGGACAAAATGGTGCTGTTTTTATTTATCAATCATTGGAGGTAGTTGAAGAAACTACTCATTCAACAACTAATTTTATACTACTTGTTGCTGGTGTTGCAATTATCCTAACAACTATTTTTGCTTTCTTCTTATCTACCAGGATTACAGCACCATTAAGGAAAATGAGAGAAGCAGCATTCGAAGTAGCAAGAGGTAAATTTGATACCAAAGTACCGATCCTAACGCATGATGAAATTGGTGAGCTTGCTACAGCTTTTAACCAAATGGGCCGGCAATTAAAGTTCAATATGAATGCCCTTAGCCAAGAAAAAGAGCAGCTTGCTAGTATCCTAAGTAGTATGGCAGATGGTGTAATAACCTTTAACCGTGATGGAACGATCTTGATAACCAATCCTCCAGCAGACCGCTTTTTGCAATATTGGTACTATGAAAATGGTGGTCCTGGAAACACTTCTGGGGAAATACCGACTGAGGCAATGAAACTTTTTCAACGAGCTGTTGATACAGAGAAAGAACAAGTAGGGGAAATTTCTCTTCAAGGCCGCCATTGGGTCATTCTGGTCAGCCCTCTTTATAGCAACCGATTTATTCGGGGAGCAGTAGCTGTACTTAGAGATATGACAGAGGAACGGGTACTAGAAAAAATGAGAAAAGACTTCATTGCAAATGTTTCTCACGAGCTTCGAACACCAATTTCGATGTTACAGGGCTATAGTGAAGCGATTGTGGATGACATTGCGGAATCTCAGGAAGAGAAAAAAGAGATGGCTAAAGTCATCTATGATGAATCATTAAGGATGGGCAGACTTGTTAATGAGTTGCTTGACCTCGCTAGAATGGAAGCAGGGCATATTCAATTAACACTTGATGAGGTTAACCTTCATTCGTTTATGAATAGAATTGTTCATAAATTTCAAGGGCTTGCTAGAGATAATGATATCCATTTAAGTGCTGACCTAGAACATGATATACCAAATATATTATTTGACCCTGATCGTATTGAACAAGTGCTGACCAATTTAATTGATAATGCTATCAGACATACTCCTCAGGGCGGATCAGTTAGATTACTTGTAAAAAAGGATGATTTTGGCATAAAAGTAGAAGTGTCAGACTCAGGTTCAGGAATACCGGAAGAAGATTTACCATTCGTTTTTGAACGTTTTTATAAAGCAGATAAAGCACGTACTAGAGGAAGAGCCGGTACTGGGCTGGGACTTGCTATAGCAAAAAATATTATTGATGCACACCGAGGGCATATCTCCGTACAAAGTAAAATAGGACAAGGAACGACATTTACCTTTTTACTTCCACGAAAATAAGAAAAAAATGGCGATTTCTCTTGATTCACGGGAAACAATTAAAACTCATCTTTTACTGATGAGTTTTTTGTTTTTTTATCGTTTCTGTAACATGCCTTCACTTTTTGACCTAAAAAGTCTATATTTAAAATATGTAACTTTTTGTACATAAGTATCGACTAATTCAATGAACGGGGAGGGGAATGGAATGGACTCCGTTTTCGATGAACTATATCAAAAATATCATCATGACGTTTTTCAATTTTTATTTTATATGGTAAGGAACAAGGAACAGGCAGAGGATTTAGTACAAGAAGTATATATCAGGGTGTTTAAATCCTATCATCGTTTTCAAGGAAAGAGCAGCGAGAAAACGTGGCTTTTTTCTATCGCACGGAATGTCGCAATCGATTCATTTCGAAAGCAAAAGGGATGGAAGGGCAGACTGCTTGAAAAGTTTGATTGGACTTCCAACCAAGTAAAAGATGAATACCCAATTCCAGACGAAATTATGGTCCATAAAGAAGAAGTTAAATGGATTTATCAGTGTCTAGAGCATTGTACGGTAGATCAACGGTCTGTTGTCGTATTACGTTTCTTAAATGATTTATCGATTACCGAAACTGCCGAAACCTTGGGGTGGACAGAGAGTAAAGTGAAAACAACACAACACCGCGCATTAAAGGTTTTAAAGAAGTATATGGAAATGTTTAATGAAAAGGAGGGATTAGAAAGTGAAAAAGTCAGAGTGGAGCGATAAGCAGCTCGAAGAATTACTAAGGCAAATGCCCAAAATACATGACAATCGCAATCCTCGTGACATATACCAAAATCTTTCTATAAAGAAGAGAAAAAGACCGGCGTGGCTCATTCCAGGTTTTGCAGCTGCAGCTGCCTTACTCTTATTCTTCTTATTAGTTCCTAAAATGTTGAATGGAACACAAAATTCTTTTGATAGTGCAAAACAAGAAGAATCATCAAGTGAAGCAAAAATGAGCCAGTCTGATGATCACTCATCGCTTTTGATGAAAGAGGATAGTAAATCAGGTTCTGAACCTGAAATGCGGATAACCGAAATCAATAAAAACGCTTTATATGATGATGAAGCGGGTGATGGAACTGTAATCACGTATTGGATTCCTGATTCGCAGGCACAAAATCTAGTACCTATATCCATTGTTGTTACACCAGATAATAATAAGAATTGGTTAACTATATTTACAGAATCAATGGAATTATTTAATGAAGAGGAATGGGGACTTGCTGATTATTATCCTTTAAATGCCAAGTTCGAATTGGATGAAACTAAGAATACAGTCATAGTTGACTTACCTAAAAATCATCCTTATGGGCAAGGTTCTACAGCTGAAATTAATTTTATCACTACTCTTAAGAATAATATAGCTTCAAACAGTAACGTTAATAAAATTATGTTAAAAACCGATGGTCAGCCGGGTGTAGAACTTGGTAATTATGGGGTATTGGAAGAGATAGAAGTAAAACCAGAAGGAAAACACGCCTATTTCTTTTATAAACCTGATGGGATGGATACCACCTACCTCGTCCCTTCGACTGATACGTATCAAGATATTAACGCTGCTTTGGAAGCAATGAAGACCGATCAACAAGAGCAAGCTCTAAAAGCCTCATTAATACCATCCTTCCCGATTAAGGATGTTACAGCCAAAGAAAATAAGTTAATCATCACCCTGGATGAAAAGGCAGCAATGGAGAATAGCCAGGAAACCGTGAACTCCTTTGAGGCTATTTTACTAACTGCTAAGGAGTTTGGGATAGATACGATAACGATAGTAAATGCTCCGATTCAGCTGTTGGGACCATTTGACTTAACGAAAGAAATGAAGGTTCCACTAGCGCCAAATCTTCGTCAAATCCAATAAAAAAAGTTAAAGAGATTGACCATAACATGGTTAATCTTTTTTTTGTCTAGTTCCAGGCGCCTTCCACTTTTCTATTTATTTGTGTATAAAAAACCATTTGTCTCCAAATTATAACAAGTATGTTCGACCGTCTCATCAAACAATATGTTCTAAACTTGTTTAGGTTAACATATGGTTTGTGTAGGAGAGGACAAGATTAAGGAGGAAAAAAATTAAATGCGAGACTACATAAGGCGGCTTTTAATCGCCGCAATTATGGCGCTTTGTGTCAGTTTATTATTTTTAGGAGGTAAACAGACGGAAGCGAGTATGCAGGATTCACAAGAAATAAGAGCTGGATGGATATGGCCCACGGATGGTGTCGTATCTGATACATATGGGACAAGGCATGGAACACATAAAGGAATTGATATAGCTGGGAGTCTTAACTCACCTATAGTGGCTGTAGAGGATGGCGTAGTAGGTAAATCCTATTATTCGAAAACGTATGGGAATGTGGTCTTTATTAATCACCCAAATAATTTTGTTACTGTATATGCTCACTTAAATAATCGACTTGTAAATGAGGGACAAGAGATTAAACAGGGTGATAGAATTGGAACAATGGGGAGAACGGGTGAATCCACTGGTGTTCATCTCCATTTTGAGAGTCATCAAATTGAATGGACGTATGATAAGAAAAATGCTATTGATCCTGAAAGACTGCTTGGGAATGCTGAGGTAGGTGTGGCAGTTAAAGGTGGAATGGAAGGAACTTCTGAAAGTCTAACAGCTAGTACAAACGTGAAAGGTCACAGTGCCCATTATATTGTACAAGCAGGAGACACCTTATCATCCATTGCTCTAAAAAGCAACCTATCAGTTGCAAAACTAAAAGAAGTCAACCAGTTAAAATCAGACCTCATCTTGCCTGAACAGGTTTTAGTAATCCAGAACTAAATATTTAGCGCTAACCGTCACAATCGGTTAGCGCTTTTTTCTTTTCAAAATTAATTATTATTAGTATAATTAACAAGAAATTAAATATCGATCTATCTTCGGGGCAGGGTGAAATTCCCGATCGGCGGTATTAGAGTAAAAACTCTTGAGCCCGCGAGCCTTTATGGCAGGATTTGGTGTGATTCCAATGCCGACAGTATAGTCTGGATGGGAGAAGATGGAGGTTCTGCGACGTTCTAAAAACGCTGGTATATTGAACGTTTATTAAGAGTGCCTTTGTAAACTCCCTCAAGATATATTCTTGAGGTTTTTTATTTTACTGGGACACCTTAAAAGCTGCTGAACCTCTCTTCCTAACTTGATGGATCAAAAGGAGAGAGGAAAAATTGAAGAAAAAAATGAGTGTCAAAGCAATTGTATCAATCGGAATGCTGAGCAGTATCGCATATCTTTTAATGCTGATAAACTTCCCGCTCCCGCCATTCCCAAATTTCTTATTTATCGATTTTAGCGATATCCCAGCATTAATCGCAGCTTTAATTTTTGGACCTGTTGCAGGAATTTTAGTCGAGTTTTTCAAAAATGCGCTTAATTATTTAGCTACTGGAAGTACAACTGGAATTCCGGTTGGGCATATTGCCAATTTTTTAGCTGGTATTTTGTTTGTGTTGCCTACTTTCTATGTTTACAACAAAATGAAAACCAGAAAAGGAATGACGCTTGCACTCATTGTTGGAACACTTATTATGGCGATAATGATGAGCGTTTTAAATTACTTGTTTATTTTACCGGCGTATACTTCGCTCTTGCAGTTCCCTGACATGCGTAATTTAGTCGTACCAGCTATCTTACCATTTAATATCATAAAAGGTTTAATTATGTCTTCAATATTTATGCTGTTATTCCTTCGGATGCAGTCATGGATTAATAAATTAACAATCGTAAAGAGTGCTTAATTAAAAAGAAACCAGGTGCATGGTCTTACCCCTGTCAAGTAGACAGCTTAAAAAAACTATGCGACTAACGCGTGTCGGTATTCAACTGGCGCGCGTTGGTTTAGTTTCTTCTGAAAACGTTTGTAATTATAGTGGTAGATGTAATCTTCGATTGCTTGTCTAATCTCATCTTCTGTTTTACACTGTTCTATATACAACTTCTCTGTTTTAAGGTGCGAAAAGAAGGATTCGATGCAGGCGTTATCCAGGCAGTTTCCTTTGCGAGAGTGGCTGCCCTTTACGCCGTATTCTTCTAGTCGTTTGTTGTATAGCTTAGACGTATACTGAAAGCCTTGATCTGAATGTACAACGGCTTCAGCTACGTCTTTTTTGCTTGTCCATTGAGAAACAGTATTTAAGACAAGTTCAAGATCATTTCTTCTTGATAACTCCCATGCTACAACTTCATTATTAAACAAGTCTTGAATGACCGATAAATAATAAAATTGCTTACCATCCGAAACGTATGTAATATCCGTAACCATCTTTTGATTAGGAGCTAATGCCTCGAATTTTCTATTAAGACGATTAGGTTGTATCACAGAAGGTGTGTGTCCATGTCGTTTCCTCTTTTTGCGTATGATAGCTTGAATTTCCATTTCCTTCATAAGACGGTATACCTTTTTATGATTAATTGAATAATCGTTTTCATTTAACCAAGTGGTCATACGAGGGTATCCAAATTCAGGATGAAGTAAATGAATCCCCATCATGTGTTCTCTTATATCCTGATCTTGTTTGGCTCTTTCTGCTCTATCTTTCTGAGTAGCCCTCCACTTATAGTAACTAGCTGGCTTAACATAAGCGATCTCTAACAACCAGGTAATACGATGGGTATCTTTTAATTCATCAATGATCTCATATTTGATTTGTTGAGTGATTTCCTCTCCTCCTTTACCAGATTTGGATACTGCTTTTTTAAATAATCCACCTGCGCTTTCAAATAATCTCTTTCTTCTTCGACGGATTTAAATATGGTTCGTGGCCTACCTTTGAATGGATTAGTAGCTCCAACTCTTGTATCAAACTGTTCCCCATCTTTCCACTTCCTAACCCAAACTTTAAGTTGAGTACAATTTTTAATGCCAAGTTCTTCAGCTAAAACCGCATAACTTTTATTTCCATTGATATACTTCATAACTGCTTGTATCTTAAATTCATCAGTATAACTCTTAAATTCTTGTCCCTTTTTAGCCATTGAAAAATCCCCTCCAAGTATAAGTGTACCACCGACAATAACTATTGTGGTTTTTTTACACTGTCTACTTAAAGGGGATAATATCAGCAGCCTGGTTTTTTTATTTTTTAAAAAATAAATAACCCCCGCCATTAGGCAGGGGAAGCAGCTTAACAATATTTTAATGACAAAATATTATTCGAATTTAGTTGCGTTGCCTTCAAATGGTTCATCAGCAACTTTAATTGAATCTGTTGGACAGCCTTCGAAAGCATCCATCATATCATCAATTAAAACATCAGGGATTTCAACAATACCCTCATTATCATCAAGAGTTACAAATGCAATACCCTCATCATCATAATCGTAAATGTCTGGTGCTGCTGCGCCACATGCTCCGCATGCAATGCAAGTTTCTTTGTCAACAATCGTATACTTTGCCATGAAAAAAAAACCTCCCAATAAAATAACTTACTACCTTCCATATATAATGGAAACGCATTACTCATTCCTATTGTAAAACTCTGTGAGTAACTTTTCAATAGAAAAATGCTATATAGAAAATGGATTCCCCTAATCTTCCACAATTTTTAGCAACACGATACGCCGTTTCATGATAGAATAGAGGATAGAAAAATAGGTGATTTTGTCGATTATGAACAAAAAGTGGTGGAAAGAAATGTGTAGAATTGAAAACATTTTGTTATATTGTTTAAAACAATTAAATGGTGAACGAACAATTTATTCCATCTATCATCTGTTAAATGGAAAAAAATCATCACAAACACTTCAGGATGCACATTTATTTTCACTAAAAAGGTACTTTCGGATTCTTGAACCGTTAACGCGTGAATCCTTTGATGAGATTTTCAACAAGTTACTTGAAAATAAACTGGTTGAACCATGTGGGGAACAAAGATTTCTACTTACCTCAGCTGGGGAAGATTATTTATTAAATAATGAACAGCCATATTATGTGAATGGATGGCGATATCAACCCTTTACCTTATTAGTTTGGGAAAGACTCTCGCTGTTAGTACAAGTAACTTCAAATTTTACATTCCATGAAACCAAATATATCCCAATTCAAAAAAATGTTGATGTTCATAACTGGTTAAAGGGGTTTCTAAAGTCTACCTCTGTACCAAAGCAAGAGCTTGGAAGATCCCTTTTTTCGGAATTGGTTGAAATTCTTGAACTTGCCAGAGATGTAAATCCAAAGGTTTTAATATTTCGATTAACTGGATACAAGCAGATTGGGTTGACATCTTCTCAAATTGCGAAAAAATTAAATATCGATTCATTACAGATTCATCTGGAATTTATTAATACAATTCATTGTTTACTTCATTTTGTTGAAAATGATCCTTCTCGATTTAAAGTATTATCATCGCTGCTTGCTAATTTAGACCAAAACGATTCTTTAACACTTTCGGCTCGTAAAACCCTTGTACTTCTCAATCAAGGATTTACTGCGGAGGAAATCGCAAGCATTCGGAATTTAAAAATAAGTACGATTGAAGACCACCTTGTAGAGTTTGCTTTGAATGTTAAGGATTTTTCCATTAACTCGTATGTAAATGAAGAAATTCAGCATCAGATTCTAGAAATTTCAAAGCGAGAATCTACTAGGCAGTTAAAGGTAATTAGGAACACACTAAAAACAGCTTCCTACTTTCAAATCAGACTCGTTCTTGCAAAGTATGGTGATAGATAATGGAATTAGAAAATCTTCTGAATAAGTATTTTGGATACAAAACCTTTAAAACGGGGCAAAAGGAAGTTATTTCTTCTCTGCTAGGAGGAAACCACACGATTGCAATGCTCCCAACAGGCACTGGTAAGTCCTTATGCTACCAACTCCCTGGATATTGTCTGGATGGTCAAATTATAATCATTTCCCCTCTGTTATCCTTAATGCAGGACCAGGTGGAACAATTAATGAAATTTGGAGAGAAAAGGGTCATTGCATTGAATTCTTTCCTTGACGCTGAGAAGAGAGGCTATGTATTACGTAATTTAACAAAATACAAATATATTTTCGTCTCGCCCGAGATGTTAAGCTTACCTATTATAATGAAAAGATTACAGGCGCTTTCTGTATCATTATTTGTAGTAGATGAGGCACATTGTATTTCACAGTGGGGCTTCGACTTTCGCCCAGAATATTCGAAGTTAGGAGAATACCGGAAGCAATTGGGGAATCCCCTAACTCTCGCTTTAACAGCAACGGCGACCAAAAAAGTAAGAGAGGATATTATTCAATCTCTCGACTTACAGAATTATACCAAGATTGAATCAACGATAGACAGACCTAATATCGTCTTTTATATTGAAGAAGTACCTAACTATTATGATAAACAATCACGATTGTTAGAATTAGTGTGTCAACTTCAGAAACCAGGAATCATTTATTTTTCAAGTAAGAAAATTGCTGAACAAATGGCTTCGCTATTAGCGGAGAAAGGGATATCAAGAGCCATGGCTTACCATGGAGGCTTAGACCAGGAACAAAGAATCTTAATACAACAACAATTTATTCATGGGCAACTGGATGTAATCTGTGCAACGAGTGCTTTTGGCATGGGAGTTAATAAGGAAAATATTCGATTTGTTATTCATTACCATATGCCAATGCAAATGGAATCCTACCTGCAGGAGATTGGTAGAGCTGGACGCGATGGTGAGGAAAGTATTGCGATTTTACTATATTCTCCAGGAGATGAACAGCTTCCTGTACAGCTGGCGGAAAGTGAATTGCCGTCAGAGCTGCAAATTGACTGGCTATTTTCATATTTTCCCAAGGAAGAAAATCTGATTGACCATTTTCTTGAAATGAATCAACATTTAAGAGAAGATGGGGGGTTCTCAGAGGTTCAGTGGCGTATAATTCAGGATTTTATAAAAAAGCCTCTAGAAATTTACTCTCTAGAACATTTAAAACAGGGCTTAAAGGATTTTGTTAATGATAGATTAAAGGTTAAAAAGGGCAGTATACATTATTTAAAGAAGTGGATTAAATCCGAATCGTGTAGAAGAGAATTAATTCTAGATTATTTTGACGAAGAGCCAGGTAAAGGAAGAAATCAGAATTGCTGCGATGTTTGTGGAATTCAGTTTGAACAATACCACGCACAAGCTGGCATTCAAAGCTATCCTGTTAAGGATGAAACTTGGAAGGATTATCTAGCAAATATTCTACTAAATGGTGAGATGAGTAAATGAAAAATAAATATAATGAACTAATTAAAGGATTAACTGATAAAGAACTGCTCTCTCATCTATATTTGACCCAAATCGTACTGCTTGGCATTACTTTTATTTTAGGCATTCTATTATTTGATCACTTTTCATATTTGCGAAGTATTGATTTTTCTGATGTGAGAATTTTGTTAATTGGCGTTTCAGCAGGTGCAGCTGTAGTCATTGTAGATATTATATTAATGAAATTACTCCCTAAGTCTTTTTATGACGATGGAGGTTTGAACGAAAGAATTTTTAAGAATAGAAGTGTGCTCCATATAGCGTGGATTGCAGCATTAGTTGCATTCAGTGAAGAGCTGCTTTTTCGTGGGGTAATCCAAACGAAGGTTGGATTAATTCTTGCAAGTCTTATTTTTGCAATCATACATTATCGATACCTTTTTAATTGGTTTTTATTTTCTAATATTGTCATCCTTAGTTTTTTTATTGGCTCCGTTTATGAATGGAGTAACAATTTAGCTCTTACGATGATCATGCATTTTACAATTGATTTTTTATTAGGGCTATATATTAAATATAAACACACCATAGATGTTGATGAACAGGAGGGGCTACTTCATGAATAAAGAAGAACCTTTTAGAAGCCAGGCGGAACGGCTAAAACGGCGAATTGAAAAAATTAATGAAGAAACAACTGAGGTTCGTGACCAATTACCTCCTAGAGAACAAATCCATAGGGAAAAAAGAAAGAAAACGAAATTGAAGATAAAATATCCGGTAATTCGTATCCTGGTACTATTTTTTATTCTTCTTCCTATCGTTATTTTTAGTGCTTACTCCTATCTTGAGGAGGGAAAGGGCAGCAAGACTGAGAAAGTCACCGGCGACTCTTCCGGATATGAAGTCATTAACTTTGAAAAATCTGAAACTGAAAGTACCGTTGAAACCGAAGCAGAGGAAAAAGAAATCGCTCCTGTGGAGGATGATCAAGAGACTGTCGAAGTTCAAAAGTCCATCAGCCAGGATACTCCAATTGTGAGTCCAGCTCCTGCACCAACACCTATTAGCGGACAAGGCACTGATAAAAATGTTGAACCTGCACCTCAAGTCATTTATCATACAGTTAAATCGGGAGAAAATCTTTATCGAATTTCTCTGAAATATTACCATTCAAAAGCTGGAGAGGATATTATTCGAAAAGCGAATAACATGAAAGGTAATGAAATTTATTTAGGTCAAGTTCTAAAAATTCCATTAAATAAGTAGCCGATCATTTTTTGATCGGTTTTTTTTATGTAATTTTTCATATTTTAACGGACAAGTTCATATTTATTTAACTGAGGTGGTTGATAGTATGGATAAACCAATCCGTTCACTGGAGTATACTGATGAGGCAACGAAACAAATGCTGGAAAACGTACGCAAAAGGAAAATTAAGTTTGATACAGCCAAGAGATGGCATTATTTAACGATTTATTCTATGCTTCTTTTTGCATTCCTATTTTTTAGTTATTTCTATTTTATGATCGCAAAACAATACTCTTATTCTTTCTTTGCAATGTTTTCAGCCTCTGTTAGTGACGCCATAAATATTAGTTTGTTTGCCATTACTGCAATTCTATACGGAGCAATGAATGTTTTAAGACAGCAGAAAGATAAAAAGGAAAAAGAATACCAGGAATTAAGGTGCGAAATCGTAAATCGCAGCAAGGATCTTTGGAAGAAAGAAGATCATTGGAAAAATCGCCATCTCGATTTTGAGGTGATGAAAAGAACCTACGACATTAATCTTTATCACGAAAAAAAATAAGAAGCAGCGTCAAACTGCTTCTTTCTGCTATTTTTAAAAAAACTTCTTTTTACCTTGTTCGTCTTTTAATATTTCTACTGCTTCACGGAAACGCTGTGAATGAACAATCTCACGTTCGCGCAGGAATCTAAGACCATCATTAAGATCTGGGTCATCGCTTAGATTAATAATCCATTGATATGTGGCCCTGGCTTTTTCTTCCGCCGCAATATCTTCGTAAAGGTCTGCAATCGGATCTCCTTTGGCTTGTATATAGGAAGCTGTCCACGGGACACCTGCCGCATTATGGTAAAATAATGCATTATCATGGTTGGAATAATGGTCACCTAAACCAGCAGCCTTCATCATTTCTGGCGTAGCGTCTTTGGTGAGCTTATATATCATAGTAGCAATCATTTCGAGGTGTGCGAATTCCTCTGTCCCTATATCTGTTAATAAACCAATTACTTTATCAGGTATGGAATATCGTTGGTTTAAATATCTTAAAGCGGCCGATAGTTCGCCATCTGCACCCCCGTATTGCTCAATTAAATATTTTGCTAATGTTGGATTACAAGTACTAACACGCACTGGATATTGAAGCTTTTTTTCGTATATCCACATGGACAACATTCCCTCCCTGTATAAAATTAGATTAGTATCTAGCTGCAGCGCCTAGGGACTAGGTGCTGCAGCTTTTAAACCTGCCAAGGCCATGGAGGATCGTTCCAATTCCATGGGTGTCCGGAATAGCTGTTACCAAACTGCTGAAGGGGTCCAAATTGGCTTTCAAAAGCCTTTTTTAACGTTTTTCTTTCTTTTGCATAATGATTAAATTGCTTAATAGCTTCAAGATCGTCCGGATGAGTATCTAAATACAATTGTAATTCAACTAAAACAAAGTCTACTGCTTGAAGCTGCTCTAGTATCTGATAATATTCGGCCGGAATTTGTTTCATCGTGGCAATCCCCCCTTCGCTTTCTCAAAAGGGTTGAAGTAAGGGTCATAAAATGGTTTCCATAGTGTTCCTGCTTTTAATGCCTCAAGTGGTGTGAATTGTGGAAGATTTGGAGGTTGAAAACCGATATAAAGATTCGGCGGAGTCGAATATACTTTTTCAGGTATTGGTTTGCAGGGGTCAAACGGACTGACGACGGGACAGTATGATTTATAATGTGTAAACATTGTCTCCCTCCCTTAGTAAACATCAATAATAAATATGTAATTCTTTGTGATTCATGACATAATACTTGAAATAAAAAGGATAATTCAATGTTTTGTTTAAGTATAATAGGAGGGTAGGATATTACTTAGAGGTGATGGAAAGTGTTTGTAAAAAATATGATGATTCCAAATCATGCTTGTGTGACAGTACAGGAAGATACGACATTGGGTGCTGCATTAGAACAATTAGAGAGGAATCAGATTGATGGTGTACCAGTCTTACAAGGAGAAAAGTATTTAGGAGTAGTTACACGATACAATATCTATGAAAGCTACTTTTTATCTGGAAGGCAGAAGGATGAATATTTAAGCAGTGTCACTGTAAAAGAAATCGCTACGCACCAAGAAAAGTTCTTATTGGGCGAAGAAGTTTTTGAAAAGACACTCCTTGATTTAAAAGACTTTCCCTTATTGGCTGTAGTTGATATAAATCGTAAATTTCTAGGGGTTGTGACACGGTCAGATGTACTTTCCACTTTTCAGAGCGCTTTCGGTGTAAATCGTCCTGGGGTAAGGATTGCCTTTGCATCGGTAGAAACAGAAGGTCGAATCGCCCGTCTTTCTGAAATTGCCCATCACTTCCATGAACATATTATTTCACTTGTAACGTTTGATGAGACAGATAAATTAGTCCGAAGAATTGTTATGAAAGTTGAAAAGAAAGATAATATTGATCGGTTTACAAAGAAGCTAGAAGAGCAAGGTTTCCGGATATTAAGTATTCAGGAAGATTAGTAAATTGTACCGGAAAGAAATGGAATCCTTCTCATACAATGTATGGGAGGGATTTTTGTGTTGAGGATAATCTGGCGGTTATTTTTTATTATTTTGTGTGGATATTTATTTAATGAATGGTTTCCAATTACAGATCCATTTCATTTTTCTGATATTTTGGTCGGACCGATTATTTATCCGTTGGAATTTTTTGCTGCCTCATTAGCTTTATTCTTAGGAGTAGTCATTAGTATACAACTATTAAAAGAAATCCTACAACTTACGATAAAGGCAGTAAAGAAAAGGCGGGGTAAGCATTAGTCCTTTTTAGTTTTAGTTTTCTTTATGGTATGATTTCCATAGAACATTTTTAGAATGGAAAAAGGGGAAATGGATGATTATTATACTTGGATTACTTATAATTCTGGGAATAGCTCTAATCTTATATATGGTAAAAGAAGCGTTCCTAAATCATGTAGTAACGCATGTAATGACCTTTGAAGATTTTCCAGAGTCGTTTGGTGCGGTATCAATATTTTTTATCTCTGATATACATAAGCGCCTTATTTCGGATGAAATTATCAATGCAGTTAAAGGGAAATCTGATATTGTAATAATTGGCGGGGATTTAACGGAGAAAAAGGTTCCTTTCGAAAGGGTTAAGCAAAACCTTGAGAAATTAAAACAGGTAGGTCCAGTATATTTTGTTTGGGGTAATAATGATTATGAAACCGACTTTCGTAAATTGGACGCCATTCTGTTGGATTCTGGAATAAAAGTTTTGGATAATACTGCAGCTATTTTTGAATCTAAAAATGGTGAAAAATTATCTTTACTTGGTGTTGATGAAGTAGGTCAAGGGCGAGACAGATTAGATTTAGCGTTGTTAGACGCGGAGGATAAAAGCTTTAAAATATTGGCTAGTCACTACCCGGACATCATAGATAAAATATTACCTGAACATAATATACGTCTCGTATTGAGCGGGCATACTCATGGAGGACAAATACATATTTTGGGGTACAGCCCATTTAAAAAAGGAAAAGTAGAAAAATTAGATAATACAACATTATTAATTAGTAATGGCTACGGCACAACAGGGGTTCCGTTAAGGCTAGGGGCTCCTGCACAATGTCATTTAATTACCATTAAAAAAGGTTAGTTGATTTTCTCAAGTATGGCTGGGTAATTATCGGAGGAATTAGGATGGCGGACCAAGAGGGTAAATATAATATTAAAGCGGCTGCGTTAATACTGGGGATTCAGCCAGGAACGTTAAGAGCATGGGAAAGACGATATCAAATGATTGCTCCTGTTAGAAATGAAGCAGGACATCGATTATATACAGAAGAGCATATCAAAATATTAAAGTGGTTAATAAAGAAGGTTAATCAGGGATTTACCATTAGCCAGGCTATCTCCTTACTGGGGCACAATCAATCGCAGATGGATTCAGAAGCCTTAAACCTAAAGCAGGATAATCCACTAATCGGTATGACAGACTCACTGTATGAAGCCTTAATTCACTTTGAGCATGAGAGGATAAATGAAATTATTAATAAAATGTTTAGTATCTTCACAATGGAAAAAGTAATCATTGATATCTTTAGTCAGATTCTAAAGAAAATAGAGGATAATTTCAGGGACGGGAATATATTACCTGCACAGAAGTATTTTTCCTCATCGCTCATTAAAGACAGGATCTCGTTAATTCTTCACAGTTGTCCTATTAATGTACAGCAGAACAAAGCGGTTTGTATCAATTGGTCGGATGAAAGGGATAATACGGAACTGTTAATGTTTACTTTTTATTTAAGAAAACGGGGTATTCAAGTAATAAATATAGGTAAAGTTAGTTCAGAAGATGAGAATGATCAAATAATGGATATGATTCATCCTGATTTAGTTATCATCTGTTGTGAAATCCAGGACGAGTTAAAAGAAGTACTTTTGCTAGTTGATCACTTATCGGTGAATTATAAGGACCTTATCGTTGGAGTTGGGGGTAAGTCAATATCTGCGATGAAGCCATTTGATAAAAGTCAATATTCATCCAATATTCTTGGACAAACCATTAATGAGTGGGAAATGTGGCTATTGGAGAGGATGGTAAACTAGACAAAGCACCAACCAAAGCCATTGACATACACTAGGGTTAAGAGTTATGTCATGGCAGGGGGCAAAAGAGCATGCGCTTAGAACGCTTAACAGTCAATAAGATAAAAATTTTTTTAACCTCTGATGATTTAATGGAAAGGGGACTTTCCAAAGATGATATATGGAAGGATTCTATAAAATGGCATCAACTTTTCCACGACATGCTGGAGGAGGCAAGTGAAGAATTTGATGTTGAGATACAGGGTTCTGTTGCAGTTGAAATTTTCTCCTTGCAAGCTCAAGGAATGATTATGATCATAACGGTTGACGATAATATTGAAGATGAAGAAATATTATTAGATGGCTTTGTGGAGATGCAAGTAAGAGTTGAAGGCTGTGAAAACCTGCTGTATCAATTCGAAAGTATAGAAGATGTTATTTCACTCTCTCACAGATTGTTTGTCTTAAACGTAAATGGAGGCAGTTTATATTCTTATAACAATCGATATTACTTAAATATGAATATCATTGATACTGCTATAGTAGAAAAAATTGCAGCATTTTTATCTGAGTACGGTAATCCATCTATTCTTAGTACACATGTACTTGAAGAATATGGAAATCAAATTATTGAAGATAAAGCGGTGGAAACCATTCGAAAATATTTTAAATAATTTTGATACTTTGTGGAACTTATATAGGAGTCCGCCGCTCCTATTTGCTTTGGTAAAAACCCTAGTTCAACGGGGATGATTGCGCTTGCAAAAAATGACTCAATAATAATGAATTGTGAATTTTTCATCTTGCATAAATCATTTAAACGTGTATACTTGTGTCTGAAAGCGACAACATTTGTTAAAGTGATTTTTAGGAGGTTTACAAATGGTAGCCGAAAATAGTAATGAAAAAACTAATCAAGAGGAAGAAAATAATGTATTAACTTCAACACAGACTGTTATACATAAAGCTCTTGAAAAGTTAGGTTATCCTGAAGAAGTGTATGAGCTCTTAAAAGAGCCGTTACGTATGATGACAGTTAAAATTCCAATAAGAATGGATGACGGTTCAATAAAAATATTTACGGGCTACCGTGCGCAGCACAATGACGCTGTCGGTCCAACAAAGGGTGGGATTAGGTTTCATCCCAATGTATCCGAAACTGAAGTCAAGGCCCTGTCCATTTGGATGAGCTTAAAATGTGGAATTGTTGACCTTCCATATGGCGGAGGAAAAGGCGGAATTATTTGTGACCCGCGTGATATGTCATTTAGAGAACTTGAAAGATTAAGTCGTGGGTATGTACGAGCGATTAGTCAAATCGTTGGTCCTACTAAAGATATTCCTGCACCGGATGTGTTTACAAATTCCCAAATTATGGCTTGGATGATGGACGAGTATAGTCGTATAGATGAATTTAACTCTCCGGGTTTCATTACTGGTAAGCCGCTGGTTCTAGGAGGATCTCACGGTCGTGAATCTGCTACTGCTAAGGGCGTGACCATTTGTATTCGTGAGGCAGCTAAAAGAAAAGGTATCGAAATTGAGGGTGCAAGGGTTGTTATTCAAGGCTTTGGTAATGCAGGAAGCTATTTATCAAAATTCATGCATGATGCAGGCGCAAAGGTTGTAGGTATTTCCGATGCATATGGTGCCTTATATGATCCGGATGGACTCGATATTGACTATCTTCTAGATCGTCGTGATAGTTTTGGTACCGTTACAAAATTATTTAATAACACAATCTCGAATAAGGAACTACTCGAACTCGAGTGCGATATTCTCGTACCTGCTGCCATAGAAAATCAGATTACAGCAGATAATGCACATAATATTCGTGCGGGAATCGTTGTCGAAGCTGCTAATGGACCAACAACATTAGAGGCAACAGAAATATTAACAGAGCGTGGTGTTTTATTAGTTCCGGATGTACTTGCTTCTGCTGGCGGCGTTACGGTATCCTACTTCGAATGGGTTCAGAATAACCAAGGTTATTACTGGTCTGAAGAAGAAGTAGAAGAAAAACTCGAAAAAGTAATGGTCAAATCATTTAACAATATTTATGAAACAGCACAAACTCGACGTGTAGATATGCGTCTGGCTGCATACATGGTCGGTGTACGTAAAATGGCCGAAGCGAGCCGATTTAGAGGTTGGATTTAAAAGCATTACTATTGAAACATATTGGAAAAACTCCTATCATATGACGGTAGGAGTTTTTTTATGGAATAATAAATTGAGGTGATCAATTTGCAATTAGAAGATATTATTATTGTCGGTGGTGGACCATGCGGCTTAGCAGCAGCCATAGCCTTTAAAGAAATTGGGCTAAACCCACTTATTATTGAAAAAGGGAATATTGTAAATGCTATCTACCATTATCCAACCCATCAAACATTTTTTAGTACCAGCGAAAAGCTAGAAATCGGTGATGTACCATTTATTACTGAAAGTTATAAGCCAAAAAGAAATCAAGCCCTTGTTTACTATCGGGATGTAGTAAAGAGGAAACAACTGCGCATCAACTCGTTTGAACAAGTACTAAAAGTTTTAAAAGAAGAAGAAGTTTTTCATATTATTACAGACAAACAAACCTATCATGCCCCATATGTTGTAATTGCTACAGGATACTATGACCATCCAAATTACATGAATGTCACTGGGGAAGATTTGCCGAAGGTGTCTCATTATTTTAAAGAAGCGCATCCTTATTTTGATAAAGATGTATGTGTTATAGGCGGAAAAAACTCTAGTGTGGATGCGGCTCTTGAACTGGTAAAAGCGGGTGCGAGAGTAACCGTTTTATACCGTGGTAAAGAATATTCACCGAGCATAAAGCCGTGGATTCTCCCAGAATTTGAGGCATTGGTACGAAATGGAATCATTAAAATGGAATTTGATGCTCATGTGAATGAAATAACGGAAGACCAGGTACGGTATAATAAGGATGGAGAAGAAAAGACCATATACAATGATTTTGTTTTTGCAATGACAGGATATCGTCCAGACCACAAGTTTTTAAAAGGAATGGGGATAAAAATTGACGAAGAAACAGGAAGACCGTTGTTTAATCCTGATTCTATGGAGACAAACATTGAAGGAGTTTATATTGCAGGAGTCATTGCAGCTGGGAATAATGCGAATGAAATATTTATTGAAAATGGCAGGTTCCACGGGGGTCTCATTGCTCGATCTATTAAAGAAAAACAAGTTATGGGGTGAAGCATTTTATGAAAAAGGTAGTTTTGTTAACAACAGGAGGTACCATTGCAAGTAAACCCAATAAGGATTCTGGAAAATTAGCTTCGGGCGAATTAACCGGTGAAGAACTTGCCGCAATGTGTAATCTTCCTACCGACATTGAAGTCATTGTGGAATCAGTATTTCAAAAGGCCAGCATTCATATTACTTTTGAAGATTTAGTCGCATTAAAAAATAAAATTGAAAAGTATTTTGAGGATGAAGGGGTTTCGGGAGTTGTTGTTACTCACGGTACAGATACCATGGAGGAAACCGCCTATTTTCTTGATTTAACTATCAGGGACCCGAGACCGGTTGTAATCACTGGCTCGCAACGCTCTCCAGAGGATTTAGGTAGTGATGTCTTCATTAATCTGAGGCACGCTATTTATTCAGCCTGTTCAACGGATTTATTGAATGCAGGTGCAGTTGTCGTGTTCAATGAACGAATATTTGCTGCCCGATATGTAAAAAAAGAACACGCGTCTAATATCCAAGGTTTTAACGTTTTTGGATTTGGTTATCTTGGAATTATCGATAATGATGCAGTACATATCTTTCAAAAGCCAATAAAAAGAGAATATTTTTCTATTCAATCACCTATTCCTCAGGTAGATATCGTAAAATGTTATATCGGTGCTGATGGTAAATTTATTAAGGCTGCGAGAGAATCAGGGGTAAAAGGAATCATTCTTGAAGGTGTTGGACGTGGTCAAGTAGCACCACAAATGATGGAGGAAATAGAAAAATCACTTTCAGAGGGAATCGTCTTAGTAATCACAACAAGTGCTGAAGAAGGTTCGGTGTATACGACTTATGACTATAAAGGCAGTGCCTATGACCTTTACAATAAGGGTGTAATCCTTGGCAGTGATAATGATTCTAAAAAAGCTAGAATAAAATTAGCAGTAGCACTAGCCAGCGGACTAAAGAAAATAAATTTTTAAACGGCAATTACTAAATGGATATAATCTTTCATTTAATTAATCACAATATCATGTTAGGATTAAAGTAACGAATTGATTTGAAATGAGGATTAACCATGCTGGGAATATTATCAGCCGGTATTGCCCCCGGACTGGCCTTATTAAGTTATTTTTATTTAAAAGATGAATATGAGTCAGAGCCTATATCAGTAGTTTTAAGAACATTTATGTTTGGTGCTCTGCTAGTGTTTCCCATAATGTTTATTCAGCATGTACTTCATACAGAGAATATAATTAAATCTGGATTCATTGAAGCATTCCTTTCCTCGAGCCTTCTGGAAGAATTTTTCAAATGGTTTGTCCTTTTCTATGCAATTTACCAGCACGTTGAGTTAGATGAGCCATTCGATGGTATTGTATATGGGGTGGCAGTATCACTTGGTTTTGCGACAGTAGAAAATATTTTTTATTTGATTGCCAATGGAATCGAACATGCCATGACGCGGGCACTTCTCCCTGTATCTAGCCATGCTCTATTCGGAGTCATTATGGGATTTTATATTGGTAAAGCAAAATTTACAGAAGGAAAAAAGGCAAAATGGGTAATAATCTCCTTATTCTTGCCATTCATTCTTCATGGATTATATGATTACATTTTAATTTCACAAGAAAACTGGCTATATATTATTTTGCCTTTTATGATCTTCCTTTGGTGGTTTGGTTTAAGGAAGGTTAAGATTGCAAGAATACTAACGACTAACCATAAGAAAAAACAATATTCAACTCAAAATTCCTTTCATTCTTAAATGAAGGGGATTTTTTTTGAATAAATTTTCCATTAAGACAAAAAATAGGTTTACATCTAAAAAGATTTACAACTGGGGGTTACTTTACCATGAAGAAGAAAATCGTGAAATTGATTATTCCACTCTTATTCTTCCTTTGTATAATGCCATTTACATTTCTAGAGAGCAACAGGGTATTTGCATTCTCTAATCAAGTTATCCAACAAGGTTCGGTTGGAGATGATGTTATCGAGCTTCAATCTAGACTTCAGTATTTGGGTTTTTACAATAAGAAAATTGATGGAGTGTTCGGCTGGAGCACCTACTGGGCATTAAGGAATTTCCAGTATGAGTTCGGATTACCAATCGATGGTTTAGCAGGTACAGAAACAAAGGCAAAATTGGTCAAGGCAAGTAAATATAACAAACAATTTGTAAAGGAACAAATCAATAAAGGCAATAAATTTACACATTACGGTGGAGTAGACCAAAAAAAGCAGAGTGCGCCACAGCCAAAAGCACCGGCTAAAACTCCTGCCCAAACACCTGCTGTTAAAGCACCAGCTAAAAAGGCTAGTCCAAAACCGGCTGCACCTGCTCCAAAAGCAGCACCATCTAAACCAACTGCAGCTAATACTCCAGGTGGATTCTCAAGTAATGATATACAACTAATGGCAAATGCTGTTTATGGAGAATCGAGGGGTGAACCATACACAGGTCAAGTAGCAGTAGCTGCCGTTATCCTTAATAGGGTAAATAGCGTATCTTTTCCTAACACTGTATCAGGAGTTATTTTCGAACCTGGTGCTTTTACTGCAGTTGCTGATGGGCAAATTTGGCTTACTCCGAATGAAACAGCAAAAAAAGCAGTTTTAGATGCAATTAATGGTATTGATCCTACTGGGAATGCCCTTTATTATTTTAATCCTGCAACAGCTACGAGCAAGTGGATTTGGTCACGACCACAAATAAAACGAATTGGGAAACATATTTTTTGTGAATAGAGGGGTGATTGGATGATAAGAGGAATAATTATTGGTGTTCTAGCAGTAGGTGTGGCGGGTACAGCCTATTGGGGATATCAAGAACATCGAGAGAAAAATGCGATTCTTATAAATGCTGAAAATAATTATCAACGGGCTTTTCATGATCTTACCTATGGAATGGATTTACTTCACGATAAAATTGGATCGACTCTTGCAATGAATTCTAGGCATTCTTTATCCCCTTCACTCGTTGAAGTTTGGAGACTAACATCTGAAGCACATAGTGATGTAGGACAGCTGCCGCTGACATTGCTTCCATTTAATAAAACGGAAGAGTTTTTATCTAAAATTGGGAAGTTTAGTTATCAAACGGCAGTAAGAGATCTAGATAAAGAACCCTTGTCAGAGGAAGAGTATGAAACATTAAAGGTTTTATACAAGCAATCTGGTGACATTCAGAGTGAGTTGCGTAAAGTCCAGCATATGGTACTGGAAAATAACCTGCGCTGGATGGATGTCGAACTTGCATTGGCATCAGGAAAAGAACAAACCGACAATACGATTATCGATGGATTTAAAACAGTTGAAAAAACCGTATCAGGCTATGACGAAAGCGACTTTGGTCCGACTTTCACTAACATGCAAAAGAAAGATGATAATTTCAAGAATATTAAAGGGAAAACCATAAATAAAAAAGAAGCGGTAAGCATTGCAAAAAAATACATGGGATTTGATGGAACTGCTGAGGTTAAAGTAACAGAGAATGGTAAGGGATCAGATTACGGTTTTTATAGTATTTCGGTAAGAAATAAGGACACTGGTCAAGAAGGTAACATGGATATTACAAAGAAAGCTGGATATCCTATATGGTTTATAAATCACAGAGAAGTAAACCAGCAAAAGATTAGCCTAAATGATGCAAATCTAAAGGCTGCAGCGTTTCTAAAGGAAAATGGTTATAAAAATCTAGAGTTATTTGAGAGCACTCAATATGATAATACAGGTGTATTTAATTTTGTCACCACTGAAAATAATATTAGAATCTATCCTGAGGCAATCAAAGTAGAAGTAGCGCTCGACAATGGTAACATAATTGGTTTCTCAGCAGAAGAATATTTAAAATCATTAAATGATACTAGAGAAATTGAAAAACCAGTGCTAACCAGTGAACAAGCTCGAGCAAAGGTAAACCCTAACTTTAAAGTAATGGAAGAGAGACAAGCGGTTATTGTGAACGATCTAAACAAAGAAGTACTATGTTATGAATTCCTAGGAACTATAGGAGACGATACCTATAGAATCTTTATCAATGCAGTAGACGGTGTCGAAGAAGAAGTAGAAAAAATGAAAAATGCTGAAGAAGTCTACGACGAGGTTATCTAAGGTATTAGAATAAAATTATACCATCACTCCAATAATAGTAGTAATTGGAATTGGAGTGATGGTATGAAAATTGTAGAACGAATCTTAATAAAGGTAATTATTATCCAATTTATCTTTCTTTTTTTCGCTCAGCTATTCTTACATCAACTAGATATTTTTCCGCAATTAGAACAGTTAACAAAATACGAAGGTGTAAATGAAAATACATTTACCGAGATTCTACAAACGTTTAGTGATTAAAAAGCAGGATACCTGCTCAGATTGTCGAGAAAGGTATCTTTCTCGGCAATTTTTATTTTTCTGCCTGCCCAAAGGCCTGTTGATTTCCGCTCCAGGTTCTTCGCTTTCCGCGGGCGTGCCGGGGAGCCTCCTCGGCGCTTAAGCGCCTGTGGGGTCTCCCCAGCCCCGTACTCCCGCAGGAGTCTTCGCACCTTCCGCTCCAATCAACAGGGAGAAATGCCCAGGAGATTGCCACACACTTTTTCCAAACCGGCTAAGTGTGTGGCAATCTTTTTCATGTTTTGGCATGCTGCGGTGAGTAACACTTGCTCACTCGCATTGTGCAATCCCCGTAACCTGCAATAGCGAAGCCCATGCAGTTCTTTTGAATCTGCGAAGCTTCGCTCTACTTTTTCCTTTCTAAATTTATATAGTATTTTACCTGACTTTGAAAGTCTGTTAAGTCGAACCTTTTCCTTATGTTCCTCCCAAACATGTCTGGTAACTACTTTTGTTTTATTTTGAGATTTTGTACACTCCGGGAGGAGTGGGCAGTTAGTACACTTTTTAGGATCTGACTTATATTCCCGATAACCTTCTCTTGTAGTTGTACGATATTGTAACTCCTGACCATTTGGACAAACATACAAATCTCTATCTTTGTCATATGTAAACTTCCATTTAGGAAATAACCCTTTTGTTGATTGATATCTTCTGTGAGCGATAACTCCAAAAATATTGCGTTCATTAAGTCCCTTACAAATCGGATTTGTCAGGTAACCCGAATCAAGTGCCACAGCTTCTACTTTAAATCCAAAACGTTCGACCTGACGGTCTAACCGTGAAAGATAGGGGACAGAATCGTGAACATTTCCTGGTGTAACATACGCATCAGTTATGATGTTGAACTTCATGTCGGTAGTTCGATGATCAAGATAACAGAACATCTCCTGTTTATTCTCTCGTGACATAAACGCGCATTCAGGATCAGTTGTGCTCAGTCGTATTTCCTTTTTCTCGGTCACCTCCTCCTTTTCCTTTAAAGGCTTTTTTCCATGATCTCTCCTGTCTTCCTCAATAGCTTTGTTTAAATCTTCTACATATTCACGTGTTTCAACTTCCACTTCAACTCTAGAGAATTTATGTTTGTTTGCATTCGCTTTAAGGTGTGTGGAATCGGAAAATAAAACTCTTCCTCCAACCATCTTGTGGTTAATTGCTTTGAAGACAATCTCATCAAAAATTTCCTGAAATATATTTGTATCTTTAAAACGGGTTCGCCGATTCCAACTAATGGTGGAATGATGGGGAACTGTATCGTTTAGCTTTAATCCTAAGAACCATCGATAGGCCACATTCGTCTGAATTTCACGCTCTAATTGTCGTTCAGAACGAATGCCATAAAAATATCCGATAAACATCATCTTAAAGAGCTGTATAGGGTCCGAAGGACGCCCGTTATTTTCTGAATAAAAAGGACGGACCTTCTCACCAATAAAAGAAAAATCAATATACTTGTCCACCTTCCTTAATAGGTGATCTTGCGGTACTAAATCATCAATAAAAACAAATTCAGCTTCGTTTTGTATTTCTCTTTTTGGCTTATACATTCTATCCACCGTCCTGTTATTTATATGTATATTATAGCATATTAACGCGGTGAATCATTAAAGTAATTACAAAAAATCATAGCTGTCGAGATTTTCTCGACAGCCTGAGCAGGATACCTGCTTTTTTTTTATTCTCAAAATGGGAACAGTATAAAAGAAAATCAAATATAATAATGCTAAAAAAAAGAGGCATTCAGCTTTCTTATGGTAAAATAAATATGAGCATTACAGACGAACATGTGTTACATAGGAGGATTTATGGAAAAAAAATTATCAATCGCAATTGACGGACCTGCCGCAGCGGGTAAGAGCACAGTGGCAAAAGTTGTGGCAGAAAAGTTATCTTACATATATATTGATACTGGTGCAATGTATCGTGCCCTAACATATAAAGCACTGGTAAATAACCTTAACTTAGAAGATGAAAACTCACTGTTAGATACTCTATTAGAAACAAAGTTAGAATTATTTCCTTCACCAAAGGGTCAATTGGTGTTTCTTGATAATCAAGAAGTAACAGATGAAATTCGTTCATCATCAGTAACAAATTCCGTTTCGATTGTAGCCAAGCATCAAAAGGTTCGTGAAGAAATGGTAAGAATGCAGCAGTCCTTTGCCGTAAACGGAGGGGTTGTGATGGATGGCAGAGACATTGGGACACATGTACTTCCAAATGCGGAAGTAAAGGTTTTTCTACTTGCAAGTGTGGAGGAAAGAGCGGTAAGACGACATGCGGAAAATTCACAAAAAGGCTATCCTTCCGATTTAGAACAATTAAAGGAAGAAATTGCCCGTCGTGATAAAATAGATTCAGAACGTGAATTTGCACCATTAAGAAAAGCTGACGACGCAATTGAAATCGACACAACATCTTTGACCATCCCAGAAGTAGTAGAAAAAATTATGGATCTCGTGCATGAAAGGGTTGGATAAGTGTGACGTTTTATTCGTTTGCAAGATCAGTTGTTGCTGGTGTTTTTAAACCGTGGTATCGAATTGAAGTTAGTGGATTAGAGTATTTCCCTAAAGAAGGCGGGGTCCTGCTGTGTACTAACCATATCCATAATTTTGACCCTTTAGTGGTGGGGATTACGGCTCCAAGACCTGTCCATTTTATGGCAAAGGAAGAACTATTCAAGGTTCCTGTATTGGGTAATATCGTTAGAAAGTGCAACGCTTTCCCTGTAAAAAGAGGGAAAGGGGACAGGGAATCATTAAGAGCTGGATTAAAGGTATTAAAAGACGGAAATGTTTTCGGTCTGTTCCCCGAAGGGACTAGAAGTAAAACAGGTGAAATTGGCAAAGGGCTATCGGGAGCGGGTTTTTTTGCCCTTAGATCGGAAGCGGATGTGGTCCCATGCGCAATAATTGGACCGTACAAAAGTTTAAAAACGTTAAAGGTTGTTTATGGAAAACCGATTGCAATGGATGAAATGAGGGCTGTAAAAGCCTCTGCGGAGCAGGTGACTGAATTAATAATGTCAGAAATAGATAAACTTATTAAAGAGCACCGATAGGTTCTGCTTGACAAAATAAGCTATTTGTAAGAAGTTAATAAAAAGAGATTTTATTAGAATATTCACTCGTTTATCATTTTGATATTATATAATTTATTAGCAGTAATTGGATTAAGGAGGAATACATATGTCGGAAGAAATGAACCAAGTAGAAGTAAAAAATTATACCATTGGTGATAAAGTCACAGGACAAGTTACAAAGGTAGAAGAAAAACAGGTTATCGTAAATATTAAGGATAGTAAACATGATGGTATTATTCCAATCAGTGAACTTTCTAGTATTCATGTTGAAAAGGCCTCTGATGTTGTTTCAGAAGGTGATGAACTAGAACTTGAGGTATTAAAAGTAGAAGAGGATGCTCTTGTATTATCAAAAAGAAAAGTAGACGCTGAAAAGGCTTGGGTTAATCTGGAAAATCTTTTTAATAGTGGAGAGGTCTTTGAAACCGAAGTAAAGGATGTAGTAAAGGGAGGTCTTGTCGTTGATCTTGGCGTTCGAGGCTTTGTACCCGCATCTTTAGTAGAAGCTCATTTTGTCGAAGACTTTTCAGATTATAAAGGTAAAAATTTGACTTTTAAGATTGTTGAGCTGGATAAAGAGAAAAATCGTCTTATTCTTTCACATCGTGCAGTGGTGGAGGAAGAAAAGGGAAAACATAAGAAAAACCTCCTTAACTCGATTACTCCTGGATCAATAATTGATGGAACAGTTCAAAGAATTACAGATTTTGGAGCATTCGTTGATATTGGCGGTATCGATGGCCTTGTTCATATTTCTCAATTATCATATCAACATATTGAAAAACCATCAGATGTAGTTCAAGAAGGTCAAAAAGTAAAAGTTAAGGTTCTAAATGTAGATCGTGATAATGAAAGAATTTCTTTATCTATTAAAGAAACACAGCCAGGACCATGGTCTGATATAGCTGAAAAAGCACCTAAGGGCAGCACATTAACAGGAACAGTCAAGAGATTGGTTTCTTATGGTGCGTTCGTAGAAGTATTCCCTGGCGTAGAAGGCCTCGTTCATATCTCACAAATAGCTCATAAGCATATTGGTACACCACATGAGGTATTGAAAGAAGGGCAAGAGGTACAAGTGAAAGTACTAGATGCAAACGAACAGGAGCAGCGACTTTCATTGAGTATCAAAGATCTACTTGAAAAAGATGTGGAAGAAAATTTTGATTACGAACTTCCGGAGGAATCAAAAGGATTCCAGCTTGGTGAAATGATTGGCGACAAATTAAAGAATCTGGGAAAATAATGGTGATATGAAGTGTCTAGATCTGAACGGAAATGGGATCATATTCGCTATGCTCTAGAAACAGGGCAAAAGCGGTCTACAGCATTTGATGATGTTCAATTTATTCATCAAAGTTTACCAAACATGAATGTATCAGATGTAACCTTTCAGCAAAAAATTGGCGAACTTTCTTTAAGTTCGCCAATTTTTATCAATGCTATGACAGGTGGCGGTGGGGAGAAAACTTATGACCTTAACAAGCAGCTTGCTATTGTGGCAAAGGAAACGGGGCTTGCTATGGCAGTGGGGTCACAAATGTCGGCACTGAAAGATAAATCTGAGAGCTATACATATGAAGTAGTACGAAAAGAAAACCCCTCTGGTGTATTAATTGCCAATTTAGGGAGTGAAGCTATTCCTGATCAAGCAAAAAAGGCTATAGACATGATTGAAGCCAATGCCTTGCAGGTGCATTTAAACGTAATTCAGGAACTGACGATGCCGGAAGGGGACCGGGAATTTTTTGGCGCCCTAAAAAGAATAGAAGCAATTGTAAAAGAGGTAAATGTCCCTGTTATAGTGAAGGAAGTAGGCTTCGGTATGAGTAAAGAAACGGTTGAGTCTCTTTTATCTATAGGGGTTTCAATTGTGGACATTGGTGGTTTCGGTGGAACAAATTTTGCTCAAATAGAAAACAAGCGCAATGAAAAATCTCAAGCTTTCTTCAATCAATGGGGAATTCCCACAGCCATCTCTATATCTGAAGCTTCATATGCCTCGAAATCGATTTCAATCATTGGTTCTGGCGGTGTTACTTCTAGTGATGAACTTGCTAAAGGAATAGCGTTGGGAGCTAGTGCGATCGGCTTTGCAGGCTTTTTCTTAAAAATCCTCGTTGAACAGGGAATAGAGGCTCTATATGAAGAAATCTCGGCACTTCATAATGAGTTAACAATCATTATGACAGCTTTAGGAGCTAAATCTATTCAAGAACTGCAAAGAGCGCCATTGATGATATCTGGTCAAATGCACCATTGGTTAACTCAAAGGGGAATCGATACAAGAATATACAGCCAGCGTAGTATAAAATAAGCTCCCGCAGTCAGCGGGAGCTTATTTTGTCAGCTGTACTTATTATCGTTTAATCCTCGTGCCTCTTCAGGACTTTGAAGTTTAGTTGAACCAGGATAATGCAGCGCCTGATCACGGTCTACTCCAGCTCTGCCGCTTGCTTTAACCTTTTTCGCTTGTCGATCCTTTCCCATTTCTCCACACCTCCTACTATTAACATGATTTTGTTAAGGGAAGATTATTCAGGGAAGTATGAACTACATAAAGAATACCGATAATGGAAATAGTAGGAGGTGTGTGATCATGGAAGGTTCAATGTTCTATTGGATACTTTGGGTGTTTTGGGTATATGTGACCTTTTTTATGAACAAACAAAATTCTTATCGTTCAAAATTTGCAGCGGCCATTTTAGTATTGATTACCCTTTCAAATGTACATTTTGTGTTTAGGAGTTTTGAGTTTTACGCTAGCGGATTATTTATGCTGCTATTATCTTATATGATTTTTAGTAAGAAAAAGCTCGGATTATTGCTATATGCCTTTATATGCTCATTCATTGTAACCATTGCATACGTTACCTTTAATTTATTTGTCATCTATGACCCCGTCTGGGTGATTTTTCAAAAGGAATGGATGATGGGAATATGTTTTAGCTGCCTTGCGATTTTTTTACAAACATCTTTAAAAGACAGACTGTTAATAATTGTAAGTGGTACCATGCAAGGGGAGATCCTCTATGCCTTTTATCTTAGTAAATTTGATTTTTCTTATCCGATTGGATCCATTGGTTACCTAGATGTGTTTTCGTTAATTACAATACTGCTGGTAAGCTGGAGCATACTCGAAAATGCAGGACCATACTTTCAAAACCATTTTCACTTTTTGGAAAAAGGGAAGCAAAAGTCTTCGTAAAAAATCGTTAAAAATTAAATATTTGTCTAGCTTCACGAGTCTTCTGTTTTTCAAAGTTGCAGGAAAGTGTTCACATTGCTAAAATAATATGGTTAGACCCTTCTCTTCAAAGAAGGGTTTCTTTATCATTAGTACGCAATACTTAATTATATAAATTGAGTTTCTCTGCTTTAACGATAATAATAACAAAATAATTGATAATGATATGGATGAAAGGATGGCGATTATAATGGTAAAACCTGTTATAGCCATTGTAGGAAGACCAAATGTTGGGAAATCAACTATTTTCAACAGAATTGTTGGAGAGAGAATTTCCATTGTTGAGGATATTCCAGGAGTGACCCGCGATCGAATTTATAGCTCAGGGGAATGGTTGACACATGATTTTAATGTAATTGATACGGGTGGTATTGATATCGGCGATGAACCGTTTCTTGAGCAAATTCGGCAGCAGGCTGAAGTAGCTATTGACGAAGCAGATGTTATCATTTTTCTAACAAATGGGAGAGAAGGGGTAACAGCTGCAGACGAAGAAGTAGCAAAGATTTTATATAAATCAAAAAAACCAATCGTATTAGCTGTTAATAAAATTGATAATCCTGAAATGCGTGAGCAAATCTATGATTTTTACTCTTTAGGATTCGGTGAACCTATACCAGTATCCGGCTCTCATGGTCTTGGATTGGGTGATCTATTAGATGAGGCAGCTAAACATTTCCCTAAGAATAAGGGACAGGATTATGATGCTGATACCATTAAATTTTCTTTAATAGGCCGGCCTAATGTTGGGAAGTCATCATTAGTCAATGCCATTCTAGGTGAAGACCGAGTCATTGTAAGTGATATTGCTGGTACAACAAGAGATGCTGTGGATTCTCCTTATACATATAATGGCGATAAGTATGTCATTATTGATACGGCTGGAATGCGGAAAAAAGGAAAAGTCTATGAGAGTACCGAAAAATATAGTGTTCTTCGTGCCTTAAGGGCAATAGAGCGGTCTGATGTTGTTTTAGTTGTCATTAATGCCGAAGAAGGAATCATTGAACAGGATAAGAAAATTGCCGGGTATGCACATGAAGCTGGACGGGCAATAGTAATTGTCGTCAATAAGTGGGATGCGGTTGAAAAAGATGAAAAAACAATGAAGGAACTTGAACAAAAAATTAGAGAGCATTTTCTCTTCTTAAGTTACGCTCCAATTGTTTTCTTATCTGCAAAGACGAAAAAACGTATTCATACGCTACTGCCAATGATCAATACTGCTAGTGAAAACCATGCAATGCGCGTTGAAACAAGCGTCTTAAATGATATAATTATGGATGCGGTAGCGATGAATCCAACACCAACCGATAAAGGGCGTCGATTGAAGATTTATTACACCACGCAAGTAGCGGTGAAACCGCCAACCTTTGTGGTTTTTGTTAACGAACCAGAATTACTGCATTTCTCTTATGAGCGCTTCTTAGAAAATCGAATCCGAGAAGCATTTGGATTCGAGGGAACCCCGATAAAAATTTATGCAAGAGAAAGAAAATAATTTTACGGTGGGAGTGAGCTAAATGCAGGAAAAAAAAGAAGCTGTAGCTGTTATTGGTGCCGGCAGCTGGGGGACTGCACTTGCGATGGTCCTCGCAGACAATGAATATGAAGTCAGGTTATGGAGCCATAATGAATCCCAAGTTCAAGAGATAAATCAGTTCCATACAAATAAGAAATACTTGCCAGAAATCAGTCTGCCTGAATTGATTGTTGGTTATGCGTCATTAAGTGACGCTTTAGCCGGAATCAAAACGGTGATATTAGCGGTACCAACGAAAGCCATTCGTGAAGTACTTGGGAAAATACGTATAGTTCAAAACTCACCATTGACTATTGCGCATGTTAGTAAAGGGATTGAGCCTGATTCCCTTTTGAGAATTTCAGAACTGATAGCAGAAGAAATGCCAAGTGAGCTTTTAAAAGCAGTGGTAGTCCTCTCAGGTCCAAGCCACGCTGAGGAAGTTAGCCTTAGACACCCAACAACTGTGACCGTTTCGTCAGAAAGTATGGCTGCGGCTGAAGAAATACAAGATTTGTTTATTAACCATAATTTTCGAGTCTATACAAATCCAGATGTTATAGGAGTGGAAATTGGCGGAGCATTAAAGAATATTATTGCGCTGGCTGCCGGAATAACGGACGGGCTGGGGTATGGTGATAACGCCAAAGCTGCTTTAATAACCCGAGGCTTAGCTGAAATCGCGCGACTTGGAACAAAAATGGGAGCTAACCCTTTAACATTTTCCGGTTTAGCGGGAATTGGGGACTTAATTGTAACTTGTACAAGTGTCCATTCTCGGAACTGGAGGGCGGGTAATCTACTTGGTAAAGGGAAAAATCTTGATGAGGTTCTCGATAATATGGGAATGGTTGTTGAAGGTGTAAGGACCACAAAAGCAGCTTATCAGCTTGCCCAAAAGTATAATGTCAGCATGCCAATCACATTTGCTTTATATGATGTTTTATTTAATGGGAAAAATGCGAAAAATGCAGTTGATGTATTAATGGCACGTGGGAAAACTCACGAAATGGAAGATTTAGTAAATATTCTTGAAGAAAGAAACCTTGAAGAATAAAAATTGTGCATTTTCACTGAAAAATAGGCATTCACCTGAGTGCGTTTCCCCACATAGTTGCATACAATGCAAGCGAAGCACACGTGTAGTATGAACCTAAATGTTTGGGTAATTTAGTCACTAAGACTGAAGTAAGGAACTCGCCCCTCTTTACTTCAGTTTTTTTATGTTATAGGCTGTGTTAAATTCGCAGTTGATTTACGCTCCACTAAGGAAAGCTTCTTTGAATAATCACCGCAGTGACAGGCGGTCTTTTCCTGTCACGAGGCGCTACGCTTTCCGCGAGCTCGCCCGTGAGCCTGTCTAGCTACAGCGCCTAGCCCCTCGAGTCGCTTCGGTCCTGACGATGAAGTCAAAGAGCGACTTCAACGCCAGGCCCTCCAGCGCTTGTCGGGTCTGGACAAGGCGCTTCCGCTTTTCCCTCTCCTCGGTCGTTCCGACCTGCGGGGTCTCACTCAGCTCGTTCATCCCGCAGGACTTTGAATTTACTTCCTCGAATAATCACCGCACGAAGAAAATGCGATAGCATTTTCGAGGATCGAGCGCCTTCCGCTCCAATCAACAGGTTCTAAAACCAACAGTCTTCGTTAACACAGCCATGTAATAAAATAAAACCTTTTTATGAAATGGTTCTGCTATGTTATAATAGCTTTCGGAATAAAGGGGGTGTCCTGATGTCACCAGGTATGTTGAAAATGTGGATATCGATTGCAGGGATGGGACTTATGTTTCTTGCTATTATTACAATTTATTTGAGCCGTTATAAATTAACAGGAGTGCTAAAGTTTTTTACAGCGGTCCTTGCTTACATTTTTTTAATCATTTCGGGAATTACGTTGTTTATTGTACTTTTTACATAAATACAGAAAAAAGAAAAATTAGGTGATTGTATGAATTGGAAGGCCATTGTGTCATTGCTAGTTCTAACTTCTTTGTTTTTAACAGGATGTATGTATCCATCTGAGAAATTAGCGGAAAATCAAATCCCTTATACAGACCAAATCGCTGCAGTTCAACAAGCGGTAAATTCTTTTAGGGAGGATAATGGTGGAATCTTGCCGATAAAAACAAGAGATGCTGTTACTCCAATCTATCAAAAATACCCAATAGATTTCAAAAAAATTGCTCCCAAATATATCTCAGAGCCCCCAGGGAACGCCTTTGAAAGCGGTGGGATCTTTCAATATGTCCTTGTAGATGTTGAAACCAACGCAACCGTAAAACTATTGGACCTGAGAATGGCTGATACCATTCGTGATATTAATTTGAGAATTAAATCCACTGGCTACCCGCCCTATAAAGAAAAACTTGCTGATAATGTTTATACAATTGATTTTAAAGCATTGGGGTATAAGCAGGAGCCATATGCCATTAGTCCATACTCTAATCAAAATCTGCCGTTTGTAGTAACGACAGACGCAGAAGTCTACGTCGATTACCGTCTAGATTTATTTCAGGAGTTAAAGAAAAAGGACAAGAAGGTAATGCCAGGCGAGGATATTCGTAATTTTCTTGTAGAGGATTCAATGTTTGTTCCCGCCTATTCATTACCGTATACAGTGGATCCTGAGTCTAACGAACCGGTTTTTTTAAAGCAATAAGTAATATCAAATAGTCATAACCCTTCTCCTTCGAAATATATTGTAGGAGAAGGGTTTTTTTTGGGGCACATGAATGCCTTATTTCAATTAGGTTAAAGACATGCGGTTTAGGAGTCTCTCCCGTGTTACTTTACCATAAACCCTCATTCAATCAACTGTTCAGACACAACAGATACTAGCATATTCAAGGAATAAATAGTTAAGGGGGTAAAAATATTTTTAAAAACTGTCATAAGAATGTAGGACAACGTCATAAATATATATTGTCCAAAAATATCTTGATGGATAATATTATCCCACTTTACTCTATGATCGGGAGGGGATCACTTGGAAAAGGTTGATATTTTCAAAGATATTGCCGAAAGAACCGGCGGTGATATTTATTTAGGAGTAGTAGGTGCTGTAAGAACTGGAAAATCCACATTTATTAAGAAATTTATGGAGCTTGTGGTTTTACCCAATATAGACAATGAAGCAGAGAGATCTCGAACAGTGGATGAGCTTCCTCAAAGTGCAGCAGGGAAAACAATCATGACAACTGAGCCCAAGTTCGTTCCGAATCAAGCTGCTAGTGTCCATGTTGACGAAGGACTTAATGTTAATATTAGATTAGTTGATTGTGTCGGTTACACGGTTCCAGGTGCTAAAGGGTATGAGGATGAAAATGGTCCGAGGATGATTACGACTCCTTGGTATGAAGAGCCTATCCCATTCCATGAAGCTGCTGAAATTGGAACTAGGAAAGTCATTCAAGAGCATTCTACCATTGGTGTAGTGGTGACTACTGACGGCACAATTGGCGAAATACCAAGAAGTAATTATATCGAAGCTGAGGAAAGAGTGATAAATGAGCTTAAGGAAGTGGGCAAACCGTTTATTATGGTTGTTAACAGCGCGCAACCATATCATCCAAGCACGGAAACACTCAGATCCAGCTTAGCAGAAAAGTATGACATTCCTGTGCTGGCAATGAGTGTTGAAAGCATGCGTGACAGTGATGTTCTTAATGTTCTTAGAGAGGCTCTTTACGAGTTCCCAGTGCTCGAGGTTAATGTTAACCTTCCTAGCTGGGTAATGGTATTGAGAGAGAATCACTGGCTGCGTGAAAGCTATCAAGAAGCAGTTAAAGAAACGGTTAAAGATATCAAGAGATTAAGAGATGTTGACCGGGTCGTGCAGCAATTCAGCGATTTTGACTATATTGAGAGGGCGGGATTAGCCGGAATAGAAATGGGTCAAGGGGTTGCGGAAATCGACTTATTTGCTCCAGACGAACTTTACGATGATATCTTAAAAGAAATCGTGGGAGTAGAAATTAGGGGGAAAGACCATCTTCTTGAACTTATGCAGGATTTTGCACATGCCAAAGCGGAATATGATCATATTTCTGATGCGTTAAGAATGGTGAAGCAAACTGGTTACGGTATTGCATCACCATCGCTTTCAGATATGAGCCTTGAAGAACCTGAAATTATCCGTCAAGGTGCAAGGTTTGGAGTAAGGCTGCGAGCAGTAGCTCCATCAATCCATATGATTAAGGTGGATGTGGAATCTGAGTTTGCTCCAATAATCGGAACAGAAAAGCAAAGTGAAGAGCTGGTTCGGTACTTAATGCAGGATTTCGAGGATGATCCACTGTCCATCTGGAATTCAGATATTTTTGGACGCTCATTAAGCTCCATCGTTAGGGAAGGTATTCAAGCAAAACTATCCCTAATGCCAGAGAATGCAAGATATAAACTAAAAGAAACATTAGAGAGAATCATAAACGAAGGATCTGGCGGTTTGATTGCAATAATACTTTAGTTCTGGAGACTCCGATTTGGAGTCTTTTTTCTATTTTTACAAAAAACAACAACCCAGTTAGTCAAAAAAAGGAGAAATTTGTAGAAATGAAGAAAAGATTACCATTATTTCATGAAATATTCTTGATAAGCGTAAATGATTGTGATAATCTTTTAACAGACTTACGTCTAGTGCTAAAACCTTTACATAATAAGGTTTTTATTAAAAAGTAGATTAAATGATCAAAAACAGTAATTTTTAATTACTTTGCCAATAAAACCGCGCTATGACGTATAGAAATAAGAAAAATTGTTTAGAAATGTAGATAAGTAATCTTATTTACGATTCTTAACTTATATTATTGGGAGGAGGTGAATAGCATGAACAAGACAGAACTAATTAACGCAGTTGCAGAAGCAAGCGAACTTTCTAAAAAAGACGCTACAAAAGCAGTTGATGCTGTTTTTGATTCAATTCTAGATGCTTTGAAAAATGGTGATAAAGTCCAATTAATCGGTTTTGGTAACTTCGAAGTACGCGAACGTGCAGCACGTAAAGGACGTAATCCTCAAACTGGTGAGGAAATCGAAATTGGTGCAAGCAAAGTTCCTGCTTTCAAACCAGGTAAAGCGCTTAAAGATGCAGTAAAATAATTACATAAATTTATTGCTTCGGCAAAAAGGTCATGGTAACACTCCATGACCTTTTTTCTATGTACTTTGAACTTGTCTAGTTCCAGCGTCTAGGGGCGACAGGCATAAGCCGCCCCCTGAAGAAGGCAAAAAACGCCTTCTTGTAGGGTTCGTCTTATGCCTGTCGCCCCTGGTCAAGCCGCTTGCACTTTTCTCTTTAACCACGGTTGTGCTAATATGTATTTGTCATATATACTTGTTTGATACATAGTAGGGGGAATAAGCATGACTGAAGTGAATCGCACGCAGATTGAGGAAGCGGTGCGTTTAATATTAATGGCGATAGGCGAAGATCCGACGAGAGAAGGTCTTCTTGATACGCCGAAACGAGTAGCAAAAATGTATGAAGAGGTTTTCAGTGGACTGAAGGAAGATCCGAAAAAACATTTCGAAACCATATTTAGTGAAGACCATGAAGAGTTAGTTCTGGTTAAGGACATCCCATTCTATTCCATGTGTGAACATCATCTTGTACCGTTCTTTGGAAAAGCACATGTAGCATATATTCCTAAAGGCGGGCGCGTAACAGGATTAAGTAAATTAGCAAGGGCAGTGGAAGCTGTTGCTAAGAGACCTCAGCTGCAAGAGAGAATTACCTCTACCATTGCTGATAGCATGATGGAAAAATTAGACCCTCATGGAGTAATGGTGGTTGTTGAAGCGGAACATATGTGTATGACAATGCGCGGGGTAAAAAAACCTGGTTCAAAGACAGTAACAACAGCAGTTCGAGGTAATCTTGCAAATGATACCATCGCTAGATCTGAAATACTATCGTTAATTAAGAATTAATGGGGTGATACTATGGAAAAAAGACAACCACAAAATAGTGACTTTGTTGTAATAAAAGCAATTGATGATGGCGTTAATGTAATAGGTTTGACAAGAGGAACAGATACAAAATTCCATCATTCCGAAAAGCTTGATAAAGGGGAAGTATTAATCGCTCAGTTTACAGAACATACATCAGCTATTAAAATCAGGGGAAATGCAAAAATAATGACTCATTTTGGTGAAATGGAAAGTGAAATGAAGAAATAGCCATAAATATGTTATTTAGGTGGTTATGATATTAATCATTGTTCTTTCATTACGGTGGAAATGTATTTATTTTGTGAATTACTGCCCATACATAAGCTTTTATGATATAATTGTCACTGCCTTGTTTAAACAAAAGGATTGTCATAAATATATAATTTCGGGGAAGCAAGGGTGATTAAATTGCCAGACATTCGACAAAAGTTTACAGACATTAAGGAGCAAGTTGAGCACAAAGTATTTCATCCTTACTTGCTAAAATATATTGAAAAGCCAGTAATTGATGAAGATAAGCTGCTTATTCTCGTGTCCATTATGGATCGACTCGAATTGTCTTACAATGAGATGAAAAATTACGCGCTGACAACTATGCTTATTCAAATTGCCCTTGATACCCATGAGCATATATCTAACGCTTCAGTAGATGAGAAAAATAGACAATTAACGGTTCTAGCTGGGGATTATTATAGCGGCTTATATTATAAATTATTAGCAGAGTCCGAAGATATCAGCATGATTAAAGAACTCTCAAAAGGAATAAAAGAAATTAATGAACATAAAATTTCGATCTATCAAAGAGAACTAAATGGAATCGAAAACTTAATGACTAGTATAAAGAAAATTGAAAGCTCTTTACTGGTGAAATTCTCCGAATGTTTTAAAGTGGACTTGTGGAATGAGTTTATTGCTAATCTATTCTTTTTCAAGCGTTTACTTCATGAAAAAAGGCTTTTTATGGAGTCTGATAGCAGCTTAGTGTTCAAGACGTTGCAAGAATTCACCATAGCAAAAACACATCGCTCGATAAAAAATCTGTCAGATAAACAACAGAGTGATTTGCTTGTAATCTGTGATCGTTACCTAGATTCTTCAAAACAATTCCTCCTAAAAGGAATGAATCAGCTACCATATTTAAATGATATGCTTGAAGCTAGAATTACTTCGATCATTAATGAACATCAACCAATTGTGAAAACTTTAGTGGAAGAAGGGTAAGCATATGCAGCAATCTAAGGAACAACGTGTTCATAAGGTCTTTGAGAAAATATCCGATAACTACGATAAAATGAACTCGGTTATTAGTTTTCAACAGCACATCAAATGGCGTAAGGATACAATGAAAAGAATGAATGTCAAGCCAGGTTCGAAAGCGCTGGATGTATGTTGTGGAACAGGAGACTGGACGATTGCTTTAGCTGAAGCCGTGGGTCCTGCTGGTGAAGTTACTGGACTCGACTTTAGTCAAAATATGCTAAATGTTGGGGTTGAAAAGGTAAAAAAACTAGGCCTAAAACAAGTTACTTTAATACATGGAAACGCTATGGAACTCCCTTTCCCTGATAATAGCTTTGATTATGTAACGATTGGGTTTGGTTTAAGAAATGTACCTGATTACCTTCAGGTTTTAAAAGAAATGAATCGCGTATTAAAGCCAGGAGGGATTGCAGTTTGCCTTGAAACCTCCCAGCCTACCTTAATTGGTTATAAACAGCTTTATTATTTTTATTTCAAATTTATCATGCCGTTGTTTGGTAAGTTATTTGCTAAGAGTTATCAGGAATATGCGTGGCTCAACGAATCCGCACGTAGTTTTCCAGGTATGAAAGAATTAGCTCGAATGTTTGAGACTGCCGGATTTAAAGATGTGTTTTATAAACCATATAGCGGCGGGGCAGCGGCGGTTCATATTGGAAATAAGAAGTAATTCTTTTTTAGATTTGTAAACAGGACGAAAAGCTGGTGAATACAAATGAAATTAAAGATGATGTATTCATTTTTGAATTCAGATATTAATACAATTGAAAAAAAGTTGGAAGAGACCATCCAAGCGGATTCTCTTCTTTTGAAACGGGCTTCTTTGCATACCTTGCAGGCAGGTGGGAAAAGAATTCGGCCTGTTTTTGTTTTATTGGCGGGTAAGTTTGGACGCTACGAAATTAATGTGATGAAAAACGTTGCAGTTGCTCTAGAACTCATTCATATGGCTTCCCTTGTTCATGATGATGTAATTGACGATGCAGATTTACGAAGAGGGCAGCCTACTGTTAAGGCAAAATGGGACAACAAAACGGCGATGTATACGGGCGATTTTATCTTTGCACTTTCGCTTGAGTTGATGAGTGATATTAATAAGCCTTTAGCTCATAAGATATTAGCTAATACGATTGTTGAAGTAACGGTTGGGGAGATTCAACAAATAAAAGATAAGTATCGTTTTGATCAAAATCTCAGGGATTATTTACGAAGAATCAAAAGAAAAACAGCGTTGCTAATCTCCGCAAGTTGTCAGTTGGGTGCGATTGCTGCTGATGTGGATGAATCGATTCATAAAAAACTGTATCTATTTGGTTATTATGTCGGAATGGCATTCCAAATTACAGATGACATTTTGGATTTCACCTCTTCCGAAGAGGAACTTGGTAAGCCTGCAGGCAGTGATTTGCTTCAAGGAAATATTACGGCGCCTGCTCTTTATGCAATGGAAAACGAAACAATTCGACACGAAATTGAAAAGGTTCATCAGAATATCGAACCAGCTCAAATACAAAGGATTATCACACTTATTAAAGAGTCTGGTGCAATTGAAAAGTCTATCGCATTAAGTGATATGTATCTAGATAAGGCTCTGAGGGTGCTAGAAGATCTTCCGACAAATAAAGCCAAAAAAACACTACGGGATATCGCAAAATTTATTGGACGGCGTAAATATTAGTGAAAAGAGAGTAAAACATTTGTTTTCTCTCTTTTTATTTGCATTTTCGGCAGAATGAAGGCGCTTTCGACTTGCGAAATATTCGAAAAAGTGATAACATCTTCATGGATTGTCCCACTATGGCAATTATTATACATACTATATTAGGAGTGGAATTCATGGAAAAAACATTTTTAATGGTGAAGCCTGATGGTGTACAGCGTAATTTAATCGGAGAAATCGTTGCTCGATTTGAAAAAAAGGGCTTCCAATTAGTTGGCGCTAAATTAATGAGCATCCCGACTGAACTTGCCGAGGAGCACTATGGTGAGCATAAAGAACGTCCATTCTTTGGTGAATTAGTCGACTTCATTACATCTGGTCCTGTTTTTGCTATGGTTTGGCAAGGTGAAAATGTGATTGCTACTGCACGTCAAATGATGGGCTCTACTAATCCTAAAGATGCAGCACCAGGAACAATCCGCGGCGATTTCGGCTTAACTGTTGGTAAGAATGTTATTCACGGTTCGGATTCACCTGTAAGTGCAGAGCGTGAAATTGGATTGTTTTTTAAAGATGGCGGAGTTGTAGAATACTCAAAACTAGTTAACGAATGGATTTACTAAGTTAGATATAAGAGGCACTTGTATAGCTTATACAGGTGCCTTTTTGTATGCGTATACATTTAAAAAAATAAAAATATTTTAGAAACAATAGTGTACAAATAGAGTTTCTATTATTATCATTAGATAAATAATCATCAAGCAATTTATGCTATTTTCAGATAATTATACTAGGTTTATTAGTCTGTTTATGGTATATTTATAAAAATCCTTTAATGAGTTGAAGGGGGAAAGTGTAATGGGAATGAGATATTTAACAGCTGGAGAATCACACGGCCCACAATTAACGACAATACTAGAGGGACTTCCAGCAGGAATGCCATTAGTAGCTGAAGATATAAATACTGAGCTTGCAAGGCGGCAGCAGGGGTATGGCCGCGGCAGAAGAATGCAGATCGAAAAAGATACTGTCGAAATTTTATCAGGAGTTCGACATGGACAAACACTTGGATCTCCGATTGCTCTAGTAGTAAAGAACAATGACTGGAAGCATTGGACAAAAATTATGGGAGCAGATCCATTAGAAGAGGGACAAGAGGATGAAGTAAAACGTAAAATAACCCGGCCAAGACCTGGACATGCAGATTTGAATGGAGCAATAAAATACGGGCATAGGGATATGAGAAATGTCCTAGAGCGTTCATCTGCCCGGGAAACAACTGTAAGAGTAGCAGCAGGTGCTGTTGCGAAGCAGCTTTTAGCTTTAGTCGGCGTTACACTCGTTTCTCATGTCGTTGAGATTGGCGGTATAAAGGCAAGTGCTGACTCTAGTTTATCGATGGAAGAATTAAAACAAAGAACAGAGCTCTCACCTGTACGCTGTGCAGACCCAGAAGTAGAACAGGCCATGATGGATGCAATAGACAATGCTAAGAAGAATGGAGATTCAATCGGCGGCGTTGTTGAAGTAATCGCAGCAGGTATGCCTGCTGGGGTAGGCAGCTATGTGCAGTATGATAGAAAATTAGACTCAAAGCTGGCAGCAGCGATTGTGAGTATCAATGCATTCAAAGGAGTAGAGTTTGGCATCGGCTTTGAGGCAGCGAGAAAGCCAGGAAGTGAAGTACATGATGAGATCATTTGGGATCAAGAAAATGGTTATACTCGCAAAACAAATCGTCTAGGCGGTTTTGAAGGCGGTATGACTACGGGGATGCCAATTGTCGTGCGCGGGGTTATGAAGCCAATTCCAACCCTTTATAAGCCTCTTATGAGCGTTGATATCGATTCAAAGGAGCCATTTTCCGCAAGTGTTGAACGTTCAGACAGCTGTGCTGTTCCTGCAGCAGCAGTAGTGGCAGAAAATGTTGTTGCATGGGAACTTGCTAATTCTCTCATAGAACAATTTAATAGTGATCGCTTCGATACATTCGCAGCCGAAATTAAGCGTCAGCGTGAATACGCGAGGGAATTTTAATGGAGACGATTCAAATTCAAACGAGCTCCAAAAGCTATAATGTGTTTGTTGGCGAAGGTGTAAGAACTGAAATAAGCAATTTTTTGAATAATCATTTTGCAAATGTGACTAGAATACTAATTATTACAGATGAAACAGTTGAGAAAATACATCTGGATAAACTAATACCGATCTTGTCTGAATGGAAACCAGTTATTTTTACTGCTCCTAGTGGTGAGAAGGCAAAAACATTCGAGGTATACTATGAAGCCTTATCCATGGCATTAGAAAACCGACTGGACCGTAAATCTGTTATTCTCGCACTTGGTGGTGGTGCAGTAGGGGACTTATCAGGTTTTGTTGCAGCATCTTTTATGAGGGGAATACCATTTATCCAAATTCCAACAACCATTCTTGCGCATGATAGTGCAGTTGGGGGAAAAGTGGCCATTAATCATCCTCTAGGAAAAAATATGATTGGGGCTTTCCATCAGCCAGAGGCCGTCTTTTATGATCTTGAAATGCTCAATACGCTCCCTGAGCAAGAAATTCGTTCTGGTTTTGCAGAGGTTATTAAACATGCCCTCATTTATGATGCTGACTTTTATCAATGGTTAAAGACAGAAATCCATCATCTAAATGCCTTAACCTCTGAACAATTATTTGAATCACTTACAAAAGGGATTCAAATCAAAAATGAATTTGTGTCTAAGGATGAAAAAGAGACGGGTATCCGTGCTTTCTTAAATTTTGGCCATACACTTGGACATGCGATTGAATCAGAAATGGGTTACGGTAATTTCACACACGGTGAAGCAGTAATGATTGGAATGATTTTCGCTTTAAAGCTTAGCAATGAGGTTTCAGGGCTATCCTTTAAAACGGATGAATTTATTTCATGGGTTCAAGGACTTGGGTATCAAACAGAGATACCA
Source organism: Neobacillus niacini (assembly GCF_030817595.1). GTDB lineage: Bacteria > Bacillota > Bacilli > Bacillales > Cytobacillaceae > Neobacillus > Neobacillus niacini_G. Next base: position 6,334,124 of record NZ_JAUSZN010000001.1, read on the forward strand.
GAGCAACTTTCGCCTGAGCGTTTGCTATTAAAAATGAAGCAGGATAAAAAGTCATTTGGTGGATCAGTAAAATTTGTCTTATTGGAGCAAATTGGGCAGCCAAAACTTCAAGAGCTTTCGGATGAATTTTTATTAGCACGTATCAAGAATATGTAAAAACAAGGGGGAGCTTTTCATGATTAGAGGGGTGAGGGGTGCAATCACCGTTGATTGCAATTCCGAAGAAGTAATCATATCAGCAACAGAAGAGCTTTTAAAACAAGTAATCGAAGGAAACAATATCCTTCCAGAACAGGTTGCTTCTGTTTTTATTTCAACTACGGATGACCTAAACGCAGCTTTCCCAGCAAGAGCACTGCGTAAATTTCCTGGCTGGACCTACGTACCGGTTATGTGTATGAGAGAATTGGCAGTCCCAAATGCTCTTCCGTTATGTGTAAGAGTTATGCTGCATGTAAATACGGCCGTACCACAGGAAGAGATTGTTCATGTTTATTTAGGAGGGGCTAAGGTTTTACGCCCTGATTTAGGCAATACCCTGACTAAGTAAAAGATATAATAAATCATCAAAAGGATGGAGTGGAGATAAATGAGATGGAAAAAGCAGTTATTAACACTGACTCCATATCAGCCGGGAAAATCAATTGAGTCAGTTAAGAAACAATACAAATTAGATCAGATTGTAAAACTTGCATCGAATGAAAATCCATTTGGATGTTCAAGTAAAGTGCATTCTGCTCTGCAAAGTCAGCAGCCAGGGTTTGCTATTTATCCAGATGGGTATGCGACGAGCTTAAGAGAATCAGTAGCTTCCTTTTTAAAGGTCAACCAAGATGAACTGATATTTGGTAATGGGTCAGATAATATTATTCAAATCATCTCAAGGTCATTGCTCCACCCGGGTGCAAATACTGTGATGGCTACACCTTCCTTCTCTCAATATAAACATAACGCAGTGATAGAGGGAGCGGAGATTAGGGAAATCCCATTACTTGATGGCCAGCATGATTTAGAAAAAATGTATGCTGCGATTGATGATCATACCAATGTTGTCTGGGTTTGCAGTCCTAATAATCCGACTGGTACATACGTCTCAAAAAACAATTTAATTACATTTTTAGATAAAGTACCAGCACATGTTTTAGTGGTGTTGGATGAAGCTTACTATGAATACGTATTTGCAGATGATTATTATGACTCAATTGAATTAACTCAGACATATTCAAATTTAATTGTATTACGAACTTTCTCAAAAATTTACGGTCTTGCCTCTCTAAGGGTTGGCTATGGTGTTGCAAATCGTTCAATTATTCAAGCTTTGGAACCTGCTAGAGAACCTTTTAATGTTAATTCATTTGGCCAGGTGGCAGCTCAAGCTGCACTTTCCGACCAAGAGTTTGTCCAAGATTGTAAAGAGAAAAACAGACAAGGCTTGACTCAATTCTATGAATTCTGCGAAAGACACAATTTGAGCTATTATCCATCTCAAACTAATTTTGTTTTAATAGATATCAAGGCCGATGCCAATCAAGGGTTTCAATATTTATTAGAAAAAGGCTATATCGTTAGATCCGGTAAAGCTTTAGGATTCCCTACTTCATTAAGAATCACAGTGGGCTCTTCTGACCAAAATGAAGGTGTACTAAATGCATTAGGAGAATTCTTGACTAAACAAAATACAGAGAAGCTCAGTAAAAACTAGGGGGACTACCAATGAAAGGCCGAGTTTTTGTTATTGGGCTTGGGTTAATTGGCGGTTCTTTAGCTTTATGTATTAAGAAAGAACATAAAGATGCTATCATAATGGGCTATGATATTCATCCTGAACAAGCTAGACTTGGAAAAATGCTAGGTGTTATTGATGAAGTAGCTGACGATATCGTTGAAGGTGCTAAAACCGCTGATTTAATTATTATTTCCGCACCAGTAATCGAGACGGAAACGATTATTCAATTATTATCAGAACAATCGTTAAATCCAGAGGTAATTATTACGGACACCGGAAGTACAAAAAGTAAAATTGTCGCCAATGCTGCAAGTTTAAAGAAAAAAGGATACACCTTTATCGGGGGACATCCGATGGCTGGTTCCCATAAAAGCGGTGTATCTGCTGCAAAAGAGATTCTATTTGAAAATGCCTTTTATCTATTTACGCCAGAGGATCATATTGAAAACTTGAAGCTGGAAAGATTAAAGGAATGGCTTAAAGGTACAAATGCGAAATTTTTAACTGTGACTCCTGATAACCATGATTATTTAACGGGAATTGTTAGTCATTTCCCTCATATCATTGCGGCATCGATTGTCCGCCAAACAGAAAGGTTAGCGGAAGGTGAAAGTCTTATCCCGCGTTTAGCTGCAGGAGGGTTTAGAGATATTACTAGAATTGCTTCGAGCAGCCCGGAAATGTGGAAGGATATATTACTGCATAATCGTGAGGTTTTGATCGAGTTAATCGATAAATGGAAGGAAGAAATGGATTGGGTAAAGGTGTTGCTTGAGCAAGAAAATAGTGAGGGGATTTTCAGCTATTTTCAGCAGGCAAAGCAGTACCGTGATGGTCTCCCGGTTAGAGAAAAGGGAGCTATTCCTGCATTTTACGATTTATTTGTGGACGTTCCAGATTACCCAGGTGTTATTTCAGAGGTTACAGGATACTTAGCAAAAGAAAATATTAGTATTACAAACATCCGCATACTAGAAACTAGAGAAGACGAAATTTATGGAGTACTTGTCATTAGTTTTCAAACAGAAGAGGACCGCAGGCGGGCAGAAAGATGTATTCATACCTGTTCTAGCTATGCTACCTCGATTGGAACATAATTTGATTTGAATATAGGTGATGAAATGGAATTAATAGCATTAAAGCCAACATTGAATGGTTTAAAGGGCAGTATAGAAATACCTGGAGATAAATCAATTTCACATCGTTCTGTTATGTTTGGTTCTATTGCCCAAGGTGTAACAAGGGTAACAAACTTCCTGCCGGGCGATGATTGTTTAAGTACCATTTCTTGTTTCCGAAAGTTAGGAGTCGTAATTGAAGAAAATGAAGAAGGTCTAACGATTTACGGGAATGGATTTGATGGTTTACAAGAACCTAATGAACTATTGGATGTCGGAAATTCCGGAACAACCATTCGACTATTATTAGGAATTTTAGCGGGAAGACCATTCTTCTCATCACTAATTGGTGATCAGTCAATTGGAAAAAGACCTATGACTAGGGTAACGGAGCCTTTAAGAACGATGGGGGCGAAGATTGACGGCAGAAAAAATGGAGAATTTACTCCACTTAGTATTCGTGGTGGAAAATTAAATCCTATTAACTATAACATGCCAGTAGCAAGTGCTCAGGTAAAATCCGCTTTAATCCTTGCTGGCCTTCAAGCTGAGGGAGAAACGACTATAATTGAAAAAGCTGAATCACGTGATCATACAGAAAGAATGATTCGTAAATTTGGCGGGGAAGTCGGGAAGGATAATCGAAAAATTACGGTAAAAGGAGGTCAAAAGCTTATTGCTTCTGACGTTCTTGTACCCGGAGATATTTCGTCTGCCGCGTTTTTCCTTGTTGCAGGTGCAATTGTGGAAGGTAGTGAAATTCTCTTAAAAAATGTGGGTCTAAATCCGACTAGAACGGGTATCATTGAGATTATGAATCAAATGGGAGCTAATTTAGAAATTCATAACAATGATGAAAATTCCTTTGAACCAGCTGGTGATATTACCATTAAAACTTCAAGGCTAAGAGGTACTGTTGTTGAGGGGGATGTTATTCCGAGATTAATTGATGAAATTCCAATCATTGCCTTATTAGCGACACAAGCTGAAGGAACAACAATCATTAAAGATGCATCGGAGCTTAAAGTCAAAGAAACAAACCGAATTGATACCGTCGTCCGAGAATTAACAAAGCTGGGTGCTTCCATAGAAGCAACTGATGATGGAATGATTATTCATGGCGGTACTGCCCTTAGAGGTGGGAAAGTATCCAGTCATGGTGACCATAGAATTGGAATGATGCTTGCAATTGCCTCCTTAATTTGTAAGGACCAAGTAGAGTTAGAAGATCCCGAGGCCATCTCAGTTTCTTATCCGAATTTCTTTAATCATCTAAATAGCCTAAAAAACTAAAGCTGCCTTCGCGCAGCTTTTTTAAGTCTATATTTTCCTGTCATAGTTTTAAAGATGGACTCATAGCTTGTCTTAAGAAGGAAAGCTATGAAAAGGGTGGTAGGATGGGTTATATCATTGAAAATGCTAATATCTTAAAGGAGACGAAACTTACAAAATCATCATTGCTGATTGAGGGAAATCATATTGCAGCAAAGAAAGAACATATACATCATAATAAACTTTTAAAAATGAATGCAGAATCATATATCATGACCCCATCTTATGTACTTTTAGACACAAGAGTACCTCTTAACACTTCCTTTCAGGAATTTCGAAAATATATGGTTGAAAACCTTCTTTTGAAAGGATGTACCACATTTCTTACCTACAGTTCAATAACATACGAAAATGAATTAGCAGAAAAGATAAAAGAAACGAAAACGGCTCTCATTAGCAGTCCTATCGATTTTCTCATTGGTGTAAATATTCCACTGCGTCTTTTAACTCCATCATTTATCAGAAAATGTAAGAAAGAAAGAATTCCGGCCATTTTTATCGAGGTAGGGGACCTTGATGAACTAACCAACATTCCATGGGGGTGGATTAGAGAGGCACTTTTTCCTTATAACTGCCCACTTGTTCCATTAATTTCTAACCATCTCAGGAAGGATGCAAGAAGGGCTTTGTCGAAATGGAAGGATATAATGGAAAATGAAAAAATTCCTGCCATCCTTGACGAATTGAAAGAGAATCAGCCATTGTCCGTTCCAGTACTAAATAAGCTCGGTTTATATCCGCAAAAGGCAAGTTTATTGCATGGAGCAGAAGTAAGCTATAATCTATACCTTAAAGCTAGAGAAATCATCAATGTTGATGAAGTTGAATTATTTCATTATCATAGTGATAGACTTCTAGTTACAGTCAATAAGGGAAAAGTAGTACGTGCAGGGGAAGAGGTTTTATTTAAACCTGGATATGGAGAATATGTTAGGGTGCGAATCCCATCTTATTTTGCGTTATAGTTAATTAAGGGAACCGAGAGGAAAGAGATAATGGACAGAGTGAATAAAATTATTACAATGTTGGAAAACGGCCAACATAATGAGGCCATAAATGAATATAATGTTGTATTAACCAAAGGTCAGCCCGATGAAAAATTCCTTCTTGCTGAAGAAATGTTCCAATTTGGATTTTTAGCTGAATCAAAGGCACTGGTTGAAAACCTATTAACCATTTATCCTGAAGAGGGTGAACTGCTCGTCTTACTCGGCGAAATATTAGTCGATGCAGGCGATGAGGAACAAGCAATTCTTGAATTAGAAAAGATCTCTGAACACGACCCCAGCTTTGGACAATCTCTCTTGCTGTTAGCAGATTTGTATCAAGTTCAAGGTTTATATGAAGTATGTGAAAGAAAACTGCTGCAAGCAAAGGATATATTGCCAGATGAGGTTATCATTGATTTTGCTCTTGGTGAGCTCTATAGTGACCAAGGTGAAGTAACGAAGGCTCTGAAATCATATGAGGCTGTGCTAAAGGAGCAGCAAGAGATTGCAGGAGTAAGTATTTACCAACGAATGGCGGAGCTTTTAAGTACCTCTGGAGAATTTGAAGAAGCTTTATTCTATTATGACAAAGCGATTGTAGAAAAATTAGAAATTAATACACTATTTGGTTATGCCTTTACAGCACTTCAAGCAGGATATAATCGGACTGCCATTGAAAAGTTCGAGGAATTAAAAGGGCTGGACCCAGAATACCATTCCCTATATCTACATCTTGCAAAGGCATATGAACGGGAAGAAGAACTTGAAAATAGTTTAAAGGTAATACAAGAAGGAATTAAGCAGGATGAATTTAATAAGGATTTATTTTTCTTTGGCGGCAAGATTGCCATTAAGCTCGGACAACCGGAGCTTGCCGAACGATACTTCCGTGAGGCACTTGCATTAGACCCAGGATTTACTGAAGCAGCATTAACTTTAAATAAGCTCTTCTTTCAGCAAGAGAGGTATGAAGCCGTAATTGATTTGATTTCACAGCTTGACTTCATAGAAGATGAGGAACCCCAGCTCTTATGGGATGCGGCATTAGCATATGATAAGTTAGAGGAATATTCCGATGCATTAGACAAATATAAAATTGCATATACTTTTTTTAAGAATAATGAAGCATTTTTGAACGATTATGGTTATTTTTTAATTGAGGAAGGAAAAATCGACCTTGCTGCCGAAATTTTTAAACAGTTACAAAAAGGTGATCCAACAAATGGAGAGTATGCTGATTTGCTTGACCGTCTAATTAGTAGAGAGAACTAATAAAAAGCTGAATATACAGAGGAGGGAAACTATCATATGGCAACCCCTGTTTCTGTCAACGAGAAAAAGGACTTTATTCGCTGGTTTTTAAATCATTATCAATTAAAACGAAGAGAGTGTGTTTGGATTCTTAATTATTTAATGAGTCACGACCAATTAATGGAGAAGGTCCATTTTGTAGAGCAAGCACAGTATTGTCCGCGTGGTTTGATCATGTCAACTCACTGCGTTGATAAGGTACCATTTCGCTTTTATAAAGAGAATGTTATGACAACTGATGCTGAAAAATCCTTTCATGATATTCGCTTAAATCGTGATGAAGATATTTTTATTCAATTAAACTTTCATGCATCGAATCAAGCGCACCAATACGCTGCTGTATTAGAGGAAAACCCATTTGTTCCGAAACACCTTCAAGTAAATGAAAAAGACGGAATCATTGCAGAACAATTTTTGCAAAACAGCATTGAACGTTTTCAACGCGAGAAGCTGCTTCAATTAATTGATGAAGCCCTTGATAAGCAGGATAAAACAGCCTTTCGTGCCTTAACAGAAAAGCTAAATCAACTCAAAGAAGCAGAACAAAATGGAAGCTTGCGATAAGCAAGCTTCCATTTTGTTTGTTTACTGAATTTTTTCTCTCTTTTCCTTTTATGTTTTATAAAAAAAAATGATATGATGGAACTAATGGTGAAGAAAAGGGAGGTGTGTATAAATGAAGTGGGTATCAAAGGATATAGAAATATATTTAACTGCAAAAGAATACGTGGATACCGCAGTAATCCCATTGTATTCTGTTTCATTTGGAAGTGAAATGAAACAATCTGCATCAAACGCAGAATTTATTACGTTACTAACGAATTACCTGGAGAGACAATTTACTGGAAGACTGATGTTGGTTCCTCCATATACATACTTAAAAAGTGATCAGTATGAGGATATAATAAATGGATTGAAGAAATGGGAAGAGAATATTGATAAAGAACAGTTTAAACATATATTTTACATAACGTCTGAGATTGATTGGAAGAACTTTGAGGACGAGCTTAAAGGTTCATTAATTTGGCTTCCATCTCTGCCGCTCGAGCATTTGAATGAATCACAAAGGATTTCAATGGTTGAAAGTCAAGTAAAGCAGCTCCAGTCCCTTTTTACGCAAAAGTGGCATGAAAATTTGTAATTCTTTGCTGATTAACATGTTTTTAAAATAGTATGATATTGACCTAGGATAAAGATTGATATATCATGGTTATGTCCTAGTTTTATATGTGTTTAATTTATGTCCGATGGACTTAACTTGTGAATAGAGGGGGGATAAGCATGAGTAAGCATCGCGTATCAAGAAGACAATTTTTAAGCTATACTTTGACAGGTGTAGGGGGTTTTATGGCAGCAGGTATGTTAATGCCAATGGTTCGTTTCGCCATTGATCCTGTATTAAAGGCCGAAGCAGGTGGAGATTTTATTGCAACTCCATTGAAAATTAAAGACATCACTACTGAACCACAAAGAGTCGATTTCACGTTTGAGCAAAAGGATGCTTGGTATACTTCAGACGTTACTAATACGGCATGGGTTTATAAGGATGAACAGGATAACATTGTTGCCCTATCTCCAGTTTGTAAACACTTAGGTTGTACTGTTGGTTGGGCATCAAGTGAAGACCATCCGGATCAATTCTTCTGTCCATGTCACTTTGGGCGGTACACAAAGGATGGAACAAACGTAAAAGGTACTCCACCACTAGCACCACTTGATGTGTATCCAATTCAAGAAAAAGACGGTTTACTTTACTTAGGCAAAGCTGAACCACGGACAAAGGAGGCGTAATCATTGTTAAACAAAATTTACGATTGGGTAGATGAACGTTTAGATATTACGCCTTTGTGGCGCGATATCGCAGATCATGAAGTCCCTGAGCATGTAAATCCAGCGCACCATTTCTCTGCGTTCGTTTATTGCTTTGGCGGTCTAACGTTTTTTGTTACGGTTATTCAAATTCTTTCTGGTATGTTCTTAACCATGTATTATGTGCCAGATATTAAAAACGCGTGGGAATCTGTTTTCTACCTTCAAAATGAAGTAGCTTTCGGACAAATCGTACGCGGTATGCACCACTGGGGTGCGAGTTTAGTTATTGTAATGATGTTCTTACATACATTACGCGTTTTCTTCCAAGGCGCATACAAAAAACCACGTGAACTTAACTGGATTGTTGGAGTTCTCATTTTCTTCATCATGCTGGCTTTAGGTTTAACTGGTTATTTACTACCTTGGGATATGAAAGCGTTGTTCGCAACAAAGGTTACGCTTCAAATTATTGAAGCAGTTCCGTTTATTGGTATTTACCTTAAAACGTTACTATCGGGTCATGAGACTATTGTTGGTGCTCAAACCCTTACTCGTTTCTTTGCGATTCACGTGTTCTTCTTACCTGCTGCTTTATTTGCTTTAATGGCAGCACATTTCATGATGATTCGTAAACAGGGTATATCAGGACCACTTTAATACTATTTGATACCCAAATACTTTTTTAGCTTAATTTACGAATAAAGGAGGGGGATTGTTCGATGCATCGCGGTAAAGGAATGAAATTCGTAGGTGACTCACGTGTTTTGGCACCTGAGGCCCGTACGAGTAAAAATATTCCAAAAGATTACTCAGAATACCCTGGTAAAACAGAGGCGTTTTGGCCTAACTTCCTTTTGAAAGAATGGTTGGTAGGGGCAGTATTTCTTGTCGGCTTTTTATGTTTAACTGTTGCACATCCGAGTCCACTTGAAAGGATTGCGGATCCATCAGATACAGGTTATGTACCAATGCCAGACTGGTATTTCTTATTCTTATACCAATTATTAAAGTATGAATTCGCAGCAGGACCTTATACAGTAATTGGAGCAATGGTTATCCCAGGACTAGCATTTGGAGCATTATTACTTGCACCGTTCATCGATCGTGGACCTGAACGTTGTCCAAGTAAACGTCCATTAGCAACTGCTTTTATGCTGTTAGCGTTGGCTGCAATCACATTTTTAACATGGCAAGGTGCTTCTACTCATGACTGGGAAGCAGCAAAGGAATATGGTAAAATTGTTGCTGATGTTGAAATTGATAAGACATCTGAAGAATATAAAATTGCTTCCGAAAATACATGTATCACTTGTCATGGAGACAGCTTCCAAGGTGGAGCTGGTGCCCCAACCTTAATAGAAACAGGTCTTTCTGCTGAGGAAATTGCGACCATTGCAAAAGAAGGAAGAGGGTCAATGCCTGCAGGTGTCTTTAAGGGTGATGACGATCAGCTTAAAAAGCTATCTGAATACATCGCAAACTTAGGGAAATAATAAATGATTGTATAAAAGCTGACGGATTTTCGTCAGCTTTTATTATTAATTAGAGGAAAAGAGGAATCGTATTGAAATGGTTATATCCTCTGTTGGCTAACAGGTCATTTTTATGGCTTTTACTTATCGTTAATATTGCAGGAACAGTCTATGGGTACGTGTGGTATGGGTGGCAATTAAAAGAAACTCCAGCTATTTTCCTTATTTTTGTTCCGGACAGCCCTACAGCTAGTTTGTTTTTTGTTTTTGTAATCATGGCGTTCCTATTAAAAAAGAACGTGCCGTTAATTGAAGCACTTGCGATTGTTACATTGTTTAAGTATGGCATCTGGGCTGTAGTCATGAATCTACTAGTATTCAATGTTCAAGGCGAGCTGGATTGGATAGGAGTTATGTTGATTTTTTCTCATTTTGCCATGGCAGTTCAAGCATTATTGTATTCTCCCTTTTATCGGTTTAAATGGTGGCACCTCATAGTAACGTCGATATGGACACTTCACAATGATGTCATAGACTATGTTTTTTTCATGCTCCCGAGATACCATATGTTAAATGAATTCACACCTCAAATTGGTTATTTTACCTTTTGGCTATCGATGTTATCAATAGGAATCGGTTACTATTTAGTGATACGCCCGAATCGTTTTAAACTTACAATTTAAAAACTAGAATTAAAATAGTTTTTTGATAGGATAAAAGATGGTCTAACCTTGTCCACCCCCTCATACATTTTAATAGTAATGATAGGGGGGACAAGGTTTGAAGTATAAAATGGTTCTAATATTCTTAATTGTCATTATGCTGACTCCCATGACGGTAAGTGCGCATGAGCACACGCCGATAGAGAAGCTTGATAATATCTCTGATGAAGCACTTCAAATGATAAAATTTCAGAGATATGATGATGGAAAAAAACTTTTGAGTTATTTTTCAGAACAATTTACTGATATTTCCAACAAAGAACATCCTTTTACAAGGGATGAATTAAGGATCATTACCGTTTCTCATGACGAGGCAATGGAGGCGGCAGCAAGCCCAAGTATGGAATATGAGGAAAGAGTCCAAAGACTTACGAAGTTTCGTTTAGTCGTTGATGCTATCGCTACTAGTCATCAACCATTATGGACCGAAATGAAGAATCAAATTTTAACGGCATTCCATGACGCTAAGGAAGCCGCAAGTACAGGCGATACCGCACATTTTCACTCAAATTTCAATAATTTTATGGCCTTATACAACGTTATTTATCCAAGTATGAAAATTGACGTTTCAGCAGAAAATATTCAAAGAATTGACGCTCGTATCAATTTTATTGATGAATATCGCTCTGAGGTTGTAAATAATGTCAAAAGCCAACAGGAATTAGAAGGACTTGAAATGGATTTAAAGAATCTTTTTGAAAACATGGATGAGGATGAAGCAGACCCATCTCTATGGTGGGTGATTATTTCAACAGGAAGCATAATCATTTTAACGCTTTCATATGTAGGCTGGAGAAAATATCAGGGTGAAAAGGATATGCGAAAAAACCGTTCTAGAGTTCATAAGGATTAAGTTGAACTTCGCAAAGATGATTACACCGTTAGAAGTACTGGAGGTTCAAAATGGGATTTTTAATTTACTTTCTTATCGTTATGTTGGTACCCCTTTGGGCTCAATTTAGAGTTAAGGGGACTTTTGTCAAATATTCTCGTGTACAGAATTCAAGCTATCGGACAGGAGCAGAGGTAGCAAGAGACGTACTTAATGCAAACGGTTTGTTTAATGTTGGAGTTGAAGAGGGAAGAGGATTTTTAAGTGATCACTATGACCCGAGAACGAAAACAGTAAGGTTATCCCCTGAAAATTATCGTGGTCATTCCATCGCTTCTACTGCCATCGCAGCGCATGAGTGCGGGCATGCAATACAAGATGCACAGCGATATGCATTTTTACGCTTTCGTCATGCTTTAGTTCCTGTAGCAAATATTGGTTCTAACTTTTCTTGGATACTTGTTCTAATTGGGATATTTTCTCAAATGAGCGGGCTGTTGTTAGCTGGTATTGTGTTTATGGCAGCAGCCGTACTTTTCCAAGTTATTACGTTGCCAGTTGAATTTAATGCCTCGAATCGGGCAATGGACCAAGTCGTTTCTTTAGGATTAATCCGCAATGAAGAAGAGCGGAATGCAAGAAAGGTTTTAAACGCAGCTGCATTAACATATGTAGCAGCGGCTGCTGTAGCTGTTTTGGAGTTATTAAGGCTAGTCCTTATTTTTACGGGAATGAATAGAAGTAATGAATAAAGCAATGTCCAAAAGGACATTGCTTTTCTAGCTGTCTAGCGCAAGCGGCCTAGGGGCTCGGAGTCATAAGCATGTCTAGTTGCGGCTCCTTGGGACTCGAGTCATAAGCCATCCCCTGAAGAAGGCAAAAAGCGCCTTCTTGCAGGGTCCGTCTTATGCCTTCGTCCCAGGGCAGTCGCCTCCACATTTCAGACAATCCGTCAAGAAGGTTAAAAAGCAACCTTCTCGCCGGCTCGTCTTATGCCTGTCGCCCCTGGACAAGGCGCTTGCGCTTTTCTATATTTCAATAGGTTTTTTATTTTCATCTAAGGTGAAACCTTCTCCGTGTACATCATGGACAACCGTGACCGAAACAAAAGCATGCGGATCAACAGAGGTGATTAAATTTTTCAAGCGTACAATCTCATTTTTAGCTACGACACAATATAACACTTCACGTTCTATTTTTGTAAAAGACCCATACCCCTTAAGTACCGTAACGCCGCGATCCATTTCATCCATAATTTTTTTCGCAATATCATCATTTCTTTCAGAGACAATCATCGCACCTCTGGCCGTATACGCTCCTTCTTGAATAAAATCAATCACCCTCGCTCCGATAAATACTGCGACTAATGTATACATTGCCTCTTTATAATTCAGATAGGTAAGAACAGACGCCCCAATCGCACATATGTCAAAGATAAACATAGTCCTTCCTATACTCCAACCTGCGTATTTCTGGACAAGTCGTGCAATGATATCGACTCCACCTGTTGTACCACCATAACGAAAGATAATGCCTAATCCAATTCCAAGAAACACACCGGCAAATAGTGCAGCCAGTAATAAGTCATCCTTTAGAGGCATGTCGATAGAATAACGTTGGAAAATCCACAAAAATACAGATAGGCCGACTGTCCCAATAATAGTATAGATAAAAGCATTCCTTCCAAGTAATTTCCAGCCAATGAAAAAGAGAGGGATATTTAAAATTAAGTTTGTATAAGATGGATCCCATTTAAACATGAAATAAAGAAGAAGGGTTATACCTGTAAAACCGCCTTCAGCAAGTTTATTTTGCATATTAAAATTGACCAGTCCAAAAGACATAATCGCTGTTCCAATTAGAATAAATAAAACATTTTTCATTTTAAGACCAAATATCACGATTTTTCCTCCTCTGCCAAATTTTCCCCAGTCAGCGGCTTTTATTATAGCGAATTAACAATAGAAGAGCAATTTTAAGCAGTAAAGTTTATACTTAATATAAAAATATTTGTAAAACGAACTTATTTTAGCTAATGTATTTAGTAGATGTTTTTGTAATTATCAAAAGAGGTGAATGGGTGTGCCTGGGAAATCTATCAAAGATCTGCAGACGGAAGTAGATACATACATAGGTCAATTTAAAGAGGGGTATTTTAGCCCTCTAGCAATGGTGGCTCGCCTGACAGAAGAGCTTGGTGAACTTGCTAGAGAGGTTAATCATTATTATGGTGAGAAGCCTAAGAAATCCAGTGAAACCGAAAAGGCGATAGAAGAGGAACTGGGAGACCTTCTTTTTGTCATCATTTGCCTGGCAAATTCATTGGATATTGACTTGGAACAGGCTCATGATTATGTCATGAATAAATTTAATACGAGAGACAAGGATCGCTGGACCAGAATAGAAAATAAAGATGAGGAGAGTAAGTGAATGAATAGTGTAAAAATTATTATTGCGGGACCACGTGGAAGGATGGGGAGTGAGGCTGTCAAGATGGTAACGAATACTGAACATTTTGAACTAGTTGCAGTAGTTGACCATAAACACGATGGTCACATGTTAAGTGACATAGATGGTTTCCATTCAATTAAGAATGTCCCAATTTACTCAACAATCGAAAAGACCCTGCAAAGCGTTGAGTGTGATGTATTAATTGACCTAACTACACCTGAGGTAGGAATGCACCATGCCAGGACAGCGCTGCAATATAATGTGAGGCCAGTTGTAGGAACGACTGGGTTTACAAAAGCTGATTTAGAAGAGTTGGACAGGATATGTAAGGAAAAGAAGTTAGGTTGTATTATTGCTCCAAATTTTGCCCTTGGCGCGGTGTTAATGATGAAGTTCTCGCAAATGGCTGCAAAGTATTTTAATGATATCGAAATAATAGAACTTCATCATGATCAAAAATTGGATGCTCCATCAGGCACTGCTGTTAAAACTGCTGAAATGATGGCGGCTGTTAGGGAATTTAAAGAGCAGGGTCATCCTGATGAGAAAGAAACGATTAATGGAGCAAGGGGTGCAGAGTTTAACGGAATGCATATTCACTCCGTGAGACTCCCAGGACTAGTTGCACATCAACAGGTTTTATTTGGTTCAGATGGTCAAACATTATCGATTCGTCATGATTCCTATAATCGTGCTTCCTTTATGTCCGGTGTGAAGATAGCAGTAGAAACTGTAATGAAGCAAGATATTTTTGTTTATGGACTTGAAAATATTCTAGAATAGGAGCACTACAATGAATATAGCTTTAATAGCACACGATAATAAAAAGAATGACCTTGTACAATTTGCAACTGCATATCAAACAATCTTTTCAAAACATACACTTTTTGCAACTGGAACTACTGGGATGAGAATCCAAGAGGCAACTGGATTACCTATTACAAGATTCCAGTCTGGCCCGCTTGGGGGAGATCAAGAAATAGGTGCGATGATTGCAAAAAATAAAATGGATGCCATTTTCTTTTTTCGTGATCCGCTGACTGCTCAGCCGCATGAACCCGACGTAACAGCACTTGTTCGTTTATGTGACGTGTACTCTATTCCGCTTGCAACAAATATGGGGACCGCTGAACTTTTGATAAGAGGTTTAGATGAAGGGTTCTTAGAGTGGAGAAATATTCTTCATAAAACCGGTGAAAGTGATGAGCGATAAGTCCTTACATATACTAGCATTTGGTGCCCATGCTGATGATGTTGAAATTGGCATGGGAGGCAGTATTGCGAAACTTGCAGCAGATGGAAAAAGGATAGGAATTTGTGATTTAACAGACGCAGATTTATCTTCAAATGGAACCATCGAATTAAGGAAACTGGAAGCAAAGAAAGCGGCTGAAATATTGGGTGTGACAGAGAGATTATCACTGGGAATACCAGATAGAGGTCTCCTTCTTAAGGAGGAATTTATTAGAGAAATTGCTTCCGTCATTAGACGATACCAGCCGCAAATTGTCTTTGCTCCTTATTTTGAAGATAGACATCCTGATCACGGGAACTGTGCCCGCCTTGTAGAAGAGGCGGTCTTTTCTGCTGGGATAAGAAAGTATTTAACAAAAAGTGATGAAGAACCTCATAAGGTTTCAAGTGTATATTTCTATATGATAAATGGCTTTCATAAGCCAGACTTCACCTTCGATATCTCAGAGACAATGGAGCAAAAAATAGCTGCTTTAAGGGCCTATAAAAGCCAATTTGAACAAACAGAAAACAGTGTAGAAACACCACTTGTAAATGGTTATATAGAAACCGTAGAAGCAAGGGAAAGATTATTTGGTCAACAAGTTGGAGTAAAATTTGCAGAAGGTTTTAAATCAAAAGTGCCAATCCTCTTGTATCGTGACTTGATTGGAGATTAAAAATGAGGAAACTAAAAATAGGAATTACCTGTTATCCTACTGTTGGGGGATCAGGAGTCGTAGCGACAGAATTGGGAAAAATGCTGGCTGAGAAGGGACATGAAATCCATTTTATCTCATCCAGCATTCCTTTTAGACTTAATCGAATATATCATAATATTTTTTATCATCAAGTTGAAGTAAATCAATACTCTGTTTTTCAATATCCACCCTATGACATTGCTTTAGCTAGTAAAATGGCAGAGGTTGCAAACAGGGAGAAATTAGACATTCTTCATGTTCACTATGCGATTCCGCATGCCGTTTGTGCGATATTGGCAAAACAAATGTCCAACGTGGATGTAAAGATTGTCACCACCCTTCATGGGACAGACATCACGGTATTAGGCTATGATCCATCGCTAACCGAAGCCATCAAATTTGGCATCGAAAAATCAGATGTTGTAACAGCAGTTTCGAGGTCATTAATCGAGCAGACTCATGAACTAATTCAGCCAGATAAACAAATCGAAACCGTTTATAATTTTATTGACGAAAGAATTTATCAAAAAAGAGATGCAAATCATTTAAAGAAAGAATTTGGGATTAAAGATAATGAAAAGGTTGTTATCCATGTTTCGAATTTCCGACCTGTTAAACGAGTTCAGGATGTTGTAAAGACATTTGCCAAAATTTCAGCAGCAATGCCGGCTAGATTGCTGCTAGTAGGGGATGGTCCTGAAATGACACCAGTCTGCAGGTTAGTAAAAAAATTAGGTTTAACGGATAAAGTCCACCTGCTCGGAAAACAGGAAAATCTTGATGAATTGTATTCAATCAGTGACCTAAAGTTATTATTATCAGAAAAAGAAAGCTTTGGGCTGGTAGCTCTTGAGGCAATGGCCTGCGGTGTACCTTGTATTGGAACGAATGTTGGCGGAATGCCTGAAGTCATTCAGCATGGAGAGACAGGATACATCTGTCAATTAGGAGATATTGAAGATATCTCTACGAAGGCGATAAAAATATTAAATGACCCACATTTACATCAGCAATTTGCTGCTAACGGAATTGCGGTGGTTAACACAAAATTTAGAGCCGACCAAATTGTCGGACAATATGAGCAATTATATTTTAAGCTCTTAAATTAAGGGTGATTAGAATGAAAGAGTCTTTTATAGCAGCGGTACCAGTTTTAAGAAAACTGGAGAACGCCGGGTTTGAAGCTTATTTTGTCGGGGGTTCTGTGAGAGATTTCCTTTTAAATAAGGAGATAAATGACGTGGATATTGCTACATCAGCAACCCCTGAGGAAGTAAAGCAAATATTTTCAAAAACTGTGGATATAGGGATTGAGCATGGAACTGTATTAGTTCTTTTTCAAGATCATTCATATGAAATCACCACATTTCGCAGTGAAGCAGAATATGAGGATTTCCGCAGACCAAAAGAAGTCGCATTTATTAGAAATCTAACGGAGGACCTGCAGCGTAGAGATTTCACTATGAATGCCATTGCTATGGATAAAGACGGAAATCTTATTGACCCGTTTAACGGTGAAAATTCGATTAAGAACCAAATCATTCGAACAGTCGGAAAAGCAGTTGAGCGATTTCAAGAGGATGCTTTAAGAATGATGCGTGCTGTGCGTTTTGTCAGTCAGTTATCCTTTAAAATTGAAAAGGAAACGCTAGATGCACTGATTAGCTTGGTACATTTACTCGAGAATATAGCGGTTGAGCGAAAACAAGCTGAGTTCGATAAATTACTTTGTGGTGTAGATCGGAAACAGGCATTAGAACTAATACTTCAAACGAATATTTATTCCTATTTACCAGGTTTATCAAACAAAGAAGACAACATTAAATTAATGTTTGAGTACAAGCTGGAAAAATTAAACCGACGTGAAATGTGGTCATTGTTAATTTACTGTCTGAAAATTGAAAAGAAAGGTATAGAGGAATTTCTCAGAGGCTGGCGAATCCCATTAAAGGAAATCAGGGAAATTCAGCTAATTCTTCATTACTTATATCAGAGATTCGAGACAAGCTGGTCCATGTATGATTTATATACTGCTGGCAAAGAAGTTTTTGTTTCTTCAGAAACTCTCTACCTTGTTATAAAGGGTATTGAAGATCAAAATACGATTCCGCACTATTTACACTTGTACGAAGGACTGCCAATTAAAAAGCGATCAGAAATGGACGTGACAGGTAATGACTTGATGGGTTGGTTTAACAAACCCGGCGGACCATGGGTCAAGGAGCTCTTGTTTAAGGTTGAGCAAGCTATTATAGCTGGTAAAATAGTAAATAATAAAAAAATCATAA
Source organism: Neobacillus niacini (assembly GCF_030817595.1). Lineage (GTDB taxonomy): Bacteria > Bacillota > Bacilli > Bacillales > Cytobacillaceae > Neobacillus > Neobacillus niacini_G. The sequence continues at coordinate 6,352,111 of NZ_JAUSZN010000001.1, forward strand.
AGGAGTGGCTGATGGAGTGCAATCACAACTGAGGAAAGACTTGCTTGATGCCTTCACAAATGCCGGAGAAGCCTACTTATCAGGGCAGCGGATTGCAGAATTAATTGGCTGCTCTAGGACGGCTGTCTGGAAACATATTGAAGAGCTTCGCAAAGAAGGTTTTGAATTAGAAGCTGTACGACGAAAAGGATACCGGATTGTGAGAACAACCGAAAAGATAACTGCTGATGAATTAAGACTTGGACTAAAAACAAATTTCATCGGTAAAAACGTTCATTATGAGGAAAGCGTTGAATCCACTCAAAAAATAGCACACCGATTAGCATATGATAATGCACCTGAAGGTACAGTTATTATCGCAGAAGAACAGGTATCAGGGCGTGGTAGAATGGATCGAAAATGGCACTCACCAAAGTATACGGGTGTTTGGATGAGTATAATTCTCAGGCCAAATATCCCACTGCCAAAGGCTCCTCAATTAACCCTGTTAGCAGCGGTAGCAATTGTCCAAGCAATTGAAGACCTTACCGATTTACTGCCGGAAATAAAATGGCCAAATGACATCCTCATAAGAGGGAAAAAGGTAACAGGTATACTAACAGAACTTGAAGCAGAAGCAGATCGTATCAATTCAGTCATTATCGGAATCGGAATGAATGTTAATCAAACAATAGAAGATTTCCCTAGTGAGCTGCAGGAGATAGCCACCTCACTGTTCCTTGAAAAAGGCGAAAAAGTATCCCGATCTCACCTAATCAAGGGTATCTTTATGAACCTGGAAAAATTGTATCTCCTATATTTAGAAGAAGGTTTTCTTCCCATAAAGCTTCTATGGGAAGGTTATGCCATAAGTATTGGCAAAAAAATAACAGCCCGTACCTTATCTAATTCTATTACCGGTACCGCACAAGGTATTACAGATGATGGAGTTTTAATAATGGTAGACGACCATGGCAAAACACACCACGTTTACTCCGCGGATATAGAACTATAATGATAGCGGTTTATAGATGAAAAGAAAATCTTGCGGTTTTCTGAATTTTTTCTTATAATTCAAATAATGGGCGGTATCCTTGAGAGCTGCACCTGAAACTGCTTTTTACAATTAAAAAAGGTTTCTGCCTAGATCCGTAATACGGACCGGGACAGAGGGATAGAACAAGTAAAAGAGCACCAAGATCCTCTGCCTTCAGATGGATCTTTTTATTTGCTCTTTTTTAGCCCCTCTTCCTACTAAAAAGGAGGGAATGTTGGTGAAGCAAAGTACAGATTTCTTGAAAATGAAAGAAAGCAAGGAAAAAATCGTCATGCTTACTGCTTATGATTACCCGTCTGCGAAACAGGCCGAGCAAGCAGAGGTGGATATAATTTTAGTTGGAGACTCTCTCGGTATGGTGGTACTTGGATACGACTCTACAGTACCAGTGACGATGGAAGACATGATTCATCATACAAAAGCAGTGAAAAGAGGAGCTAAAAACACGTTTATTGTTGTTGATATGCCGTTTTTAAGCTATCATTTATCCGTTCGGGATACTTTACTGAACGCCGGCCGATTAATTCAAGAGACGGGTGCTCACGCTGTAAAGTTAGAGGGAGCGGATGAAGTAATTGACCAAATTGCAGCTCTTACAAAGGCTGGTATTCCAGTTTGCGGCCATCTTGGATTAACCCCGCAGTCTGTTGGTGTATTGGGCGGTTATAAAGTTCAAGGAAAAGATGCTAAAGATGCAATGAAATTGCTGCATGACGCAAAAAAATGTGAGGAAGCGGGGGCATTCGCTATTGTACTAGAATGTGTGCCAAAGCAGCTTGCTGAGGAAGTAGCTAAGAATGTAACCATTCCTATAATCGGTATTGGTGCAGGGGTGGATGTAGACGGACAGGTACTCGTCTATCACGATATCTTAGGGTATGGTGTGGAGAGGGTGCCTAAGTTTGTAAAGCAATATTACTCCCTAAATCCATTTATTATTGAATCCATTCAATCCTACGTAAAAGAAGTAAAGTCGGAGCAATTTCCAGAGGATAGGCACTCTTATACAATGAAAGAGAGAGAGCTCAGCGGGCTTTACGGAGGATTAAAATGAGAGTCGTTACCACAATACAAGATATGCAAACTAAAATAATAAAACTGAAATCTCAATCCAAATCAATCGGATTTGTGCCAACCATGGGGTTTTTACATGAGGGTCATTTAACTTTATTAAAAAGAGCAAGAGAAGAAAATGACATTGTGGTGTTGAGTATCTTTGTAAATCCATTGCAATTTGGTCCGACAGAGGATTTTTCAACCTACCCTAGAGATTTTGAGAGAGATCGATCCTTGGCAGAATGCGAAGGAGTAGACTTCCTTTTTTATCCTTCAGTAGAGGAAATGTATCCGCATTCTTCATCAGTTAGAGTGATCGTTCAGGAACGTACAGAGGTTTTATGCGGGAAATCTAGACCTGGCCATTTTGATGGTGTTGCTACTGTTTTAACAAAGCTTTTTAATATTGTGCTGCCCACAAGAGCTTATTTTGGCAAGAAGGATGCCCAACAAGTGGCTGTTGTAGACGGACTAATTACGGATTTCAACTTTCCGATACAATTAATTCCTGTAGATATTGTTCGTGAAGAAGATGGCCTTGCGAAAAGCTCACGCAACGTTAATTTATTGCCCGATGAGAGACGTCAAGCTGCAACTCTATATAAAAGCTTAGCCGCAGCTAAGGAGATCATAGAGGCTGGGGAACGGAACCCTCGGACAATAAAGAATTTAATTTCAAACATGATTACTTCAGAAACCGATGGACAAATTGATTATGCAGAAATCTATTCGTATCCTCAGTTAAAAGCATTGGACAATCTAGAGGGTACCTGTATCATTGCGATTGCAGTTAAATTTTCAAAAGTTCGCTTAATAGATAACATCATCCTAGAGGTCAGCAAGGAAATTGGGGGAGTAAAATAATGTTTCGCCATATGATGAATGGAAAAATCCACCGTGCTACGGTAACGGAAGCTAATCTAAATTATGTTGGCAGTATTACGATAGATGAAGATTTACTAGATGCTGTTGGTATGGTTGCAAATGAAAAGGTTCAAATTGTTAATAACAATAATGGTGCCAGACTTGAAACATATATTATCCCAGGTGAGAGAGGCAGTGGTGTCATTTGTTTAAATGGTGCTGCAGCACGGCTTGTGCAAAAAGGGGATATTGTGATTATCATCTCCTATTGCTTAGTAGCTGATGAAAAAGTCCAAAGCCATCAGCCTAAGGTTGCCATTATGGATGAACATAACAGAATAAAAGAACTAATTTATGCTGAACCAGCATTAACGATTATGTAATGAAATCCCCGTTAGGCGGGGATTTTTTCTTTTTTTATGATAATTTTATATACTATAACGTAAGGTTTTCTTTTTCTTTTAGCTTTTTTGTGATACCGTTTTAATGAAGGTTTGAGGTGTTATATAGAATGATAAATAAATTTGTTGTGGTGGATTTAGAAACTACAGGAAATAACCCTAAAAAAGGGGATAAAATAATCCAATTTGCTGCTGTGGTCATTGAAGACGGGAAAATCACGGAAAGCTTCTCATCATTAGTCAATCCCCAAAGGCCAATCCCAGCTTTTATTGAAGAATTAACAGGCTTAGAGGATAACATGGTAAAAGATGCACCATTATTTACAGAAATAGCCCCAAAGGTTAACTCCTTATTAGAAGGTGCTTATTTCGTTGCTCATAATGTTTTATTTGATTTGTCCTTTTTGCAGGAAGAATTAATTCAAGCAGGATTTGAAGGCTTCTATGGGTCAGTCTTAGATACAGTTGAAATGGCGAGGATCATATTCCCTACTGCAGATGGCTATAAGTTGTCAGACCTGGCGGTTAGAGAGGACTTGCAACATGATCGCCCTCACCAGGCTGATAGTGATGCTCAAGTAACGGCAGAGCTTTTTCTAATTCTTGTAAATCGGTTATCTCAATTACCTGAATTGACTCTGCGTCAGCTTTCGCAGCTTTCAGGAGGGCTAAAAAGTGATTTGCAACAATTGATAGATGAAATTATTTTAGAATTAGACCAGACAAGTGTGAGTTGGCAGGAATCGCTTGAAATATGCAACCATACTTTTGCATTGAAAAAACCTCTCAGCATTTCAGTGTTAACAAACAGGCAGTATCAGGAAGATGACCAATATCCATCCAGTGAAGATGAAAAAGTCGTAATGGTAAAAAAGGCTTTTACTAACTTCGAAAAGAGAATAGGTCAATTTCAAATGATGGACGGGGTTTACCGTAGTTTCCATTCAGGGAAACATACTCTGATAGAGGCTGGAACCGGTGTTGGAAAATCTCTAGGATACCTGCTTCCGGTTGCATATATCTCAAAACAGCATAAACAGCCAATTGTAGTGAGCACACATACGATTCAGCTTCAAGAGCAAATTATTTACAAAGAAATTCCTTTATTAGCAAAAATCCTTCCTTTTGAAATAAAGTGCGTTTTGTTAAAAGGGAGAAATCATTATATTAGCTTGGAGAAATTTGCACTGTCCTTGTTAGAGGAAAATGACAATTACGATACCACGTTAACTAAAATGCAAATTCTCGTTTGGCTGACAGAAACCAATACAGGCGATCGAGATGAGTTAAATCTCTCAAGCGGAGGAAATATTTTTTGGAATAAAATTAAAAATGAACAAACCGTTTTTTCGATGAATAAAACTTGGCAGGAGAAAGATTTTTATTTACGGGCCCAAAGCGAAGCACAGAATGCGGACATCATTATTACCAATCATTCACTGCTATTAAGCAATCTTTCATCGGAAACATCCATATTGCCTAATTTTGATTATGCTGTCATTGACGAAGGACATCATTTCGAGAAGGTGGCAAGTCAATACTTTGGCCGTTCATTAGACTACTTAACAACTCGTCTGCTTCTAAATCAATTTGGGCAATATGAGCAACGCATGCTTTTTTATGAGCTCGAAATGATCCTTGATTCTTTAAAAACTGCCAGGGAAGAAGTACTAGAGACAGGAAAAATAAATCAACTTGCCGCTGATCTTTCCTATGAGATGGATGAGTTTTTTAAACTGACAGCCCTTTATGCAAAAACAAATTCTGCAGAAAGAAGGGGCATAAACCGAGCGAAGGTACGTTTCACAAATAACGATGGTGGTAAAGAAAGAAATGCGCTTGTCCATAGTGCCGAGCGTTTCGCCTTCCTTTTGAAAGACCTCCAAACAGCGATAACACATCGTTTAGAGCTGATAAAGAAAAGTAATGGGGCACTAACGAGTAAGCAAAAAGGAAAACTGGAGGAAATTATATCCTTTAGAAATGAACTAGAAGAGCTGAGATTGACCGTGCAAGATTGCTTTATTAAAAAGTCCGACGATGTTAAGTGGATAGAAATAGACTTCCGTTCACAACAGAATGTAACGACCTTCTATGCCCAGCCTGCATTTGTATCAGCTTCGCTAAAAGAGAGGTTTTTTAACATTAAAAGGGGAGTTGTGTTAACTTCGGCCACTCTAACTGTTAATCATTCATTTGATTACGTTATAAACGAAATCGGACTTGAGAAAGACAATACTTTGACAATGGTCATCCCGTCTCCTTTCGATTATAAAAATCAGGTTCAGCTTTTAATTCCTGAGGATTTGCCAGAAGTAAATGCAACAAGTCTAGAAGATTACGTGATTGCGATTACCGAGCATATTATAACAATTGCTGAAGCAACAAAAGGAAGAATGTTGATTCTCTTCACGGCTCACGACATGTTAAAGAAAACCTATGAGCTTATTAAAGAAAGTGGATTCCTCAATGACTTTGCGATGATTGCTCAAGGGATTACCAGTGGCAGCCGATCAAGGCTAACTAGGAATTTCCAAAGGTATGATAAAGCCATATTGCTGGGAACAAGTAGCTTCTGGGAAGGTGTAGATATCCCTGGAGAGGATTTATCCTGCTTGGTAATTGTCAGATTGCCATTTAGTCCGCCTGACGAACCCCTGACAGAAGCAAAGTGTCAAGTAATCAAACAAAGGGGTGGTAATGCCTTTACGGAGTATTCATTACCAGAAGCGATTCTCAGATTTAAACAGGGCTTTGGACGTTTAATTCGTACTGAAAAAGATCGTGGAATTATGTTGGTTTTTGATAAGAGGATTACTACCACGAAATACGGTAAGGCTTTTCTAAAATCTATACCAGATGTACCGATGAAAAAGGGAAATATCGATGAGTTGGTTGAAATAATATACAAATGGTTATAATGAAATTTGGAAAAATTACACATCCTAATAATATGGGAGGTATGTGTATGAAATGGTTATTACTTATGGCAGCAATCTTTTTTCAGTTCACTTCGATTGGAAGTGCCTCTTCTTTTGAATATGGTAATGTCGAAAGTATCGACTTAAATTTGAACGACCATGAGATTGCTGTTACTTTTTTAGGTTTAGGTGATGGTGAGGCTACCCTTATTCAAGGCTCAAATGGAGAAAATATCTTGGTTAATATGGGTGGAGAAGAAACTGGTGAGGACTTAAGTGAAATACTGAAAACATACGGTGTCAAAGAAGTTTCAACACTAATCATTACAAATCGTCAAAATCTGTTTGTTGACCAACTTACTCAAATCATATCCAAATATAACGTAAAGAAATTGATTTCAACACCTGAGATAACAAACGAATTAAAAAATAAGAAGGAGTCCTTTCCCGAAGTAGAAGTTATATCATGGAATGAGGGCACAACTCAAGACTTATTCCCCGATTTATCCGCCGAGGTTCTATTTGCCGGAAATGGTGAGAATGAAGGAATTGATTTTACGCTTAAGTTTTTTAAACATCGGATTTTTTTAATGACTTCCTCTAGTGATTATGTAGAAGAAAATTTATTAAAGAAAACTTTAGATGACGTTACAATTTTTAAAGTACCTAACTGGGCTATAGAAGATTCGCTATCGGAGAAATTGATTCAATATGTGAATCCGCAAATATCGATTTTGTTTGAGTCAGAGCAACATCAGCCTGACCCTGATATTATCTATGATTTGCAGGATACATGGTCAGAAGTCTTTTTTACCAAAAAGCATGGGACGATAACAATAAAATTTACTGAAAATAACTATGAAGTATTCACCTTTCCTGTAGAAAAGGAAGACTATAGCTGATATTATTGCTTTAGAGAGATAAAGGAGGAATACTATGGATTCAAAAATAGAAGTCCTCTCGACTGTAAAGCTTCAGCATAGTCCGGACTTATACAAAATTGTTGATGCCCTTAACCGAACATTAAAACAACAGGACCTAATGTTCGGCTTGGCACTCGACAAAAAAGATCAAAGTAAAGCCATTTTTACGATTTATCGTACATAAAGATGTAAAGCGGAGGCGACTGTCCAACTTTGACGGACGCTTACAAGCCAGGCACTGCAAATCCTGCACTTTGGATTTGTAGGGACGGTTTGAAACGACCGAAAAGTTAGGAGCCGTAGCTGGAAGAAGTGGAGAAAAATGAAGAAAATAATTTTATTTCTAGTTTTATTTATTGCCATATGTGTAGGGGTTTTTGTTAAAGTATATGCAAGTGCCCAGGAGCCTCTAAATACAGCACAAGAAAAAGCTGTTTCATTGGCTAAAGAAAAGGTCGAGATTAGTGAGGTGGAGGATTTCCATATCTACCACGGAACAGAAACCGTAAGTGTTCTCGAAGGGAAAAATAAAAAAGGTGAAAATATCATCGTATGGATTCCTCAGAAGAGCAAGAAGGTAATTTGGGATAAACGGAAAAATGGAATCTCAAAAGAAGATGCTGTACAGAGACTTTTGGAAGAGAAAAGGCCAAAAAAGATTATCTCAGTTAAATTAGGGATGGAAAATAATATCCCATTATGGGAAATATATTACCGTTCTGAAAATAATTTAATAAATTATTATTATGTTGATTTTAAAACAGGTGAATGGCTAAAAAAAATCGAAAATTTATAGCTTCATTGGAGCAGGAGGAGAAGGAAATGGCAGTTAAATTAGCAAATAGGGTACTATCACTAACACCGTCAACCACATTAGCAATTACAGCAAAGGCAAAAGAACTAAAGGATCAAGGGGTGGATGTGATTGGTTTAGGTGCTGGTGAGCCCGATTATAACACTCCACAGCATATTTTAGATGCTGCAACAAGGTCTATGAATGAAGGGCATACAAAGTACACTCCTTCAGCAGGCTTACCAGCATTAAAGAAAGCCATTATTGAAAAATTTGAACGAGACCAAGGTCTTTCCTATAAACTAAATGAAATCATCGTAGGAAACGGTGCGAAACATGTGTTATATACGCTTTTTCAAGTGCTCTTAAATGAAGGTGATGAGGTTATTATCCCGACGCCTTATTGGGTAAGTTACCCTGAACAAGTTAAATTAGCGGGCGGCGTTCCTGTATACGTTGATGGATTAGAGTCACAAAGTTTTAAGATTACACCTGAACAGTTAGGTTCGGTCATTTCGGAAAGAACGAGAGCAGTTATTATCAACTCGCCAAGTAATCCGACAGGTGTTATTTATACAGCGGAGGAACTGCAGGAATTAGGTAAATTATGCCTCGAAAAAAATATATTAATCGTTTCGGATGAGATTTATGAAAAGCTTATATATGGTGAAAATAAACATGTATCGGTTGCGCAGCTATCTCCAGAATTAAAGGAACAGACCATTGTAATTAATGGAGTTTCGAAATCACACTCTATGACAGGATGGCGTATTGGCTATGCTGCAGGCAATAGGGAGATTATCGAGGCGATGACCAATCTTGCGAGTCATAGTACCTCTAATCCTACGACAACTGCACAGTATGCCTCTATTGCAGCCTATAATGGTCCTCAGGAGCCAGTAGAGGAAATGCGGCAGGCATTTGAACATCGGTTAGAAGTGATTTATAATCAATTAGTTTCAATTCCCGGTTTCACCTGTGTAAAGCCTCAAGGAGCTTTTTACTTATATCCAAATGTTAAGGAAGCAGCTGAAATAACAGGATATCCGGATGTTGATGCATTTGTTGAAGCGTTATTAGTAGAGGCTAAGGTAGCGGTGATTCCAGGCTCTGGGTTCGGTACTCCAGACAATATCCGTCTGTCCTATGCAACCTCTCTAGATTTACTAGAGAAAGCTGTAGCAAGAATGAAGGAATTTGTTGAATCAAAACGTCAAGATTAAAAATATTGGATGACCTGAAAAAGTCTGCTTCTGCAGGCTTTTTACTTTTATTATAAAATCTGGTTATTCCAATCCTCTTACTAGAGAGAGGTTGTTCATGTTATACTAATCAAGAGGTGTCTTATAGATGAAAACAAATATATTATCATGGCTTCAGGAAGGTAATATAACAGTTCCCGCTGTATTACTTTCTGAGTACCGAAATATGAATCTTAATGAATATGAACTTGTTCTTTTATTAAATATTATTACCTTTTTAGAAAAGGGAAATGACTTCCCTACCCCAGAAGAGCTTTCCTCACGTATGACGATTACCGTTTCGGAATGCAACGATATTCTGCGAAGATTAATCCAAAAAGGGTTTATTGAAATCATAGATGAATACTCTCAAGATGGAATCAGGTTTGAAAAATACTCCGTTCAACCTTTATGGGAACGACTTGTTGAACAATTTTTAATGAAAAATAAACAGTCAGAAGAAGTTACCAAGAAAGCAGACGAAAGCGATCTTTACACGTGTTTTGAGAAGGAATTTGGCCGTCCTCTATCCCCGTTTGAATGTGAATCGTTAGCTATGTGGATGGATGATGACCACCATGATCCCATTATCATAAAGGCAGCACTTAGAGAATCGGTCATGTCAGGAAAGTTAAATTTCCGGTATATTGACAGGATTCTTTTTGAATGGAAAAAGAATGGGATAAAAACGATTGAACAGGCTAAAAATCATGGACGAAAGTTTCGCCAAAAGCAAACACCAAATAGACCTGCTCAAGATACTCAAGCCTCTACAACTACTTCCGTGCCATTTTACAATTGGCTCGAGCAATAAGCATTCAGAACGAGAGGAAAATTCCTCTCGTTTGTTTCCATTTATTACAAAAATATTATTACTCATGGCAGGTGACTTTCTTTGTTAAACAATACACAAATACGTTTTTGTCTAGATAAAATGGACGAAATGTTCCCTGAAGCACATTGTGAACTAGTACATTCAAATCCATTTGAGCTGGTCATTGCTGTGGCATTGTCTGCTCAATGTACGGATGTCCTTGTCAATAAGGTGACCAAGGAATTATTTAAAAAGTACAAAACTCCTGAAGATTATTTAAGTGTACCAATAGAGGAACTGCAAAATGATATACGCTCTATCGGACTCTACAGAAACAAAGCAAAAAATATCCAAAGTTTGTGCCGATTACTTTTGGATGAATACGATGGTGAAGTACCGCGTGATCGTGATGAATTAACAAAACTTCCTGGTGTTGGCAGAAAAACGGCAAATGTTGTTGTATCGGTAGCATTTAATATTCCTGCTATCGCGGTGGATACACATGTCGAGAGGGTAAGTAAGCGTCTTGGAATATGCCGCTGGAAGGATTCCGTATTAGAAGTTGAAAAGACATTAATGAAAAAAGTACCCAAGGACGAGTGGTCTGTTACTCATCATAGATTAATTTTCTTCGGAAGGTATCATTGCAAAGCACAAAACCCACAATGTCCTAGCTGTCCATTATTAGAGCTTTGCAGGGAAGGTAAAAAGAGAATGAAAGCGAGGGATATAGTGAATGGATAAACTAATCATCCCTTATCTAGAGGAACTGGAATTAGAAGCTTCGGAAGTGAATATTTCTTTCTTATTATCGAAATGGGACGGAGTGAAATCTGACCTTGAAACTCTTTATGGTAATCGAGATCAACAAGCCACACTTCAATTAATGAAGAAAGGGATTATCTATTTTATTCAATTTTTATATTGGTCAAATGATAGACAAGTTAATTCAAAGGAACCTATCCCTTTAAATCAATTTGAGATAAAACCGGTTAATTTCGAAGAAAGATTAACATATATACTTTCTAGGCCCAACTTATTTCATTCTTACCGCCAGCTCTCCGAGTTGTTTACGGAGCAAGAAAAACTATTTGCTAAAAAAAATATCGTAAAAAAGCGTCTAAGCCAAAAGGGCTAGACGCTTTTTTGTTTAGCGGAGTTTTATCCTCCGTTA